>CAYUYC010000010.1:0-25974 GCA_964448945.1 uncultured Burkholderiaceae bacterium
GCCTTGCTCAAGGAGACCTTCGACAACGTCAACACGCATTTCGGGCGTTTGTTTCCCGAGTTGTTCGGCGGCGGCGACGCCAAGCTCATCATCACCGGCGAAGAAATCCTCGATGCCGGCGTGCAGGTCATGGCCCAGCCGCCGGGCAAGAAGAACAGCACCATCCATCTGCTGTCGGGCGGCGAAAAAGCCCTGACCGCAATCGCGCTGGTGTTCGCGATCTTCCAGCTCAATCCGGCGCCGTTCTGTCTGCTCGACGAGGTCGACGCACCGCTCGACGATGCGAACACCGAACGCTTCGCCAACATGGTCAAGAAGATGTCCTCGGTCACGCAGTTCCTCTTCATCTCGCACAACAAGATCGCGATGGAGATGGCCGAGCAACTCATCGGCGTGACCATGCAGGAGCAGGGCGTGTCGCGCATCGTTGCGGTCGACATGGAGTCGGCCGCGCGCATGGTCGATCCGGGCGAAAAGGTCGCCGCGTGAACACACCAACCCACTTTGCATGGCGGTTCGCCTTCGGAGGCAACGCATGAGTCCATTGCAACTCGCGCTGCTGGGCATCGGCGCGGCGCTCATCCTTGCGGTCGTGGCCTACAACAAATGGGTCGAGCGCAAGGCGGCGCGTGCGACGCGCGCGGCCTTCGGCGAAGGCGACGAAGACGCATTGCTGCGTCCGACCTCGCCGCGCGAAGAGCCGGTGCTGCGCGCCGAGCCGGTACTCGATGGCGACCTCACCCCGATGGCCCAGGCGCCGCGCGCCGAAGAAATGGCCTTCGACGACGAGACCGAACTCATCGTGAGTCTGTCCTTCGATCATCCGGTGCCGGGCGAACAATTGTCGTCCGCGGCCAGCGGCCTGCACGTCATCGGCTCCAAGCCGGTGCTGGTGTGCGCCACCAATGTCCAGACCAATCGGCTCGAGGTCCCGCGTGCGGGCGAAGCCTTCAGCGGCCTGCATTGCGGGGTGTTGCTGGCCAATCGCCAGGGGCCGCTCAACGCGGTCGAGTTCTCGGAGTTCATCGGCGCGGTGCAACGCATCGCGAACTCGCTCGACGTCGAAGTCGATGTGCCCGACATGTCCGAAGCGCTTTTGCACGCCAAGGCCGTGGATGAGCGTTGCGCCGGCGTGGACGCGCAGATCGGCGTCAACATCACCAGCAACGGCGGTACCTGGACCGGCACCCAGATCGCTCAGGCGGCGGTCGAAGCCGGTTTCGCTCAACGTTCCGATGGACGCTTTGCCTATTACCGCCGCAACGGTGCCGAGCTGTTCACGCTGCAGGCGATCGATGCACAAGGCAAGCCGGTGGCGATCGGCGCCAATGCCGACAGCGTGGTGACCGCGGTGCTGACCTTCATCCTCGACGTGCCGCGCGCACCCGAGGTCGAAAAGCCGTTCTCGACCATGATCAACATCGCGCGCGCACTCGCTGCGCGTCTGGGCGGTTCGGTCGTCGACGACAACCGCCGGCCCGTCACCGATGCGGCGCTCGCCAACATCGAGACCCAGCTCAAGCCCATGTACCTGCGCATCCGCGAGGCCGGCTTCGAGCCCGGCTCGCCGCGCGCCTTGCTGTTGTTCAACCAGGGCTGACCCACGATGACCGAGCAGCACGATCTGTTCGGCGCAGCACCGGCAGGCGGCGACCCGCGCGCGCGTGCCGCATGGTTGCGCCAACAACTGCATCACCACGCGCATCGCTACTACGTGCTCGACGACCCCGAGGTCACCGACGCCGAGTACGACCGGTTGTTCCAGGAGCTTCAGGCCCTCGAGGATGCGCACCCCGAATTGCGCACGCCGGATTCGCCGACGCAACGCGTGATCGGCCGGGTGCTCGACGGTTTCACGCCGGTGCGCCATGCGGTCCCCATGTTGTCGATCCGCACCGAGACCGACACCGAAGACAGCGGCGCCATCGCCTTCGATGCGCGGGTGCGGCGCGAGCTTGAACTGACCGACGCCGACCCGGCGGTGGAATACGCGGTCGAACTCAAATTCGATGGCCTGGCGATCAATCTGCGCTACGAAGCCGGCGTCCTGGTGCAGGCTGCGACGCGCGGTGACGGCGAGGTCGGCGAGGACGTGACCCAGAACATCCGCACCATCGGCCAGATTCCGCTGCGCTTGCTGGGCGCCGAGATTCCGGTGCTCGAGGTGCGCGGCGAGGTCTACATGCGGCGCGACGCGTTCGAGCGGCTCAACGAGCAGCAGCGCGAGCGTGGCGAAAAAACCTTCGTCAATCCGCGCAATGCGGCGGCCGGTGCGGTGCGCCAGCTCGATCCGGCGATGGCCGCGCGCCGGCCTTTGTCCTTCTTTGCCTATGGCCTGGGCGAGGTGCAAGGCTGGACCGACATGCCCGGCACCCATGGCGGCGTGCTCGATGCCCTGGCGGCGATGGGCGTTTCGGTCAATGCCGACCGCCGCGTGGTCCAGGGTGCCGACGGCTTGGTGACCTATCACCGCGCGATTGCGCAGGCGCGCGATGGATTGGCCTTCGACATCGACGGCGTGGTCTACAAGGTCAATCGGCTCGATCTGCAGCGCCAACTCGGCTTCGTCACCCGCGAGCCGCGCTGGGCGGTGGCGCACAAGTATCCGGCGCAGGAACAGATGACCGCGGTGCTGGGCATCGACGTGCAGGTCGGGCGCACCGGCAAGCTCACGCCGGTGGCCAAACTGGCGCCGGTCTTCGTCGGCGGCGTCACCGTCACCAACGCGACCTTGCACAACGAAGACGAAGTCCGCCGCCTCGACGTGCGCGTGGGCGATACCGTGATCGTGCGCCGGGCCGGCGATGTGATCCCGCAGGTGGTGAGCGTGGTGCTCGATCGCCGTCCCGAGCAGGCCGCGGCCAGCGCGGTCTGGAGCCTGGCCGAACATCTCGGCCACCAGTGCCCGGTCTGCGGCAGCGCCATCGTGCGCGAAGAAGGCGAGGCCGATTGGCGCTGTACCGGCGGCTTGTTCTGCGCCGCGCAGCGCAAACAGGCGCTGCTGCATTTCGCGCAGCGCCGCGCGATGGACATCGAAGGACTGGGCGACAAGATCGTCGACCAACTCGTCGACGCCGGCCTGATCCGTACGCTGCCCGAGTTGTACAAGCTCGGCGTGGCCAAGCTCGCCGCGCTCGAGCGCATGGCCGAGAAGAGCGCGCAAAACCTCGTCGACGCACTCGAACAATCCAAGCGCACGACGCTGCCGCGCTTTTTGTTCGGCCTCGGCATCCGCCATGTGGGCGAGGCGACGGCCAAGGATCTCGCGCGTCATTTCGGCGGACTCGATCGCCTGATGGAGGCGAGCGTCGAGCAATTGCTCGAGGTCAACGATGTCGGGCCCATCGTCGCGCAGAGCATCCATACGTTCTTTCAGCAGCCGCACAACCGCGAGGTCGTCGAACAACTGCGCGCGGTCGGCATCACCTGGGACGAGCACGAACCCACTGCGGCGGCACCGTTGCCGATGTCGGGCAAGACCTTTGTGTTGACCGGCACCTTGCCCACGCTTGCACGCGAAGACGCCAAGGCGCTCATCGAAGCGGCGGGCGGCAAAGTCGCGGGCTCGGTGTCGAAGAAGACCGATTACGTGGTGGCCGGTGCCGAAGCAGGCAGCAAGCTTGCGAAAGCGCAAGAACTGGGCGTCGCGATTCTCGATGAAGACGGCTTGCGCGTTTTGCTCGACGCAGCACCGCACTGATCCCTCACCGGCGCAGTGAGCGGGATATCGCCGATGCGCATTGCATTGGTCAGCATCCCGTGCCGAGTTCATGCGCTGACGGCTTCATCCGTCGCGCCTCGCGGTCGTCCTGCGATACGCTCGACGGCATGATCACGCGTCGTGTCGTCCTGGCCCTGGGGTTTTCGCAGATCGTCTGCTGGGGCATCAGCTATTACCTCATCGGCGGTTTCGGGCCGCTGATCGCTGCCGAATTCGGCTGGAGCCCGGCCTGGATCTATGGCGGGTTCTCGTTCGCGTTGGTGATGATGGGGTTGTGCTCGGCCTGGGTCGGTCGTCGCATCGATGCGCACGGCGGCCGGCCGGTGATGGTGGCCGGCTCGGTGCTCACCGCCCTCGGCTGCGGCTTGCTCGCCGGTGCGCATGGTCTGGTGCAGTACTACCTGGCCTGGGGCCTGCTCGGGCTGGCCATGCGCTGCACCTTGTATGACGCAGCCTTTGCCGCGCTCGCGCGCCTGGGTGGGCCGCAGGCGCGCCGACCGATCTCGCAGATCACGCTCGCGGGCGGATTGGCATCCACCACCTTCTGGCCGCTCGGCCATGCCCTGGCCGAGGCCTATGGTTGGCGCGGCGCGCTCTGGTGCTACGCCGGCTTTGCGCTCCTGACCATCGTCGCTCACCTCATGATTCCGAACGGGCGCTATGCCGCCAACGCCGACGGCATGGCGCGTCAACCCGCGCCGCTGGCGCAGACGCCGCAAGCGCAACGGCTTGCGGGCGCGCTCTACGCCCTGATCGCGGTGGCGACCAACTTCCTCAATTCCGCGATGTCGGCCCACATGATCGGCGTGCTCGGCGGTCTCGGGCTCGCCGCAACGACCGCGGTCGCCATCGCCGCCTTGCGCGGCGTCGGGCAATCCTCGGCACGGCTGGCCGAACTGATCTTCGGCGCGCGCCTGCATCCGCTCGACCTCAACCTCGCCGCGATCGCGGTGCTGCCCTTGTGCTTCATGGGCGGCTTGTGGAGCGGCCAATGGATCGGGTTCGCGGTGGCGTTTGCCTTCATCTACGGCGCGGGCAATGGGCTCATCACCATCACCCGCGGCAGCCTGCCGTTGGTGCTGTTCGATGTGCGGGTGTATGGCAGCCTGGTCGGGCGCTTGCTCGCACCGAGCTTCATCGTCTCGGCGGCGGCGCCGCTGGTCTATGCGGCCTTGATCGCGCAATGGGGCGAGCGTGCGGCGTTGTGGGTTTCGGTCTTCATCGCTGCGGTGGCGCTGGCAGCGGCCTGGGTGCTGCGCGCGCGCTTTGGCAAGGCGCCGCACTGAAGGCGCTGCGGGTTTGCAGCACAATCGCGGTTTGCCTTCGTCTTTCCCACCGTCATGGCCATCCGAGACATCCTGCGCATGGGCGATACGCGCTTGTTGCGCCAAGCCGAGCCTGTGACCGATTTCGACGCGCCCGAATTCGGCGCGCTGATCGTCGATCTGATCGACACCATGCGCGCCGCCAATGGCGCGGGTCTGGCCGCGCCTCAGATCGGCGTGAATCTGCAAGTCGTGGTGTTCGGCACCGGCGAGGTCATTCCGCGCTATCCCGATGCGCCGCCGGTACCGCCCACCATCTTGGTCAATCCCACGCTCGAACCCATCGGCGACGAGATGGTCGAGGACTGGGAAGGCTGCCTGAGCGTGCCGGGCCTGCGCGCGGTGGTGCCGCGCTACAGGCATTTGCGCTATCGCGGCTTCGATGTGCATGGCGATCCGATCGACCGCACGGTCGCCGACTTCCATGCCCGCGTGGTCCAGCATGAATGCGACCACCTGATCGGCGTGCTGTATCCGATGCGGGTGCGCGATTTCTCGCGCTTCGGCTACACCGACGTGCTGTTCCCGGGCATCGTGCCCGTCGACGACTGAGCGCGCGACCCGGCCGATGGACTGGTTCGTCGTCAATGCGCTCAACGCGCTGACCCTGGGACTGCTGCTGTTCCTGCTGGCATCGGGGCTCACGGTCGCCTTCGGGCTCATGGGTGTGCTCAGCTTTGCGCATGGCGCCTTGTATGCGCTCGGCGCCTATCTGGGTTGGCAGATCGCGCAAGGTCTGGGCTTTTGGTGGGCCTTGCTGCTCGCACCGATCGCGGTGGGCGTTCTGGGTGTCGCGATCGAACGTTTCGCCTTGCAGCGCGTGCGTCCGCGCGGGCATCTGCCCGAGCTGCTGGCCACCTGCGGCATCGGCTATGTGCTGACCGAAGCGATTCCGCTGATGTGGGGCCGCCATGTGCTCGATCCGTATGCGCCGGTGGCGCTCGCGGACGGCGCGGTCGAGGTGTTCGGGGTGCAGATCAACGCCTTGCGTCTGGCGGCCGCCGGCATTGCGCTGGGCGTGCTCGTGGCGCTGGCGGTGCTGATGCGCGCCACGCGTGTAGGTCTGGTGCTGCGTGCCGCGCTCACCCATGCGCCGATGGTGGGGGCGCTCGGCGTCGCCTTGCCGCGCGTGCATGCGCTGGTGTTCGGCGCGAGCTGCGCCCTGGCCGGTCTGGCCGGTGTGCTCGGCGGCAATCTGTTCGTGATCGAGCCCGGCATGGCGGTCAGCGTGACCGGTCTGGGCTTCGTGATCATCGTCATCGGCGGCCTGGGCAGTCTGGGCGGCGCATTCGTCGCGGCCATGCTGGTGGCGGCCTTGCTCGTATTCAGCGCCGCGTCATCGGCATCGATCGGCGGCGTGCCGGTGGCGCGTCTGGCCGCGGCCTTGCCTTACCTCGCGATGGTGGTGGTGCTCGCACTGCGGCCCACGGGTTTGCTGGGGCAGCGCGAATGACGATCCTGCGCGTCTGGCCGGCCGGCGCAGCGCCGGTGTTGGCCTTGGCGATCGGTGCGGCGGGCATGGGGACCGGCGCCGATGCGACCACCCTGATCGGGCAGTTCCTCGCGCTATGGCTCGCGTGCCGGGCATGGCAATCGCTGGCGGCGCAGGTGGGCTGGTACAGCTTCGGGCACGCGATCTTTCTCGGCGCAGGCGCATATGCGGCGGTGTGGACCATGCGCGCGCTCGGCACCGAGGCCGGCGGCGCATGGCTGGCACTGGTGCCGGTCGCCGGGGCGTTGGCGGGCGCGCTCGCCGCCGCCGTGGCCGGTCTGGTGGCGGGGCGCACACGCGCCACCGCGTTTGCGATGCTGAGTTTCGGCTTGTGCGAACTCGTGCATTTGCTCGCGCAATCGTCGGCCGCATGGTTTGGCGGCGAAGCCGGGCTGGGGGCGGATCGCGCGCTCGGGCAGTTCGCGCGCGGCGGCTTCGGGTTTGCCTCGCCCGAAGCGCTGAGCCCCTTGCTGGCGATCTGGGTGGCGCTGGGCCTGGTCTGGTTTGCGCTCGTGGAGCGCAGCGCCCTGGGCGCATCGATGCGTCTGGTGCGCGACAACCCGTTGCGTGCCCAGGCATTGGGTTTGCGGCCCGCCCAGGTGCGGCGGCGCGCGCTGGTCTGCGCCGGCTTGGGGGCGGGCGTGGCCGGTGCCTTGCTGGCCTTGCAGTTCGAGGTCGCGACGCCCGAGGTCTTCTCCACGCAACGCTCGCTCACCTTGATGATTGCGGTCCTGATCGGCGGCATCGCCTCGCCCTGGGGCGCGGCGATCGGCGCCGCCGTGCATGTGCTGTTCGCCAATGTGCTCGGTCTGCATTGGGCGTCGTGGCAGTTGGGCTATGGCGCCTTGTTCGTCCTCGTCGTGCTGGTCCAGCCGGGCGGCATCGCCGCCTGGCGGCCGCGGAGGCCGGCGTGATCGGCGCGCGCATCGAATTGCGCGGCCTGGCCAAGCGTTATGGCGCGCTCGAAGTCTTGCGCGCGGTCGATCTGGTGCTCGAACCGGGCACGCGCAACTGGCTCGCCGGTCCCAATGGTGCGGGCAAATCGACCTTGCTCGATCTGATCGCAGGCGCGCAGCGCGCCAGCGCCGGCCAGTTGCTCTACGACGGTATCGCGATCGAATACGCATCGATGCCGATGCGCGCGCGCCTGGGCATCGCGCGCAGTTGGCAGATGCCCAATGTGTTCGCCGACCATAGCGTGCATGCGCAGCTCGCGGCGGCGGTGCGGGTGCGGCGCGAGCCGCGCACGGCGCTCGGACTGGGCCGCGTCGGCACCGACGAATGGGATGTAGATGTCCAACAACTGGCGCAGCGCTGGGGCTTGCACGAGCGGCTCGAAGCCAAACCCGCGCAGTTGTCGCACGCCGAGCGGCGCTTGCTCGATCTGGCCTTGGCGTTTGCCGGGTGGGCGCGGGTGATGTTGCTCGACGAACCATCGGCAGGGCTGTCGCGCCACGATGCCGGCGAGTTGTTCGAACGCCTGGCCGATTACACGCAAGGCCAGACGGTGCTCATCGTCGAACACGATCGACGCCTGGCGTCGGCGTTTGCCGAGCATGCGTTTCATCTGCGTGACGGCCGGGTGCATGCCGATGCTTGAACTCGATCATCTGGCCGCCGGTTATGGCGCGGGCGATGCGCTGCGCGAGGTGAGCTTGCGCCTGCGCCCCGGTGAATTGGCGCTCGTCTTCGGGCGCAACGGCAGCGGGCGTTCGACCTTGTTGCGCGCCTTGATGGGCCTGGCCGCCACGCACGGCAGCATGCGGCTCGACGGCCGGGCGCTCGGCGCGCTGCCGTCGTGGGAGATCGCGCGCCTGGGCGTGGGCTACGCGCCCGACACACGCGATGTCTTTCCGACCTTGAGCACGCGCGAGAACCTGCGGGTGATCGCCCCGCGCGCCGCGTGGTGCACCGCCGACGCGTTGCTCGCGCGTTTTGCACCCTTGCTGCCGCGCGCCGGTGTTGCGGCGGGCAGATTGTCGGGCGGCGAGCAAAAACTGCTCGCGATCGCCCGCGCGGCGCTGGGCGCATCGCGCCTGCTGTTGCTGGATGAGCCTTATGAAGGCCTTGCCGAACCGATGTGCGCCGCCGTCGACGCCTTGATCGACGATGCGCGCGCTGCGGGCGTGATGGTGGTGTGTGCCGACCGCGACCATGCGCGCCTGGGCGCACGCGCCACGCATTGGCTGTTGCTGGGGGCGGGCGAGCCGCGCTATTGCGGCGTTCCCGCGCCGCACGAACCCGCGTTGGCGGAATGGACCACGACATGAACGACGATCGATCCGCTGCGCCGCCGGCCTTGCCCGCGGCCAGCCCGTTTCTCGCCAGCCTGGGCGCGCGCATCGTGCAAGCGGCCGATGCCCGTGCCGAGATCGTGCTTGATGCGACGCCGACACTCGCCAATACCTGGGGCGCGGTGCACGGCGGCGTGCTCATGACCTTGCTCGACGTCGCGATGAGCCTCGCGGCGCGTTCGACCGATGCGAACGCGCACGGCGCCGTCACCGTCGACATGAGCGTGCAGTTCATGCAGCCGGGGCAGGGCACGCTGCGCGCGTTCGGGCATTGCGCGCAAGCCTCGCGTACCCTGGCGTTTTGCGACGCCGAAGTCGTCGACGTCCACGGCGACGTGATCGCGCGGGCGCACGGCACCTTCAAGCTATTGCGGCGCGCCGATTTCGGTCGGCGTTGATCGCGCTCTTCATTCAGGCCCTCGATCTCATGCAGTCAAGCGCTTCCCCATCCGTGCGCCATGCCGACCTCGGTGCGACCGGCGAACTCGATCCCGATGTGCGCGCGGTGCTGCAGATGATCGCCAAGGCGCGCCGGCCGCATTACCCGTCGATGAATCCCGTCGACGCCCGCGCACATTACGAGCGCGCCGCGCCCATCCTCGACATTGCGCCGTGTCCGGTGCACCGCGTCGAACAGATCGTCATCCCCGGCGTGGACGGGTACGAAGTGCCGGTGCGCATGTATCTGCCGCGCGAGCCGAGCTGGGCCCACCCCTTGCCGGCGCTGGTCTTCATGCATGGCGGCGGTTTTACCGTCGGGTCGTCCGAAACCGTCGATGCGATCGCGCGCATGTTCTGCGATCGCGTCGAATGCGCGGTCCTGTCGGTCGATTACCGGCTCGCGCCCGAGCACAAGTTTCCGGCGGCATTCGAAGATGCATTTGCGGTGCTGCGCTGGGCGCACGAGCATGCGCACGCGCACGGACTCGATCCCGATCGGCTCGCGGTCGGCGGCGATTCTGCGGGCGGCACGCTGGCCGCTGCCTGCGCGATCGCGGCGCGCGATGCCGGGTTGCCGCTCGCGCTGCAATTGCTGATCTATCCGGGCACTTGCGCGCATCAGGACACCGCATCGCATTTCGCCTACGGCGACGCCCATCTGCTCACGCGCGAGACGATTCTCTGGTTCTTCGACCAATACATCGGCCAGCCCGCCGATCGCGAGGATTGGCGCTTTGCGCCCTTGCTCGCGCCCTCACTGGCCGGCGTGGCGCCGGCCTGGATCGCGGTGGCCGAATTCGACCCGCTGGTCGACGAAGGCGTGGCCTATGGGCGCGCCTTGCAAGCAGCGGGAATCCCGACCGACATCCGCCTGTACGCGGGCATGGTGCATACCTTCTTCAACATGGGCGGATTCGTCGCCAACGCGGCGCGCGCGCATGACGATGCGGTCGCGGCCTTGCGCGCAGCCTGGCGCGTGGACTGAACACGGCACCAACAGGAGCGAGGCAATGCAGATCGACATCGGCCCTTGGGAGACACTGCGCGACGATGCGCGCGCGATCCGCTATGCGGTGTTCGTGGAAGAACAGGGCGTGCCGGTCGAACTCGAATGGGACGAATACGATCCGGTCTGCCTCCATGCCGTGGCGCGCGACGCGCACGGCGCGCCGGTGGCGACCGGGCGCTTGCTGCCCGACGGACATATCGGGCGCATGGCAGTGCTGGCGCGCGCCCGCGGCACCGGCGTGGGCTCGGCGGTCTTGCTCGCGTTGATCGAGCGCGCGCAGGCCCGCGGCGATGCGAGCGTGGTGCTCAATGCCCAGACCCATGCGGCCGGGTTCTACGAACGTTTCGGATTTGCGCGCGAAGGCGAAGAATTCATCGAGGCCGACATCGCCCATGTGGCGATGCGACGCCCATTGCGCTGAGTGCGCCTGCGGTCCGGGGTCAGAAGCGGTACTTCAGGCCGACATAGCCGATGGAACTCGACGGCCGCGCCACGCCTTGCCAATCGATCGGCAACGGATCGGCAAGGGAATAGCTGACATCCAGGCCGGTCGACACCGTGAGGGCGCGCGAATAGCGCCAGTCGAGCGAAAGATTGAGCGTGACGTCGCGTGCGTCGACGCCATGCGCGCCGCCACCGAACTGCAGACGATTGACGCCCACCGTCATGCCCGGCAACAGACTCGGCTGTTCGATCCGGGTCACGCCTGCGGCGAACGCGACGCGGGTGCGGTTGCCGAAATCCCAGCCGTAGGTTCCGGCGATGCCGAATTTGAGTCCTTGGGACGAGATCATCGACAGGCCGCTGACCGATGAACGCATGCCCCAATGGTCGTCGAAAGGAAGGTCGAAGACCGCGGTCGCTTCCGGCACGTATTTGATGCCGAGCAGGCCGGAGTCCGATGCGGTTTGCGCGCCGACGTTGCCGGCGATGAACATCATTGCGCCCGCCGCGAATGCTGCGTGGCGGGCAAGTGCCAAGGCAAGCGTGTGGATCGACATGGTCGAACTCCGGGAAGCGGCGTGACTGCACGGCCAACACTACACCGCGTGCCGACAGGCGTGAAGTCGGGTGGTACCGGCGATCGTCAGATCAACGCAACGCGTTGAAACTGCACGTCGGATCGTGCGAGATGATCGCTTCCGTGATCGAAACTGCGCTCGCGAAAGTGAATTTCGCCGTTGGCCTGCACCCGCAATGCCTGCGATGCACGGGTGCCATAACCCGCGTGTTCGACGAAGATCGCCGACAGGCGGCGCTCCCATTCCAGGGTGACACCGGTCGAGGGCAGGTCGTGATCCGGAGCGATACGCCGATCGGCGAGTACCGCGAACATGGCATCGTCGGTCGCCCCGGACGCCAGGGCGTAACTGAACCGTGCAACGCCGCGCGTGAGCTTGGGCCAAGGCGTGTCGAGCAGCGCGTTGGAGATTCCGTAGACGCCCGATCCGAGTTTGATCGGCGAACGTCCCGAGCGGTTGGAGTACCACCAGAGCTGAGGATCGGGACTCAGGATTTCGCCGACCAGCAGGTTGAAGCCGTTGAAGCGGCCACCGCGGCCTTGCACTTCGAGCAGGTACTCGGCGCAGGGGAGATCGCTGGCCAGAAAACTGGTGACCAATTGTCCGCGCGACGCCGCGTTGGTTTGACGTTCGCGCGGGTCGCGAAAATTGGTCAGCGCCGCGAATCGACCGCCGGTGGTGATGCCCATCCAGGTGCCGGGCAGGCCGGTCGGTCCGGGTTCGGCGCCCAGATCGACGCCGGCCAGAATGCCGTGCCGTCCGGGCCATTCGTTCAATGCGCGCGCCGGTCGATGCAGGAATTCATCGCGATTGGCCGCCACGGTCAGCCGTCTGCCGCGCTGGTCGGTGGGGCTCCATTCGAAAAGGATCAGGCACACGCCGGGCCTCGCGATGCCGGCGGCATGTCGAAGGCGCCGAAATGCCGGGCGCCTCGCATCAATCGCGATTGGCGGCCGGAAGCGTTCGACCGCGTGCGCATGTCAGGCCGCGCCTTGCTCGGCCGGCAGCGTATACGGCAGCGCAAGCAGGGTCAGTGCCGCAGCCCCCACGCGCAATGGACTTTCGCTTGCGCTCAGCGTGGTCTCGACGAGCAGATCGGTGCCGCCCCGGCCGTTGGCGACTGCATTGACCACGCGGCCCACGGGCTCGGCGCCATCGTCGGCATGAACATCGGCGCCGTCGGCGATGCCGCTGGCGTCGGTGCGTGCCAGGAACATCCGGCGCCGCAATTTGCCGAGGTATTGGCTGCGCGCGACGACCTCCTGCCCGGGATAGCACCCCTTCTTGAAATTCACCCCGCCGAGAATCTCGAAATTGATCATTTGCGGCACGAACTGCTCTTGGTTGGCCGCCACGATGCGGGGCAGACCGGCGTGGATCTCCGTGAGTTGCCAGACCTGCGGCGCGACTGCGGTTGCGGCGGCGCTCAATGCGGCCCAGACGCTTGGCGCACCGGCGGCGGGAACGACGATCAGCGCGCGTGCGCGATCGGCCACCGGCGGAACACGGATGACGGTGAGTTCCGGGCCTGCGGCACGCGCCCAGACCGCATCGGGCAGCGTCGCGTCGGGCGACAGCGCAGGAAAGTCCGCCGGGTCGCCGATCCATCCGAACGCGACCCAGGCGTCGCTCGCATCGGATACCGTCGCCTTGGCACGCAACACGAACATGCCCAGACGTTTGGCGATGGCGGCGGCGAGTTCCTTGCTCAACGCCAGCGTGATCGCCGCAGCGCCGTCGCGGCGATCCTGCCATTGCACGAAGGACGCGAGCATGCGTCCCTTGGCCGTGCAATACGCGCTCAATTGCGCCTGATCCAAGGGCTGCCGCTGAACTTCGTTGCTCAATTGCCCATGCAGGAAAGTCGCGGCGTCGGCCCCTTGTACGGTGATGAAACCAAGCTGGGGCAGCGGCGCGACGAGCGGCTTCGATCCCACGGCGATGCCGGTGGGCGTGAGCTGTACGACGCCCTCGGCGGTGGTCGATCGGTCAGGATCGAGTGTCGAAAAGAAGGTCGAGCTGTTCATTTGGTTTCGTCTGAGTGGAGGTGTTGCGAACTTGCGCGGTAAAGGCGCTGCGATTGGCGGCCCGCTTATCATAGCGACCGGCCCGGCCGTGCAGGGCGTTCGATCTGTGGGGCATTTACGTCGTCATGCTGCAATTTCTTCGTCGTCTGTTGTCCTTGGTGCTCGTGGTGGGCGTGGTCCTGGGCGGGGCATTCGTCTGGTGGATGCAGCGCCCGATGCCCGCGGTGACCCAGACCCAATTGCTGGAAGTGCCGCAAGGCGCACATCTGCGCGAAGTGGCGCGACGGGTTTCCGCGACCACCAGCATCGATGTGCTGCCCTTCATGCTGCTTGCCCGGATCACCGGCAATGGGTCGCGCATGCGCGCCGGCACCTACACCATCGAGCCCGGAACGACACCGCTCAATCTCGTCAGCAAGCTGGCGCGTGGCGATGTGGTCACGTCCACCCTGACCGTGGTCGAAGGCTGGACCTTCGCTCAAATGCGCGCGGCGGTTCGCGCCTCGCCCGATTTGCGCCAGGAAGCCGGCGGCATGACCGACGAACAATTGATGGCCGAATTGGGCGCGCCTGGCGTTGCACCCGAAGGCCGGTTCTTCCCCGACACCTACCGGTTTGCCAAAGGTTCGAGCGATCTCGCGCTGTTCCGGCAAGCTTTCGATGCGATGCGCCGCGCGGTCGACGCAGCATGGGAGGCGCGGGTGCAACCGTTGCCGCTGGCATCGGCGGAAGAGGCCCTGATCCTTGCGAGCATCGTCGAAAAGGAAACCGGACACCCGGAAGACCGGCGCAAGGTCGCCGCGGTCTTCATCAATCGGCTGCGCACAGGCATGCTGCTGCAGACCGACCCGACCGTGATCTATGGCATGGGCGAGCGCTTCGACGGCAATCTGAGGCGGCGCGATCTGGTGGCCGACACCCCGTTCAACACCTACACGCGCGTGGGTTTGCCGCCGACGCCGATCGCCTTGCCGGGCAAGGCATCGCTCGATGCCGTCGTCAATCCCGATCCGACCGACGCCTTGTACTTCGTCGCGCGCGGTGACGGCACGAGCGAATTTTCAAGCACCCTCGACGCGCATAATCGCGCGGTCAATAAATTCCAACGTCGCCAGTGACAGTCATCCATCAGCCGCCGCGAGGCCGCTTCATCACGTTTGAAGGCATCGACGGCGCGGGCAAGAGCACGCACGTCAACTGGTTTGCCGATCGCGTGCGCGAAAAAATCGGTCACGATCGCGTGGTCGTCACCCGCGAGCCCGGCGGCACGCCGCTGGGCGAGACCTTGCGCGCCATCTTGCTCGACCAGCCCATGCACGGCGACACCGAGGCCTTGCTCATGTTCGCGGCGCGTCGGGAACATCTCGCGCAAGTCATCGAACCCGCACTGGCGCGCGGCGATTGGGTGGTGTGCGATCGGTTCACCGATGCGAGCTATGCCTATCAATGCGGCGGACGCGGTGTGGCGCCGGATCGGCTGGCGCTGCTCGAGCGGTTCACCCACGCGTCGATACAGCCGGATCGGACCTTCTTGTTCGACCTCGATCCGCGCATCGCGGAAAGCCGCCGGATCGCGGTGCGCGACGCAGACAAATTCGAGGCCGAGGCCCGCAGTTTTCATGAGCGCACACGCGCCGCCTATTTGGCGCGAGCCCACGAAGACCCGCGGCGCATCCTGGTGATCGATGCCGCGCAATCGATCGAAGATATTCGCGTATTGCTTCAACAAAACATCATAAGTTGATGATTTTAAATATGATGTTTCCTTGGCAATCCGACACTTGGTCGCAACTCGTCCAGCGCGTCGAGCAAGCGCGGTTGTCGCATGCCTTGTTGTTCTCGGGGCCGGGCGGTACGGGCAAACGGCAGTTTGCGCGCGCGTTTGCCCACTACCTGTTGTGCGAGCAGCGCACTCCCGCAGGACAGGCCTGCGGCGAATGCGTGTCGTGCCGCTTGTTGGCTGCCGGCAGCCACCCGGACTTGCATTTGCTTCGTTCGCCCTTGGTCGCGATCGCAGAAGGCGTGGCGGCCGAAGACGATGCGCCGCCATCCGAAGGCGAGGGCGACACACCCGAAGCCGGCGCCTCCAAGACCAAGGCCAGCGGCGAGATTTCGGTCGCGCAGGTCCGCGCATTGAGTGCCGCGTTGTCGGTGGCCGCGCATCGCGGCGGATTGCGCGTGGTGGTCGCCTATCCGGCCGACGCCATGAATGCGGTCGCCGCCAATGCCTTGCTGAAGACGCTCGAGGAACCGGGGTCGGGCGTGATCTTTCTGTTGGTCAGCGACGCGCCGCATCGTCTGCTGCCGACCATCACCTCGCGTTGCCAGGTCGTGGCGATGCCGATTCCGGATCGCACCGTGGCGCTCGAATGGCTGTCGCAAGAGGGCGCGGCCACCGAAGAACAACTCGCCTTGCTCGGTGGCGCGCCGGTCAAGGCGGCCGAATTGGCGCGCGGTGAGTACTGGACGACGCATACGGAATTTGCCCGCGCATTGGCGCAAGGCGCCCAGATCGATGCGGTGGCGGTCGCGCGCGCACTCGAATCCGAGATCAAACGCCAAGACCGTGAAGCGCAAGCCGGAACACCGCGCACCGTGGATTTGCGCGTCGTCATCGGATGGCTGCAGCGTTGGATGCATGACGCAATCCGACTGCGTTTGACGCAGACCATCGGGTATCATCCGAGCGCCCCGGACGGGTTGCATCGTCTTGCGGCGCTGCCTGTGGCGCGTCTGACGGGGTTTTATGCGTGGCTGTCCGATGCCGCGCGCCAAGCGGGTCACCCGGTCAATGCGCAGCTATTTCTTGAGGATTGCTTGTTGCGCTTTCGCGCGTTGTTCGACCCGAACAACCGATCCTATTAGCACCGCGCTGGAGAAGCCATGAGCAATGACGTTCTGCCGGGAGGTGGCGCCGAGAAGGTGGCGGCACGGCCTTCCGTGCTCTCGCTGGCGATCAAAGAAAAAGCCGCGCTGTACGCGGCCTACATGCCCTTTTTGAAGAACGGCGGCATCTTCGTGCCGACCACGCGTTCCTACAAGATCGGCGACGACGTCTATTTGCTGCTCACCTTGATGGACGATCCGACCAAGCTGCCCATCGCAGGCAAGGTGGCCTGGATCACGCCGGCAGGTTCGCACGGCAACAAGACCCAAGGCATCGGCGTGGCCTTTCCGGGCGACGAATCCGGGGTGATCGCGCGCCAGAAGATCGAGACCGTGCTGGCCGGCGCGCTCAAATCCACGCGACCCACGCACACCCTTTGACGCATGTACTCGTTGCGCCTGGCCGAGCCGGCTGATCTTCCTGCGATCGTCGACATCTACAACTCGACCGTGGCGTCGCGGCAGGTGACCGCCGACCTGGAACCCGTCTCGGTCGAATCGCGCTTCGATTGGTTCCGCGCCCATCAGCGCCGCGAGCGTCCGATCTGGGTGGTCGAACCGCTGACCGCTTCGCGCGACGGCGTTTCCACGACCCGGCCCGAAGCCTCGATCCTCGGCTGGATGACGCTGTCGGATTTTCACGAGCGCGCCGCCTATCGGCATACCGCCGAAATCAGCATCTATTGCCATGCCACCATGCGCGGGCGAGGGCTGGGCAGCTATCTGCTGCGTCAAGCGATCGACTTTGCGCCGCGCGTCGATGTGCACACCCTGATCGCGCTCGTCTTCGGCCACAACACCGCGAGCATCGCCTTGTTCAAGAAGTTCGGGTTCACGACCTGGGGCGACCTCGAACGGGTCACCGAACTCGACGGCATCGAACGCGACGTCCTGATCCTCGGGCGCCGGTTGGTGCCCTGACCTGAACTTCCCGCGGCCGGACTGGTCCGCCATCCCATGTACATCGATTCGCATTGCCATCTCGATTCGGCCGAGCTTGCGGCGCAATTGCCCGCGGTGCTGGACCGGATGCGCGCGGCGCAGGTCACACATGCGCTGAGCATCAACGTGAGCCTGGAGAGTTTTCCGGGCTTGCTCGATCTGGTGGCCGATCGCGCCAATCTGTACGCCACCGTCGGCGTGCATCCCGAAGACGCGCAGGCAGCCGAGCCCAGCGTCGCGCGCTTGTGCGAGCTGGCTCAGCACCCGAAAGTCCTGGGCATCGGCGAAACCGGGCTCGATTACTACTGGCACAAGGAAGCGGTGCCGGGCGATCTCGACTGGCAGCGCGAGCGCTTTCGCGTGCACATTCGCGCCGCGCGCGCGTGCGGCAAGCCGCTGGTCATCCACACCCGCAACGCCGCTGCCGACACCTTGAGACTGATGCGCGAAGAGGCGGCGGGTCCGGTCGACGGCGGTCCGGGCGGCGTCATGCATTGCTTCACCGAGGATTGGGAGACCGCCAAGGCCGCGCTCGATCTGGGCTTTTACATTTCGTTCTCGGGGATCGTGACCTTTAAGAACGCCGCCGCGCTCCGCGAAGTGGCGCGCCAGGTACCGCTGGACCGTTTGCTGATCGAAACCGATGCGCCGTATCTCGCGCCCGCGCCGCATCGCGGCAAGCTCAACGAGCCGTCTTATGTGCCTTTCATCGCTGGCGAGATTGCCAAAGTGAAAGAGGTGGATACGCAGATGATTGCGCGCACAACATACGACAATTTCTTTCAATTATTCAATCAATTAAGATGAATACATGATGTTGATTGTTAGGTATTATGAGGCGCATCATGACTTGCACAATGTATATTATGTCAACTAATAGATAAGCCTTGATTGGCTCGATCAGGAGACAACCGCAACATCGTCGGACGCCGCCCCGCCGATCCCCGACAACCGCCGCAATCCTTCGACATCGCGACGCGGCGGAGCGCCGAATTGCCGGCTGTACTCGCGGCTGAATTGCGAAGAGCTTTCATAGCCGACCTGGAACGCTGCGGTCGACGCATCGAGATGCTCGGAAAGCATCAAGCGCCGCGCCTCGTTCAGACGCAACCACTTTTGGTACTGCAACGGGCTCATGGCGGTCAGCAGCCGAAAGTGATGATGGAAAGCCGAGGCGCTCATCTGCACGCCTGCCGCAAGTTCGTCGATGCGCAACGGCTGCGAAAAATTGGATTTGAGCCAGTCGATGGCGCGCGCGATGCGGTGGCTCTGGCTGCCCGCCGACGCGATCTGCCATAGCCGAGCGCCCTGGTCGCTCACGAGCAGCCGATAGTGGATCTCGCGCTGAATGAGCGGCGCCAGCACGGGGATCGCGCCCGGCTCATCGAGCAAGGCCAACAAACGATTGAACGCGCTGAGCATGGGCAGGGTGGTCGCGCCCAGCACCATCCCTCGGCCGGACGCGAAGTCACGCGGCGGCGTCAATCTGCCCTGCACCATCAGCTCCGCCACGACACGCAGGTCGAGCTTGAGCGCCAACCCCAAGTAGGGCTTCTCGGGACTGGCGTCGATGATCTGCATCACCGCGGGCAGATCGAGCGAGGTGATCAGAAATCGATGGATGTCATAGCGGTAGGTGTCCTCGCCCAACAGAGCGCGTTTCGCGCCTTGGACCACCAGCGCGACACTGGGCTCGACCAGGCAACTCGTGGGTTCGGTCGGCGCTTCGCGCCGAAAGAAGGTCAGATTCGGAATGGCGGTGGCGAACTGATTGACGCCTTCGGTCCATCGGGCAACGCACTCGGCCAAAGACGCGCGCACGGCCTCGATGGCATCGACCTCGTGATCTCCCGCCTTCGCGTTCTGCGTCATCGCCCCCTCCTCCTGCCGGCAGCGATGGTAATTCAGACCGGAGATTCACTTGCATATCCGTCGTCGCTCGAACAGAAACAGGCAAGAATTCGACAGGATCGTGCTATCCGCCGCGGCTTGCCTGCCAAGAGAATGCACATCCGTTCTCTTCTGACATGCCAGGAGGTGCCATGGTCGCGCTCAACATCAACGGCAAGGCGGTCCGCGTCGATGCCGAACCCGATACCCCACTGCTTTGGGTTTTGCGCGACACGCTGCAACTCACGGGCACCAAATACGGCTGCGGCGCCGGACTGTGCGGCGCTTGCACGGTGCATCTGGACGGCGTGGCAGTACGGTCGTGCAGCACGCCGGTTTCTGCGGCAACGGGCAAGAAGGTCGTCACGATCGAAGGCGTCGACCGCGGGCGTGTCGCGCGCGCGGTGCAGGAAGTCTGGCGACGCCTCGATGTCGTGCAATGCGGCTATTGCCAGTCGGGTCAGATCATGAGTGCCGTGGCCTTGCTGGAAAAGAACCGTCAACCCACCGATGCCGACATCGACGACGCCATGACCGGCAACGTGTGCCGGTGCGGCACCTATGTGCGCATCCGCGCCGCCATCCATGAAGCGGCAAAGACCTTGGCTTGATCGGAGGAACGCCATGACGAACACCATTCGTATCGAAAACGAAAGCCGTCGGCGCTTCCTGCAAAGCGCCGCCGGATTGACGCTCGCGGTCTATCTGCCGCAAACCTCCGGCGCGGCGGCCAGTGCCGCAACGACGGCTTCCCGCGCGTTTGAACCCAATGCCTTCTTGCGCATCGGCACGGACAACACGGTGACGGTGATCTCCAAGCATCTCGAAATGGGGCAAGGCACATACACGGGGCTCGCCACCATCGTGGCCGAAGAATTGGACGCCGGGTGGTCGCAAGTGCGGGTCGAAGGCGCACCGGCCGACACCAAGCGCTACAACAACCTGTTCTGGGGACCGACGCAAGGCACCGGCGGCAGCACTGCGATTGCCAATTCATGGGACCAACTGCGCACGGCCGGCGCTTCGGCGCGCGCGATGCTGGTTGCCGCGGCGTCCAAGCAATGGCAAGTGCCGGCCGACGAGATCCGTGTGAGCGAGGGCGTCGTGATGCACGAACGCTCCAGGCGCAAGGCGAGCTTCGGTCAACTCGCGCAAGTGGCCTCCCGGCAACCCGTTCCGACCGAGGTCAAGCTCAAGGCCCCGGAAACGTTCAAGCTCGTCGGCAAGGTGGCGCCGCGCAAGGACACGGCCGACAAGATCAACGGCAAGGCGCACTTCACTCAAGACGTGCACCTGCCCGGCATGCTGACCGCGGTCGTGGCCCATGCACCGCGCTTCGGCGCCAAGTTGAAGTCCTTCGACGCGACCAAGACCAAGGCCGTCAAGGGCGTGGTCGAAGTGCTGGCCATTCCGACCGGGGTGGCGGTGCTGGCCAAGGACACCTGGAGCGCCAAGAAAGGGCGCGACGCGCTGCAGGTGGAATGGGACGAGTCCGCTGCCTTCAAACTGGGCACCCAGCAGATCTTCGAGCGGTATCACGAGCTCGCCAAAACGCCGGGCACCATCGTGCGCAAGGACGGCGACCCCGATGGCGCGTTTGCCCAGCCGGTGCGCGTGCTGCGCGCCGCCTATGACCTGCCCTACCTCGCCCACGCGGCGATGGAACCGATGAATTGCGTGGTGCGTCTCGCCAAGGATGGTTGCGAAATCTGGAACGGCGAACAATTCCAGACCGTCGATCAGGCCAACATCGCGCAATTGCTCGGTCTGAAACCCGAGCAGGTGACGATCCACATGCTGTATGCCGGCGGCAGTTTCGGTCGGCGCGCCAGCAAGGACTCGGACTACATGCTGGAAGCGGTCAACATCGCCCGCGCCATCAACGGCCGCGCGCCGATCAAATTGGTCTGGCTGCGCGAGGATGACACCAAGGGCGGCTATTACCGTCCGGCATTCCACCATGCGCTCGAGGCGGCCCTGGATGCACAAGGGCGGCTGGTCGGGTGGCGGCATCGTCTGGTGGGGCAATCGATCCTCGCGGACTCGCCCTTTGCCGGGATGCTCAAAGACGGCATCGACCCGGTATCGGTCGAAGGCGCGGCCAATCTGCCTTATGCCGTTCCCAACCTGCTGGTCGATCTTCACACGCCGACGGACATCGCCGTGCCCGTGCATTGGTGGCGCTCGGTCGGTTCGACCCATACCGCCTACTCGACCGAGGCCTTCCTCGATGAAATCGCGGCGGCTGCGGGCCAGGATCCGGTCGCCTACCGGCTTGCCCTGCTCACCAAGCATCCGCGGCATGCCGCTGTGCTCAAACTCGCCGCCGAGAAGGCCGGCTGGGGCACACCACTCGCTGCGGGGGCAGCGGGCAGTCGGCGCGGTCGCGGCGTAGCGGTCCACGAGTCCTTCGGTTCCTACGTTGCCCACGTCGCGGAGGTGACCGTCCAGCCCAACGGCAGCTTCAAGGTCGATCGTGTCGTCTGCGCGGTCGATTGCGGCATTGCCGTCAACCCCGACAACGTGCGCTCGCAAGTGGAAGGCTCGGTAGGCTTCGCGTTATCGGCCGCGCTGCACGGCGCGATCACGCTCCAGGACGGGGTCGTCGAGCAATCGAACTTCAACGATTACGCGCCGATACGCATCAACGAGATGCCCAGAGTCGAGGTACACATCCTGGCCTCGAACGAAAAGCCGACCGGCATCGGCGAACCTGGCGTACCCCCCGTGGCGCCGGCAGTAGCCAACGCGATCGCCGCTGCGACCGGCAAACGCATACGTCGTCTGCCGATCAGCACCGAAGAACTCAAGGCCTGATCGATTCTGCAGAGCGCCGCGCCACCCCGGGCGCGGCGCCGCGATCGGCCGCCGGTTCAGTCGCCGCCGCGCATGTGCTGCACCTGGAACAACGAAGCCGGATTCAGCTTGGGATCGACCTGCCGATCACCTGCTCCAGCCCGAAAACACGCAGTTGCAACAGGTGTCGGCCCTGGAGACGACGCAACGCCCAGTCGCCCGCCGCCGGACCCGCGCTGGTGCGTCCGCCACCGCCATCCCTTAATCGGAGGCCGCGTTTGCCGATTCGGCTGCGACCACGGTCCGCAACGCAACGCCGAGCGCTGCCGCATCGCCCGGAGGCACACTGACGAGGTACGGATGTGCGGGCAAGCCGGCAGCGGTGCTCGCCAGCACGCGTCGCCCGGCGGCCAGAAACTGCAGCGCGCGGCGCGGTGCGTGATCGATCCAGGCGGGCGTCACCAGGATGTCGACATCCGCGAACGCCGAGGCACCGGCGGCGCGCCATTCGATGGGCATTGCGCTCCAGAACCGCTCATCTTCCAGCGCCGATCCGACCACGATCAATTGCACCCGCGACGCGAGCGCCGGGTCGGCGATGAGCGCGGCAAACGCCGCGCGCGCTTCCCATGCGCCGCGCCGGCCCGCGGTGGGCCCGAGGAAGGCGATCTTCACCGGCGCCGAAGCCGCCCGCTCGCGCGGCGGCAGTGCGTGGGCAGGTGCGGCCCAATCCACCAACGATGCCGAAGCACCGAGTTGTTCGGCAATGCGCCGATGCGGGGTGATGCCCCGTTGCGCGATCGCGAGCGCCTGCGCTTCGCGCGCAACGATCCGGGCGTCGGCCCGAAAATCGCCGAGGGTGCGGCTTTGCGGATGCGCGCGATGGGCCGCATCGAGATCGGCCTGCAACGCAGCCAATGGCGAACGCACCATCAGCACGTCGACCCGCCGCCCGCCGAGTACGCCCAGACGCTGCAAATGCGGCAACAAGGGTTGCGCGACGACCAGGTGGGTGATGCCGGGATCGAGATGGCGCGCCTGCGCCTTGGCCAGGGCGGCTTCGAAGCGCAGCGTGGCGCGTTGGCGCCGTGCACCTTGTTGCGCCAGCATGCGCATCGTCATCGCGCGTGCCATGGCCAGCCACGCAAAGCTGCGGCGCGATGCCCAGCCTTCGCGTGGCCAGGCGTAGTTGGCGTGTCCCCAGCGCGCGCCGTCCCAGCTTTGCAGCAACGTCGCCTGGCTGCGGTCCTGCGCCCTCACCCAGGCCTCGAATTCGGGCCAGACCACGTCGACCAGGTAGGCGCTGCGCTTGGGCGGCATCGTCGGATGCGATGCCTCGATGTTGAGATAGCACGCGCTTTGACCGCAGCAGTCGCAACTGCCCTGGGCTTCCTGGTGCGACGCGCGAATGGCTTGGATGGCGATCTTGCGTTGCGGCGCCGGCACCGGCGCATCGTCGAGTCGAAGTATCGTCACGCGCAGTTCGTGCGCATTCATCCGGACCTCGAGCCGCCAGGCAAACGGCGCGGCGAGGCGCAGATCGATGTAATTCCAGAACACCGTCGCGTCCTGGCCGAGCGCCGCGTGCGAGCCCGGAACGATCTGGGTATGCGGATGCCGTTCGACGATGTCGAGTCCGGCCTGCAACGCGGCTTGGTAGATGCCGTTGCTGAGCTGGCAAAGTCCGCCGCCGATGCTCGGGATGACGCAACCCTGGCGCAGTTCGCGCCCCGGAGCAAAGCCGTTGCGGCGCGTCGGCCGGCCAACCTGGCGCCAGAAGCTCAGCATCGCGCCGGCCGCGAGATCGAGTCCGTCGAGATGCCGCGCCGCGCGCCGCAGGTTCTCGACCTTGCCGAGCTGCAGCGCGCGTTCGGCCGGCGTGCCGTCGGACCACAGCGCGGAGACCGCTTCGCCGACCACGCGCGCGCCGGGCGGCGTCAACGGCTGCGGCGCATGGCGCGGTACCGGCCGCCCGAGATTCGCGAGGGTCCGCTGCCAGCGCAGCAAGAACGCCTTGGCGTTGAAGATCAACGCCTGGCGTCGCGTCGGATAGCGCTTGTGGGTATCGCTCAATTACTTCGACATCTTCTCCAACTCGTAGCTCATCATGAACATGCCGAAGTTGGTGGTTTCAAGCACGTCGCAGGTGACGTGTCGTTTGTCGGCACTGCAAAGCTGCTTCATGCCCTTTTGCACGCCTTTGCTGTCGCCGGTCTTGCTGATGGTGTAGGCCCAGTTCTCGCAGCCCACACGCACACCCTTGGCACACACCTTGGCGTACATCTGCGCAGCGCCCTTCCAGTTGCCGCCCATCGCGGCCATGTTGGCAAGGCGATTGCAGCCTTGCGTGTCGCCGGCCTTGCAGCATTGCGCCGGGTCCTTGTCCAGACCGCAGGTGTCGGACAGCGGCACTTCCTTGTAGACGATGGGCGCGGCGCAAGCCTTCCTGGGTTTGGCGTCGCGCTGGTAGAGCTCGTACTGGTTCCAGGTGTCCAGACCGATCAACTGATCGTCGTTCAGGCGCGCAAAGACGAAATCGCCGCCTTTGTCATGACGGATCTTGATCAGTCCGTCTTCCAGCCGCGCACGGGCGCTGATGCCGAAGCCGAACTTGACCATGCCTCGGTCGCCGAACTTCAGATCGCCGGTCAGCGACGACACGGTGCTGAAGTACTCGCCGCAAGGCAGGCCGGTGCTGGCCGGCAATTGGGCCGGAAATTCGATCTGATCCAGGACATCGAAGCGCTCGCAGGCCTTGTCGTCCAGGTGCGCATCGCACATGGCGCTCAGCATCTCGCGGCCGAGTTCGAATTGCTGGCCGCGCCAGATCTGCTCAAGCGCCTTGTTGCACAAGTCGGGCGATCGATGGCGCTGGCACATCTGCGCCGCTTCGTTCAATTGCTCCTGCGGCAACGGCTTCTTCTCGGCATACATGCTGAAGGTTGCCCCCGAGCGTGGATTCGCCTGCTTCTCGTAGGCACCGATCAGATCGATGCACGCGTCGGCGCGGGTCTCGCACCATCGCTTGAGCTCGGACACATTGTCGGTATCGGCCGCCGCTTTGACGCAAGCCCCGGTATCACCATCGGCACAGCACTTGGCTTCCTTGCCGTAGTCGCATGCCGCGCGTCCCAGATATTGTTGGGCGCTCACCGGTGCACAGGTATAGGACTCCTGGCGCGCATAGACCGTGCTGCCCCATTTGTTCCCCACTTCCTTGAGCTCGGTGCCGTCGTCGGACATCTGCAATTGCTTGGTGTATCCGTTCTCGACGTTGCGCAAAAAGAGCTTCGCGTCCTGTTTGTAGTGGTACATGACGGCCTGCACGGTGCCGTTCTTGGCGTACTCGCGCGCCGAGCCATCGGCCTGGAAGACCAGCAGGTTTTCGGTTTCCTTGTCGCTGAAGGTGCCGCAGGACGTGGCAGGCGTGGCGGCAGCGCCGTTGAGCCATCCCCCGAGGCCGATCGCAACGAAGGCGTAGAACAGCTTGCGCATGAAATCTCCGGATTGGTTGTAGAACAGCGTCGGCCGAGGTCGGCGCGCGCGCAATCCTAGCCGCCGCTTTCATGCGCGGTGCGATGTTGGGCGGCAAAACTAGTACGAATGACTCAGTGCCAGTCCGAGTTCAGTGCGTACAGTAGGCCCGCGTCCGACACCGCAGCGCATGAACGATCGCAAGGACCGTTGGCACCTTGGTGTTGCTTGTGCAGTCCGGCTTCGGCATTGCGATTGCACGGTGCTAGCATGTTCGGCCTGATCTTCATCCCATCTCTCCCATCGCCGCATGTCAGTCACCCTCGGTACCCCGCTCAGTCCCCATGCCACTCGCGTCATGCTGCTCGGCGCAGGCGAACTCGGTAAAGAAGTCATCCTCGCCTTTCAGCGCCTGGGCGTCGAAGTGATCGCAGTCGATCGCTACGAACACGCGCCGGGCCAGCAAGTCGCGCATCGCGCCTATGTGTTGCCGATGACCGATGGCGACGCGATCGAGGCGCTGATTCGCAAAGAAAAGCCGCATCTGGTGATCCCGGAGATCGAGGCGATCGCGACCTCGCGCCTGGTGGAACTCGAAGCGGCCGGCGTCGCGCGCGTGATCCCGACCGCACGCGCAGCCTTCCTCACCATGAAT
>CAYUYC010000011.1:0-25794 GCA_964448945.1 uncultured Burkholderiaceae bacterium
ACACCGTATCGCTCACCGCCAAGGGCGTGAGCGATTGCAGTACCGCACCGTGGCGCCCGACGCTGAACAGGCCGAGCGACGGATGGAAACTCGGCGCCGGGAACACCTTGGACGCGGCGGTCTTGGTGGTGTCGGCGGGCGTCGGCGCGGTCGGTCCATCGCCATTGGGGCCACGGTCCGTGATGCCGATGAACTCCAGCGTGCCGTCGGCGGTCTTGCCCTTGAAGGCCAGCCCCGACCCCGCGGCCGGATAAAAGCCCCGCGGAAAATCCGCCGCCACGTGCGTGTTGCTGCCTTCGTACGGCACGTACTGCGACGGGGCCGCCTGCACGATGTACTTGGTGAGCCGGACTGCGCCGCCGGCGCTTGCCTGCGTCACGACGCTGGTTTCACCGCGCGCAAGCTCGCGCGCGAGCGTGTCTTCGAAATGCTCGCAGGCCAGCTTGCGGCGGCGCGCGTCGATGGTGCGCGCGGCGTAGGACGCGCCGTCGGCATCGGCGATCGCGGGCAGCAGCGCAGTCAACGCCGCATTGAACGCGTCGGCGTCCAGATCGAAGTCGAGCGACTTGCCCGCGAGTGCCGCCACCACGTCATTGCGCAAAGCGATGCCGTTGGACGGATCGGCATCCGCATCCAGCGCTTGCAGCGTGAGCAGGCGATTGACGACGCGCACATCGCTTGCGTCTTCGGTGCCGACCAGATCGAGCGGCGTGATGACGGCCGCGCACTTGGCGCTGCCCAGTGCAATGCCGCCCAGCGCAAAGCGCACGGTCTGTCCGCTCTTGCAGGCAAATTGGCCTTGGTCATCGGTGCTGGTCTGCGCATTGCCGACCGTCACCGTGAGTCCGGACACTGCCGCGTCCAGGAAGGTCGCGTTGATGCTCGGATCGTCATTGCCCGAGCAGCCGACGAGCGCGAGCGCGCCGGCCAAGGCGCAGTACTGAAATGCGTGTTTCATCATGGTCCTGTAGTGAAAAGAAATTCGTGCCGCGCGCATTGGACGCATGCGCCATGACCGATTGATGACACGCGGCATTTGCGGGCATGAAACAATCGCGCCCGGCATCGTCAAATCGAGGGAGTCGTGATGCAACACGCGATGTTGAATTGGATGGCCCGCCATCGCCGGGTACTGACTGCCGGCGCTTTCGCGCTGCTGGCGATGGGCGGCGCGATCGCGCAGATCGCCGCGCCCGACACGCCCGTACCGCCGACGCCGGCCCCCGCGCCCACGCTCGCCCCTTTCACCAGCGACGGGTGCAGCCTGTTTCCCGACCGCGCCCCGATCGGCAATGCCGATTGGTGCAGTTGCTGCCTCGAACACGACATCGCCTATTGGCGCGGCGGCACCGCGCAGGCGCGCGAACAAGCCGACCAGCGGCTCAAGGCCTGTGTGCAGGACAAGACCGGCGACCCCGCCCTGGCCGACACCATGTACGTCGGGGTCCGCGCCGGCGGCGGGCCGTACTTCCTGACCTGGTATCGCTGGGGCTACGGCTGGCCCTACGGCCGCGGGTACCAGGCCTTGAGCACCGAAGAAGCTGCCCTCGCCGATCGGCTCGAACGCGAATACCGCGCGAGCAATGCCGCGCCGGTCTGCAAGAAGCCTTAGGTCCTTAGTCGAACAAGGACGGCGTGGGGTTGGGCGGCGGCGTGGCCGGCGCGGGCGCAGGCTCGGCACCGGCTGGACTCAGATTGCCCACCCGCACGCCCAATAGCCGGATGCGCCGATCGAGCGCCACGCGCTTGAGGCAGGCGCCCGCCGCGCGCCGGATGGTCTGCGCATCCTGCGTCGGCACATCGATCGTCTGATCGCGCGTCACGGTCTTGAAGTTGTCGTAGCGCAGCTTCAGACCGATGGTCTTGCCTACATAGCCTTTGCGCCGCAGATCCTCGCTCACGCGCACGCACAAGTCGGTGAAGATCGCCGACAAGGTCTCGCGGTCGCGCACCGCATGCAGGTCACGCTCGAAGGTCGTCTCGCGGCTGATCGATTGCGGCTCGCTGTACGTCACCACCGCGCGCGCGTCGCGGCCGTGCGCCGCATCGTGCATCCACGCCCCCGTGCTTTTGCCGAAGTGCTCGATCAAGAACGCCGGCTCGGCCTGCGCCAAGTCGCCGATGGTATGGATGCCCAGCGCGTCGAGCCGCGCGCTCGCCTTGGGGCCGATGCCGTTGATCTTGCGCGCCGCCAAGGGCCAGATGCGCGTCGCGATGTCTTCCTCGCGGACCAGCGTCAGGCCATCGGGCTTGTCGAGGTCGGACGCGATCTTGGACAACAGCTTGTTGGGCGTGACGCCGATCGAGCAACTCAAGCCCGTGGCATCGCGTACCGCGCGTTTGAGTTCGGCCGCCAGACTGCGCGCGGCCTCCCAAGCATCGACGCCTTCGGCGCGTGCGCGCGCCAGCACCAGCGCGCTCAGATCGAGATAGATCTCGTCGATACCGCGGTCTTCGAGCAAGGGCGCGATCGCGCGCACCGCCTGCTTGAACAGGCGCGAGTATTTGCGGTATTCGTCAAAGTCTGTCGGCAACAGCACCGCATCGGGCGCGAGCGCCGCCGCCTTCATCAAACCCATGCCCGAATGCACGCCCAGCGCGCGCGCCGCATAGGTGGCCGTGGTGATCACCCCGCGCCCGGTGTAGCCGCGCAAGGTGGCGTAGCGGCGCGTCACCGCGCCTGTCACCGGATCGATCGCGCTTTGCGGCTGATGCCGCCGCCCGCCGCCGATGACCACCGGCTGCCCGGCGAGATCCGGGTAGCGCAGCAGCTCGACCGACGCGTAGAAGGCGTCCATATCGAGGTGAGCGATGAAACGGGTGGCAGACATGGGCGACTCGACGGCAATGCCCGGCGGGCGATGCGATGACGTGTTCGAGATCAAGTACAAGGGATGGACGGCGCGACACGCGGGGCTTAGCCTTGCTGCTCGATGCCGACTTTGTCGATGCTGTTATGGCTGTGTATTTGTACAGTATATAGCGCGGCGGGTGAGGGTTGGTGCGGGAATTCGGGGAATGGCTAGGGCATGTTATTCCGCACGTGGCCATGTTATTCCGCGGTTTTGCGGTTTAAATCACGTTAGGCAGCATATGGCAACCTCTGACGCAGATACCGCAATAGAGAGCTTCCTTGATCTGGAGCGCCGCTTCGAAGCCTTCATTCGAGTCGTGCCGATTGCACCAGAGCACAACCGTGTCCACTCCCCGATCCTTGCCTCAATCCTATTGGACGCATGCAGCCTCCTGGAAACAGTTCTGAAGTCGACGATGGACAACGCGCGCTACGACGGCGTGCACAACATCGCAAACATTCGTGCGATGCGGTACTCAGATGCCCCGCCATACCTGAACATCGGTCATCTACGCAACGTATTCCGCCCAGATACTTTCTATGCCAAACCTGTTTGGTATCTGCCGCGCGGTGAATCTTCGTTTCCCTGGTACGTCTGGCGAAACCCGCAAGGTCAACCACGCTGGTGGACGTCTTACAACGCGGTGAAGCACTCTCGCTTTCAGAACGCCAATCAAGCAACGCTTCTCACCACACTCCATGCACTCAAGGCACTCTTCTTGGCACTGGTTCAGTCGCTTGAGTTCAGAGAGCGCTTCATCAATCGCGGCCTGGTTCGCTGCAGCATGGTTGGAATTCAACAGCTGCGGGCTCATGCGGTGAGTTGGGAGCCCATACCTGTGCTTTGGCAAGAACCAATCGTTGTCACCACGGCCTTGTTTGGCTACAAGTACTTGGCACAAGGTTCCCCCGCGCACGCAACCGATCCCACGATATTCATCTAAGGGCACTTCGCCTCACCATCGGTGCGAATGTTGCCTAACCCCTCGGTCGAACCGACAAAGTGCAGCAAGCTGCACTTTGCGGCTCACCTCGAACGTTGGGCCTCGCGAACATGAGACTCCGGAAACTTTGGGCGATACCTGTTGTGCTGGCAATGTCGCTGTTCGCCTTTTCCTTTTACAAGGACTCCGCAAGGCGCTCAGCGCCTGACGCCGCCTTCGCAGAGATCATGGGCCATTCGCTCCCCAGTAGCATCACGGCAATGGGATACGAGAACGAACTAACAGACAATTTTCTTCATTGGTCCCACTACTGGCTCCTGAAGGGCACTGAACGTGATCTACGTAACTTTGCCGTCTCGGAAGGTTTTACGGAATCTGCTGAAGATGCACGTTTCGCAATACCCAACCTTCAGCGCCTATTTGGCGTAGCTGCTCCCCCGTTTCTCACTGGCTATGAAAAGGACAGCGGGCGAAACCAGTGGGTCATCCTGTTCCGCGGGGTTCCGGCCGCAATCTATGTGTACTGAATCGAGGCCCAACAATTCATTCCACCGGACTGTCGCGGCAAGCCGCGCCAGTCCGGTGAATTCAAACGTTAGGTATCTTCGGTCGCCGCTCCAAACTCACAATCTGAGAAGCTCTCTTATGCACTTGATAACAAATGGAATGATTGCAACCAGAGGCACGAAATGCCCCGGCAAGCTCCTCTTAACTGAGGGGGCGATCTTTGTCCTCAAAGAAACGGTCAGCCCTGGACCGGCGTCGGCACTATTCGGCATCCTAGGCGGTTTAGTGGCAACGCTTATTGGTCGAGCAAGCTCGGGCAAAACAGGGCCTGCGTTCTTGTCAGATCCTGATCTCAATGACTTGAACCAACGTGATCGTCGAGCACTGTTCGGAACGGAGAAGCTTGTTAAGTACGCACTCACACCAACGCTGGCCATCACGCCCACAAAGATGGGGTTTTCCTTCAACGATGGCATGACTGGCGCCAGGTTTGACGGATTCATGCACAAGAAGAAAGTCGCGGCATTCCTGCAGTCGCGAGGCGTGAGCATCGGCACCTAGCAGGTCATATATGGACTCCGTCAACCGGACACCAAAACTGCTGGGCAGTTTGGGTTCCCTCCGCTGGCGCTCCGGTGTCGGTTATCTTCAACGTTAGGGCGCTCAACGGCACCAGGCAACGGGAATCTGGTCAGTGCCAGAGTCTCAAGCACGCAAATCAAGCGGCGAGGTAACAGCGTTTCGCTTGCAGCGTTGCAAGCCAAGATACGTCTGGGTGCTTTCGAGTTCTGTTTATCGCTCGTCAAGCTAAGGAGTTTCAGTGACCTGGAACTATCGAGTCATGGTCAAAGATGGAGAACTCGCCATCTACGAAGTGTTCTACCGCGCTGATGGTTCTGTGGAAGGTTGGACGGAGAATCCAGTTTTCCCGCGTGCCTCAACTTTGAAAGAACTCCAGCTCGAGCTGCAGCGCTACGCGGAGGCACTCAACAAAGAGGTCTTGCCACATGCCAAGCCAGCTCTCTAACCCCTATGCAAGGACTTCCCCTGAGTGTCAAGGGATGAAGTGATCGCGCGTGCATGAAGCACTGCGTGGTGCATTAAGGCGTACCGGTGGCGAAGCACGCCTTCATCCTGCCGAACAACGGACTGCTGCAAGCTGCGCGCACGCATAGTGGAACAGACTGCCTCTCTGCGACCGGCCTTGTGGCGTCGTGAGAAGTGACGCGGGCCAAGATAGGAGCCGCACGCGGGGATCCCATTCGTATCGCGGCGAAGCACCGGCGCAGTGATCGGCTGCGCACGGCCTGGGTGCCCGCCCAAGGGTTACCCAGGTAGTATTTCGCCCGATCGAGGACTGGCTTCTCCGCTGGAACGCTACGCCAGGAAGCCGACTCTGCACCTGAAACCTTGAACAGGTAGTCGTCATGAGAGCCTCATTCGCACGCACGATCGCCTTAAGTGTTCTCTTGCTGCTGTCCCTGGCGGGCTGCAAATTGGCGTTGTCTCAAGTCAGTTCGGCCACGCTAGAGCAGTACGGTGCGGGGCGCTTACTCCAAGCAAGAGAACTCACACCCAGTCAAGTGCATGCGCTATCTGATTGGTTCTCTCGGCACGAGACCGGTTGGTCTTCGAGTTTTGTGAGCTATGTGCCCGCCTTGGTGGTTCGCGCAAGGCACGCCGATGGGGATACATCGGTGGTCGACATCGACTCCACGATGCTGATCGTCTATAACCGCAGTGGCCAGTATCAACAGCACTTCACACCAGATGAGTTAGCGGAGGTGCTGCGCATTGTGGAAGTGACGTAGTGCGCAGACGGGCGGCTAGTTCGCCGCAGATTCTTCAACGGTGGCCGAAGTGTCTCTTCAATCAACCCAACCCACAGCACTGCTGGTCGAACTGCTCGCACAGGCTCGTCAAGCGGATCTCGCGTCGCTTGCCTCAAGCGATCCACTTCGCCTGCACTTGCTTCTTGGTGCCCTCTTTGAGTATCACGTGCGCCAAGGCGGGTTTGCTCAGCTCTTGTACAACATGAATGGCAGCTTTCTTCCGGAGATCGAAGACATGTTGATCGCCGCCGAGACGCCCATCGCCCACGAGCATTACGTACAAGCAATTCACGCATGCCTGCGCAACAAGGCCGAATACGCGCGCTTTCTCGCTTCCGCCTACACCGAGGACAACCCGGTCAAAGACGCCTTGCACCTCGTGAGCGTCGCCTACTTTGCGAAGAAGGTGGCGTTTGCCAGCGAAGCGGCGCGCTTCTTTGCCAAGGCGCAGCAATAGCGCGCCTCGGCAAGCGCGCAGCCGAATAAGTTGCGCAAGCGCATTCCCTTCATCCGATGGTTTGAGAACCATTCGGAACCGATCGTCTTGAAGAAAGAACAACATGCCGCGCGTCAGCATTCGGGAGCTTCAACGCATCAGGGTCGTGGGCGGATGTGCACTCGCGTTGCTGATCGGGCTGCCGGCCATCGCGCAGGCGGCGGACTCCGCGCCGGTGCTGCCGCTGGCCTGCTTCTTGTCCGATGGGACATTGGCCAACGCCACCTCCGGGCAGTTGCGCCTGGTCGATCCGATCACCGACAGCCCGCGGTACGCCGTACCCGCCACGGCCAAGGTGGTGGGCCTGGTCTGCAACCCGAAGAAGCTGCAGGTGGTGTTGAAGTACGACGGCGGCTACAAGGAAAAGACCTGGGCCGTGGTCTCGGTCGACTCGGGGAAGGTGACGCTGACGGACCTTCCATTCGAGGTTCGCGGCGGCAACGACTACTACTACCAGAACTACAACAAGACTTTCTTCGGGGTCAGCGGTACCACCTTCGGTTATGCCGGCCGTGGCATTTCGTTTTCCGCCGATGGAGAACTCCTCGCGGCCTACAAGAACTTCGGCTGGGACAACCGGACGTATCTATCCGTCTTCAGTAGCGCCGATTTCTCCGAGATCGCGGTCGTCAACCTCGAGAACCTGCTGGGCGACCGCGCCAGTTATCAGTTGCTCGCGATCAACGCGGTCACGCAGCAATACGTGGACGTCTTCGCGACGACGAATGGCCGCGCCGATCAGTTCTACGACAAAGAGAGCATCCGGGCGGTGCGTTGGTACTTCCGCGACGGCCGCAAATATCAAAAGAATGTCGGCAGCACCGTGCGCGGCGTGGACCAAGGGCCGACCCGGGGCAGATCAATCTCCGATCGCGGCGCCTTCTGGGACTTCAACCCCTTGGTGGGCGGATTCATCGGCGGCAAGGACGGTGCGATCTCGATGTTCGGCAGCGGCGACGGCGATTCCGCAAGCTTCGAGCGCTTTGCTTCTTCGTCGACCCACCATTTCCCCATCACCTTCGGCAGCTGGATACTCGGCCGCAACGTCGGGATGACGATCGGGTTCCGTTATGCGGCCGACGGCAACACCAAGATCGAGGGCTGCGCCAGCAGCAATCATTGGGCAACGCGGCCCTATGTATTCAAGGTCGGTCAAAGCGACTTCATTCCCATGCCTTGCGGGTCGCTCGATCCCTGGGGGCAGATCGCGGTGGATGTGGAGCGCGGCTACATCTTCAACACCTCCAAGGGCAAGCCCGATCGTCTGATCAAGGTGGAAGACTTCTCGGACGTGCGCAAGGCGTACTTCGAGTCGCTGCAGGCGAAGTACGGCATCACCTTCCGCAAGGCCTTCGTCAAGGCACAACAAAAGGAGCGCTACGTCCCCAGCGTGTCCAACACCAAGACCGTCTCCGAAACCTTGTTCTATGTCGGCGGCGAGCCGGTCACGCGCTACAACGACTACACCACGACGCGCGAGGGCTACAACGAGACCATCGACATCTATGACCTCGTCTATGAGGTGCGCAACAACGCCGACAAACCGCTCGCCATCCGGCTGCGCGTGGAAGGCCTGGCCAAGAGCACATCGTGGGAGGTCAAGACGCTCTCCGGCGGCTTCTGGCAGGCCTTGTTCGGCGGGCGCTCCAGCACCGAGAACGTCCGGGAAAAAGAGAACATCACGCTGCCGATGAAGATCGAGAAGACGCTGATCCTGAAGCCCGGAGAGACGTTCAAATCCAAGGACGTGTGGGGCGAGTTCCCGGCGAATCAGGACGAGATATCGATCCGCGCCATCGATGTCCAGGAAGTCGAACAAGCCTGGTTGGATCGGCTGAACGATCTGCTGGCCGGCAAGGCCTTGCCGACCCGGGAGCGCATCGACGAATTCCTCACCGATCCCCGCTCTTCGTGGGCATCGGAAAAGCTGCTCGAGCTGCACAACAAATTTCAGGCCGAGCAAGACCGGCAGCGCACGCGCAAGCTGATGCAGAACCTCAAGATCGTGTCGGTCTCGGTTCCTAAAGACTACGACCCCGATTTTGAGAACACCGTGGCGATCGAGCTGCAAAACGGCAATGCGGTGGAGGTCGACCTCACCATTCAGTTGGGTTCGATGTCATTGGAGGCGACGGTGCCGGCAAAGACGCGGAAGACGATTTCAGCGACGGTTTCAGGCGTCGAGAAATCAAAGCTGACACCCGTCATCAGCGCGGCGCGATGACCACGAGATTCCACTCATCGTCGCCGTCATATCTCTGGTTCGTCGCGAGGCTGCCTATGGCATGTTGTGGGTTGGCGGGCTGTTGAGTTGTATGCGGGTGGCCTTCCTGTAAGCAGTTGCGCGCAATATGTTTCGGCCCAGGGTGGAACCTAAGACGCCGCCGCCTTTGACGGCGCCGTTCATGAATACGTTCGAGTACCGGCATGAGGTGCAGTAGCAACATGCGACGACGACCAACCATTCCGCTCTGTGATTGGCGCATTGCCGTCCACTTGGAGGCAACGCGCACCATTCAGAACCAGCCAGGAACTCCCGCTTATGCGTGCGAGTGCGCCGCGTGTTCGGAGTGGCGCAAGCACTGGCGACTTGTGCTGCCACCAGAACTCGTCGACCAACTCCAACGCGTTGGTATCGATCTCGATCATCCCACTGACCTGTACGCCTATGACCGTACACAGGCTGGGTCGGATTGCCGCGTGACGTTTCACTGCGTCGGTGAGATTCAATCCGGGCCGAATACTTGGCGAGAGCTGCCAAACGGATCGGAGTTGCTCCACTACACAACGCTGCGCGGCGGTCAGGACTTCATCATCATGGCCATCTATCCGCACCGGCAGAGTTTCCTTACTGCGCCGGCTCACCCAATGCCGAAGCAGGGCGAGCTGATTCAAATCGACATACGGCTTCACATGCCGGCGGGCAGTTGACCAATCGCTGGCTTGTCGTCAAACCTGTTCCATCGATAGTGCGGGGATTCTCTCGTGCAAGAATCCGGTGTCCTCAAACCCTACCTAGCTCCGTTGTGCGCCACCTCGCCTTCGCTCTCATCTGGCTGATCACATCCGCCAACGCCTCGCCCGCAGCCAGTCCCGACCAAGCCACCGCGGCGCTGATCGAGCGCGCGCAAACCTGCGTGCATCTGGCCGGCGAGTTCGGCGGCAACCAATCGGCACGCGACCAAGAGATCAATCAACAGATGGGTGAACTCAAATGCGGCTCGATCGCGCGCGAGTTGAAAGCGCTGCAACGGCGATTGCCCAAGGACTCGACCGCGGCAGCGCAAGTGCGCTCGCTGCTCGATGCATTGGAATGAGGGGCGCGGCGATGCGGTGGGCATGCTTGGCGGTCTGGTCGTTGGTGTTCGCCTTGTGCGCTTGTTCCGACGATGCGGGCACATCGGCTGGAGTGGCGGATCGCCAAGTCGCAATCTCGGCGCAGGCGGCAACGGATCTGCTGACCGGCGGCGCGTCGGCGCCGACCGCGGTGCGCCGCGCGCAAGCGGTGCAGGTGGCGCTCGGCAGCGGTGGCGGGTTGGGGCCGACGGACTACGTCTTTTACGGCGCCATCCGGGTCGCACCCGCCGATCTGCCGCGGTGGGCCGAGCACTGGAAAGGTCCGGTCCAAGCCGTGGCCTACGAGCAGCCGCCCGCGCGGCCCGAGTGGTGGCCGCTGCCGTCGGCGTTCGAAGCGTTGGAGTTCTACGCGCCCGTCGCACCCAGACCCGGCCAGAGCGGTTTCGTGGCCGTCGATCGCAAGACACACACCATCTACTTTTCGTTCACCACAAGTTGAATGTCGTCACGCGGCCCGCGTGCGTAAAACCCGTGGCAATCGTCACGTTTACGGCCGCGCCGTTCAAAGTCTTTCGGTGAGTTGAAGCCGGTCAAGGTATTTGCCGGCGCAGGCCCAATGATGTTGCGCTCCATCCTTGGAGCCGTCATGTTCATCGTTTGGGGCAAGAAACTCGTTCGTCGCCGGGTCGGCTATGTCGCGGACTTTTGTCCGATCTGCCGGGTCGCCACGCCGTGCGAACTCACGCGCGTCGGCTCGGCCAGCCATGTCTACTACATCACCTCGGGCGATGGTGAACTGGTCGGCTTCGAGCGCACCTGCAAGGCGTGCGGCACCTCGTTCCAGGCCGAGCCCACGCATTACGCCTCGGTGTCCAAGAAGCTGCTGCCCTTGCCCGACCTCAAGCGCGAGACCTATCCGAACATGGAGCAGGCCTGGCACGACCGCCTGGTGCTCGAAGACCGGGTGCGCACCGCGCCGGCTTCGCTCACGCCCGAAGAACGCCATGCCTTGATCCGCAGCCCCTTCCTGCTGTTGTCGCCCAAGGTCGAGCAGCGCTTTGCATCGACCCACATCGACAAGGAAACCGGGCTCGCGATCGTCGCGGCCTTGGCGTTGATGATCATCGGTCCTTCGGCGGTGCGCGCGGTGGCGCCGGGCGTGGCCGACGACTCGGTCATCGTGTTCATCCTGGGTGGGCTGGGGCTCATCATCTGGCAGGGCCTGGCGTCGGGCCGGCGCTATATGCGGCGCGAGGTCATTCCCGTGCTGGCCAAGTCCTTGCGGCCTTTGCGGCCCAAGCCGGCCGAGGTCAGCGCCGTCATTGCCGAGATGAAGACCTTGCGGCACAAGATGGCCAAGAAGTTGAACGTGACCGATCTGTATGCGTATTGGCAGGCGCGCAGCAAAGCTCGCGCGGGCTGAGGCCCACCTCTTCAGATTGCGGTGATGAATATTTCGCGTCGTGATGGCGCAGATGCGCTCACGCCTTTGTGCCTGTTGCACAATCACGACTCAATGACCGCAGCGATGGCGGTGCCGGGTGAGGGTTCGATGTCGAGCTGGTTGCGTCAATGTGTGCTGGCATTGCTGTTGGGGGGTGCTGCAGCTGGGTTTGCGTTGCTGGTTTCGGCGGCCTTGGCCGCGATTCCAATCTCGATTCCTTTGGTCAACCTCTCGCTGCAATTCGGCGAAGTCGGCTTGTTCGCGCTGTATCAGATCACCGTCGGATTGCCCACGCTGGTGGCGGTATGCGTGGTGGCAACCCCGGCGTTTCGCAGCCTGGGCCTGACCAGCAAATGCGCCTTGGTCGCCAGTCTGCTGGCCTGGTTGGCGAGCGACGCGTTCTACGTACACGGGTTGCATCAGTCGTCGACGGCTTTGCCCGAATCGCGCTGGGGCTTGATGGCCGATTGGCAGGTGTGGCTGGCCTATTTGCTGATCCCGCTGGCGCTGGCCTTGTCGTGGCGACTCGCGCGCGGATCGCTGGCGCGCCAATCTCAGTCCGTGCATTGACGCCGCTTCGAGGCGTATTGCGATGACCCAAACTGCCGTCCCCTCGCGCCGCGGCACTCTCATCGGTGCCGTCATCTGGGCGCTGCTCGTCTGCGTCACCGCCGGGTTGCTGGCGCCGCCGCTCGGGTTGCCCTCGCTATGGGGCGAGCGGGTCACGGTCTGGACTTACATGCTGCCCTTGCCGATGAGTTGGGGCCTCATGCATGTGCCCGGACTGTTCGTCGGCATGATCGCCCTGGTCTGGAGCGCGCATCGCGGGCGCGGCGCGCGCGCGGTGGTGGCCTTGCTCGGCCTGGGCATGCTGGCCGCCGCCGTCCTCGGTGCGTGGGATCAGCGCTGGTCGCGCTTCGAATGGCTGCCCTGGAGCCTGTATCTCGGCGTCGATGGCGCGTGGCTGTTGTTGTTCGCGCCGGTGTGGGGCGCGCGGCGCGATGCGCCTGCGGTGCCGCGTTGGGTGTCGATCGCCGCGTTCCTGTTGCCGGTGCTGCCCGTCGCGTCCCTTCAACTGCAATGGGGGCAGCGCCTGCACAGCTATCGCGTGGCGTCGAGCGAACTCGACCGCGCGGGCCAACGCATGATCTTCACGGTGCTGTTGCGCAATGCGCCCAAGGATCGCGCGCAAGCCTGCGCGGCGCTCGCCAAGCTGGCGGCCGATCCGTATCCCGGCCAATCGCAGTTCGCCGATGGCGAATGGATGCGGCTGCCGCGCGAGATCCGGTTGTACATCGGTCCGATCATGCCGATGAGCGATGCGCGCGGCGAGGCGGTGCCGGTGCTGCGCTATCGCTGGCAACCCGACGGCACCGGGGTTTGCGAAGCGGGCGAACCGTCATCGACCACGCCATGAGCGCGTCGCGCCCTCGGCCCTGACGCACCGACGCTTCAGTCTGCGTTCATCTTCGGTGTGCCAAGCTGGCCCCCATGACCAGCACCACCTTGTTGCTCCTGGTATGCGGGGCGATCGGCCTGCAGGCCGCCATCGCGCTCTTGCTCGCTATCGTGCGCCATTCGCGCGCGCATGCCGTGTCGGTCGCGCCGTCGAGCGCCGCGTCCCATGCGCCGATCGATCCGGTCGTCCCCGCCTGGGCCGGCTGGCGCAGCCTGCGCGTGATCGCGCGCGAAGACGCCGATCCTTCCGGCAGCGTGGTGTCGTTCAAGCTCGCCGCGCCCGATGGCACGCCGCTGCCGCGCTATGCGCCGGGCCAGTACCTGAGCCTGCGCTGTACCGTGCCCGACGCCTCGGGCCGCGCGCAGGCGCTGGTGCGCTGCTATTCCTTGTCGGACCGCTGGCAGGCCGACCATTACCGGATCTCGATCAAGCGCGTGACCGAACCGCAACCCGGCGTCGTCTCCAACCATCTGCATGCGCATCTGCAAGTGGGCGATAGCGTCGAGGCGCGTGCGCCCGCCGGGCATTTCGTGCTCGCGCCGGGGGCCGAGCCCCTGGTGCTGATCGCAGGCGGCATCGGCCTCACCCCGTTGCTGGCGATGCTCGAGACCGTCCTGATCGAGGCGCCCGCGCGCCGGGTCTGGTTGTTCTACGGCGTGCGCCATGGCGGCGAGCATGCGCTGCGCGCGCGTCTGGCCGAGTTGGCCGCGGCGCATCCGCAATTGCGCTTGCATGTGCGCTACAGCCGCCCGCGCGCCGAGGATGTGATCGGGCGCGATTTCGACAGCCCCGGCCATCTCGACATCGCCTTGCTGCGCCAGACCCTGCCCTTGCAGGCGATGCAGTTCTACGTCTGCGGGCCGGCGCCTTTGCTCGCGACGCTGGTGCCCGCGCTGCAGGCTTGGGGTGTCGATGCCGCGCGCATCCATTACGAGGCCTTCGGCCCGTCGTCGTTGCCGGCGGCGCCCGCGCCGGCATCGGACGGTGCACAGGCCGGCGCGCCGGTGGTCTTTGCCAAGCAGGGCCGCACGCTGAACTGGGATCCCGCCGCGGGCAATCTGCTCGCGTTTGCCGAGCACAACGGCATCGCGCTCGACTTTGCCTGCCGGGCCGGCAGTTGCGGCACCTGCGCGCTGCGCGTGGTCTCGGGCCGCGTGCATTACGCGCATGCGCCCGACGCCGATGTGCCGCCCGATCATTGCCTGCCGTGCATCGCGACGCCCGCCACCGCGCTCGAACTCGCCGCCTGATCCGCCCATGCCCAACGACACGCCACCGACATCCGCGCCGCCCTCGCTCTGGCTGCGCGAGGTGCTGCCCTTCGTCCTGATGCTCGGCGCGCTGCTGCTGGCGGTGCTCGCGGGCGATGCGCTGCTGCACCGATTCCATCTGGCCTGGATCGGGCGCTGGCTCGGCATCCCCGGCGTGTTGCTCATCGTGGTGTCGCTCGGGTACTCGCTGCGCAAGCGCAAACAGGTGCAGATGGGTGATCCGCGCACCTGGCTGGCCTGGCACGAGGCGCTGGCCTGGATCGGCGCGTTGATGGTGCTGGTTCATGCCGGCGTGCATTTCGAGGCCGCGCTGCCCTGGCTCGCGACGATCGCGATGGTGGTCAACGTCGCCAGCGGCCTGGTCGGGCGCTTCCTGCTCAATCGCGCGCGCCGCCATCTGAGCGAAGCGCGCGCGCATTACGCCGAGCGCGGCCTGGCGCGCGACGAGCAAGAGCGCGCCTTGTTCTTCGATGCCGTCACGACTTCGTTGATGGCGCGCTGGCGCGCCGTGCACTTTCCGATCGCGCTCGCGTTTGCGGTGCTGGCGCTCGGCCACATCGTCTCGGTGTTCATGTTCTGGGGGTGGGCATGAAGCGCCTGGGCTGGTGGATCGTGGTGCTCAATCTGTGCGCCATCGCCGCGCTGGCCTTCGCCTATCCGCAACTGATGGTGGCGCCGGGCCCGCTCATCGACGGCCATCACGCGCTCGAAGGCGATTGCTTCGCCTGTCATGCGCCGTTTCGGGCCGCGCAAAGCGAGCGTTGCGTCCAATGCCATACCGTCGAACGCATCGGCTTGTTCACCGTGGCCGGCGCGCCGATGGCGGGCGGCACCAAGAAGGCGAGCTTTCATCAGCAACTCGTCGAGCGCGATTGCCTGGCCTGCCACGGCGATCATCGCGGCGTACTCAAGTTCCGGCCGGCGGGGCAGCGCTTCTCGCACGATCTCTTGCGTCCCGCGGTGCGCGACGCGTGCGAAAAATGCCATCGCGCGCCGACCGATCCTTTGCATCGGCGCATCGGTGCCGCGGGCTGCGCGCAATGCCATCGCGCCGACGCCTGGAAGCCGGCAAGCTTCGAGCACGCGCGCTATTTCGTGCTCGACCGCGAACACAATGTGCAATGCGCGACCTGCCACAAGGGCAACGATTTCGGCAGCTATACCTGCTACGGCTGTCATGAGCATCGGCCGTCGAAGATCCGCGAAGAACACGACGAAGAAGGCATCACCAATCTGGACGATTGCGTCGAATGCCATCGCTCGGCCAACGAACACGACATCCGCGGGCGCGGGCGCGAAGGTGGGCGCGAAGGTGGACGCGAAGGTGGCCATGAAGATCACCGCGAAGGCCGACGCGGCCACGATGACGACGACTGAATCACTTTTCTCCCTAGGCGCCAACTCATGTTCTCTTCCTCGGCCGGGCTGATGCTCGTTCCTGCGCTGGTCGCACTGACCGGCGGTGTGCTCGCGGCGTTCTGGCATCCGGGGCGTCAGGCGCGCAGCCTGATCCAGCATTTCGCCGCCGGTGTGGTGCTGGCGGCGCTGGCCGTGGAGCTGTTGCCTGAGATCGGGCGCGAACACGCGCCCGCGCCGGTGCTCATCGGCGCCTTCGCGCTCGGCAGCCTGTTCATGTACGGGCTCAAGTTGTGGACCGAAAAACTCGAACACGCCGACGCGGCGCGGGCGCAGACCGGCACCGAAGGACTCGCGCGCGGTCTGCTCGTGGCCACTTTCATCGATGTCGCGGTCGACGGCTTCATCATCGGCGCGGGCTTTGCGGCCGGCGGCGAAACCGGCCCCATCCTCGCGATCGGGCTGTCGGTCGAATTGCTGTTTCTGGGCCTGGCGCTCACTTCCGATGCGGTGCGCGGTTGGCGCATCGTGGCCTTGTCGGGCGCGATCGGCGCGACCGTCCTGATGGCCGCCTTGGCGGGCAGCGCCTTGCTGGCCGGCGCTTCGCACGCGGTGATCGGCGGCGCGCTCGCGTTCAGCGCGGCGGCCTTGCTTTATCTCGTCACCGAAGAACTGTTGATGGAAGCGCACGAAGTCGAAGAGCGGCCGATCTCGACCCTCGTGTTGTTCGGCGGCTTTCTGGTGTTCTGGGCCATCCAGCTCGCGGGCGCCTGAGCGTCGCGCCTCAGACCGCACTCAGGCCGGGCGCCCGGTCCGTTCGCGCGCGACCCAGGGTGCGGCGAGGATGAACGCGCCGCCGACCAGCTCTTGCGCGCGCAATTCGGCGGCCCCGGCCAGCCAGGCCGACACCGCGGCCACGAGCACTTCGGTCAGCATGATCACCGCGGTGAGGTTGGCCGGCAGGCGCGCCGCGCCGATCTGCAGCCCGAGGTTGGCGATCAGGAACAAGCCCGCCCACAAGCCCAGCGTCGCGAGATTGCCCGGCGCGCCATAAGCCGGCCAGGCGATGGCGCCGGCGGCCGCGAGGGCTGCGGCCACGCCGGCCGCGATCACCGTGCCGCCCGCGAACATCGCGATGGCACGCGCCGCTTCGCCGGTCTGCGCCAGGCGCCGCAACATGACGTTGTTGAACGCGAACAATGCGCCGCCGATCAAGGCCAGCCAATCGGCGAGGGTGTGCGGAATGGGCACGCCATGTCCGGGCCGATACAGCACCAGGACCGCGCCGATCAGCCCGATCGCCACGCGCAAGGCGGCGCGCGCGGTGACGGCCTCGTTCAACAGCGGGCGCGCCAGCAACAAGGCCCAGATCGGCATCAGATAGAACAGCAGCACCACGCGCACCACGTCCCCGATCGCGACCGCGGTGTTGAAGCAGGCGTTGTTGAACCCCGAGGCGAACACCAGCCACCACAACACCGGCGTGCGCAGCAACTCCATGAGCGAACGCGGCAGCGCGATGGCCAGCAGGCAGACTGACACGCCGTAGATGAAGGCGGTGCTCCACAAGGGATGCACGCCCGCGCCGTCCAGTCCCCGGAACGCGATCCACGACAAGCCCCAGATCGTCGAGTTGGCGAGCAGTCCGCCCACGGGCAGCCAGGCGATCTTCTTCATGCGCGGCTCCGCGAAGGGAGGGCGCGGCATCGCGCGTGGCGCGCGGGAAGTCGGCGGGTGCAGGGTTCGATCGGCATGGGGCCGCGCAGCATACAGGCAGGCTGTCCAGCCGCCCGATTTCGGGGGGCGACAAGCATCGCGCGCCGTTCTACTGTCGGCCCGATGACCATCTTCTTGCATCTTCGGCTGCTAGGCTTGCGTTCATGATCGACAGCGGACGCATCGACATCGACATCGGCTGGGACGGCGAACGCGTGCAGCGCGTGCGCGTCATGTCCTCGCGCCCGCAGGTCGCGCGCGCGCTCATCGGGCGGCCGGTGGCCGAGGCTTTGGCCTTGGTGCCTTTGCTCTTCTCGTTGTGCGGCCGGGCTCAGGCCTTGTGCGCGCGGGTCGCGGCGGCGGCGATCGGCGCCGCCGCACAGGTTGAGCGCGACGACGCCCATGCCGCGCTCGCGGCCGAAATGGCCTTCGAGCATTTGTGGCGGATCTGGATCGATTGGCCGGCCTTGTTCGGCTTGCCGACCGATCGGCCGGCGCTGGTCGCCTCCGCGGCCGCGCTGCGCACCTGTTCGACGCGCCTGGGCGCGCTCGCGGCGGGCGCGGCGCTCGGTCAGGCCATGGAGCGCATCCGATCGCACGATGCACCGGCCTTGTTCGCGGCGCTCGAGGCGGTCGAATTGCGCGGCGCCATGCAGGCCGGTGTGGCGCCCTTGCCGTATGCGGGCATCGCCGAGCTGCAAGCCGGCTTGCCGGTCGGGCTCGACGCCGCCTTTGCGCAAACACCCACTTGGCGCGGCGCGCCGGCCGAGACCGGGGCGATCACCGTGCATGCGCACGACGCGCGCGTGGCCGACCGGGTGCAAGACGGCGGCGATGTGGCGGCGCGCCTTGCGGCGCGGCTGGTCGCGCTCGAACGCTGCCTCGATGTGCTGCATGGCGCGCAGCCTCAGCATCCCTGGATCGAATCGGTCTGCATCGGCGGCGATCAGGCCTTGGCGCGGGTCGATACCGCGCGCGGCGTGCTCATGCATCGGCTGCGCGTCGAGGATGGGCGCATCGCCGATTACGCCATCGTCGCGCCGACCGAATGGAATTTTCATCCGCACGGCGCCTTGGTGGCCGCGCTCGAAGGCTGCGCGGTGCGCGATGAAGGCGCGTTGCTTGGGCACGCGCAAGCCTGGGTGCTGGCGCTCGACCCGTGCGTCGAGCGCGGTGTGAGCGTCAGGCGCGTGCAGCACTAGACGCGCGGTCGCGCGTCAGCCGCAGCACTTCGATCCGCCGCAGCATCCGCCCTTGGCCGCGGGCGCGGCATCGACCGCGGCGGCGCCCAGCCATTGTTCGACCTTGGCGCGGCTGGGGACTCCGCCCGCATGCACCACCTTGCCGTCGATCACCACCCCCGGCGTCGACATCACGCCGTAACGCATGATGTCTTGCAGATCCTCGACCTTGCCCAGCGTCACCGCGACGCCGCGCTCGCCGGCGACTTGTTCGATCAGCGCGACCGTATTGCGGCAATTGGCGCAGCCGGTGCCGAGTACCTTGATGTCCATGGTGTTTCCTTTCGTGGGAGGGGCGCGGGCTCAGAGCACCGCATTGAAGACATAGCCGACCAACAGAATGCCGACGGCGACGACGCCGACGAAGACCAGGATCAGGCGCAGCTTGAGCACCTTGCGCAGGATGATCATCTCGGGCAACGACAAGGCGATCACGCTCATCATGAAGGCGAGCACCGTGCCGAGCGCTGCGCCCTTGGCGAGCAGGGCCTGGACGACCGGGATCACGCCGGCTGCATTGCTGTACATCGGCACGCCGATCAGCACCGCCAGTGGCACCGCCCACCATGCGTCGCGGCCCATGAAGCTCGCCATGAACTGCGCCGGCACATAACCGTGGATCAGCGCGCCGACTGCAATGCCGGCCAGGATGTAAGGCCAGACCTTGCCGACGATGGTGCGCACCGCGGCGAATCCGAAGTCGAGCCGTTCGGCGAGGCTGATCGATTGCGCGTCGTAATCGGCCGAGGTGCGCGGCATGGTGCGCACCCAATCTTCCAGATGCCGTTCGAGGCGCAGACGGCCGATGATCCAGCCCGCGACGATCGCGATCGCCAGTCCGAGCGTGAGGTACAGCAAGGCGATGCGCCAACCGAACAGGCCGAAGAGCAAGGTCAGCGCGACCTCGTTGACCATCGGCGCGGCGATCAGGAACGAGAAGGTCACGCCCAAGGGCACGCCGGCCTGCACGAAGCCGATGAACAAGGGCACCGCGGAGCACGAGCAAAACGGCGTGACCACGCCCAGGCCCGCGGCCATCACATTGGCGACGCCTTCGGTGCGCCCGGCGAGCAAGGCACGCGTGCGCTCGGGGGTGAAGTACGAGTTGACGATGCCCATCGCAAACACGATGCCGGTGAGCAGCAGCAAGACCTTGGGCGTGTCGTACAAGAAGAACTGCAGTGCGCCGCCCAGGTGGCTGTCGCGCGCGACCGGCAGCAAGGCCACCAGCATTTCGGACATCGGCGCGAGCGTTTGATACAGCAGCCACCACAGCACCGCCGCGCCGAGCAGGAACACAGCGGGCTGGCGGCGCGGCCAGCGGGTGAGGGTTGCGGCGAGTGTGCTCATGCTTGGGCCTTGTCGATGAGGCGCACCGGCCGCGCATCCATGGCGGCCAGGCGTTGCATGCATTGGGTCTGGATGGCGAGCGGCACGCCGCCTGCGCACAGACCGGCCACCACGGTCTGCGCCCAATCGGGCAAGGCGGCGAGCCGGTAATGCATCCAGGTGCCTTCGCGCCGCGCGATCACCCAGCCGCCATCGCGCAGCACCGACAGATGGCGCGAGATCTTGGGTTGCAGATCGTCGAGCGCGGCCACCAGTTCACAGACGCAAAGCTCGCCGTGCTGGGCGAGCAAGGCAACGATGGTGCGGCGCGCGGATTCGTTCAGTGCATCGAAGGTCGTGTCCATGCATTGAATATATGCATTGCGCTATATAGCCGGCAAGGAATGTTTGGGCGCGGCTTGCGCTCGATCATGTGCGGCATGCATCGCCCGACCGCATTGCAGGTGGCAAGCCGGTGGCAGTGTGCATGCGGCGACTGGTAACCGGCTTTCCAGTGCGGCGGCCGACGCGCCGCGGGGCCGGCGTGCAAGTCCTTGATCCGGCAACAAAAAGTCAACGCTGCGCCGCGGTGGCACGACACTTGATCTGTGTCATCCCATTCGGCTGGCCGGCGATGCCCGCCGTATCGAGGAGACACGCGAGATGACCGAGACCTTTTACGACGTACTGCGCCGCCAAGGCATCACCCGGCGCAGCTTTCTCAAGTTCTGCAGCCTGACGGCGACTTCGCTCGGGCTGGGCTCGGCGGCGGTGCCCAAGATCGCCTACGCGCTGGAGAACAAGCCGCGCACCCCGGTGCTCTGGATGCACGGCCTGGAATGCACTTGTTGTTCCGAGTCCTTCATCCGCTCGGCCCATCCGCTGGCCAAGGATGTCGTGCTCTCGATGCTCTCGCTCGATTACGACGACACCCTGATGGCCGCCGCCGGCCACCAGGCCGAGGCCATCCTCGACGACATCACCAAGAAGTACAAAGGCAATTACATCCTCGCGGTGGAAGGCAATCCGCCGCTCAATGAAGACGGCATGTTCTGCATCCACGGCGGCCGGCCGTTCGTCGAGCGCCTGAAGGAAGTGGCCAAGGACGCCAAGGCCGTGATCGCCTGGGGCGCCTGCGCTTCCTGGGGTTGCGTGCAAGCCGCCAAGCCCAACCCGACCCAGGCCACGCCGATCCACAAGGTCATCACCGACAAGCCCATCATCAAGGTGCCGGGCTGCCCGCCGATCGCGGAAGTGATGACCGGCGTCGTCACCTACATGCTGACCTTCGACCGCATCCCCGAGCTGGATCGCCAGGGCCGCCCGAAGATGTTTTACGGTCAGCGCATCCACGACAAGTGCTACCGCCGTCCGCATTTCGACGCCGGCCAGTTCGTCGAAGCCTGGGACGACGAAGGCGCGCGCCGCGGGCACTGCCTGTACAAGATGGGCTGCAAAGGCCCGACCACTTACAACGCCTGCTCGACCACGCGCTGGAACGAAGGCGTGTCCTTCCCGATCGCGTCGGGCCACGGCTGCATCGGCTGTTCGGAAGAAGGCTTCTGGGACAAGGGCTCGTTCTACGACCGCGTGACCGACATCAAGCAGTTCGGCATCGAAGCCAATGCCGACAAGGTCGGCGGTACCGCGGCCGCGGTGGTGGGCGCAGCGGTCGCGGCGCATGCCGCAGCCAGCGCCTTGGCGCGCGCACGCAACAAGACGGGCATCGAAGTTCCGAAGCAAGGAGACAAGTAATCATGGGCGCGTACGAAACCCAGGGCTTCAAGCTCGACAATTCCGGCAAGCGGGTGGTGGTCGATCCGGTCTGCCGCATCGAAGGTCATATGCGCGTCGAGGTCAACCTCGACAGCAACAACGTGATCCGCAACGCGGTGTCCACCGGCACCATGTGGCGCGGCCTCGAAGTGATCCTCAAGGGCCGCGATCCGCGCGACGCCTGGGCCTTCACCGAGCGCATCTGCGGCGTGTGTACCGGCACCCATGCGTTGACCTCGGTGCGCGCCGTCGAAGACGCGCTCCAGATCAAGATCCCCGAGAACGCGAACAGCATCCGCAACATCATGCAGCTCACGCTGCAGGTGCATGACCACCTGGTGCACTTCTATCACCTGCATGCGCTCGACTGGGTCGATGTGGTCTCGGCACTCAAGGCCGACCCCAAGAAGACGTCCGAACTCGCGCAAAGCATTTCCAACTGGCCGCTGTCGTCGCCCGGGTATTTCCGCGACCTGCAGAACCGGCTCAAGAAGTTCGTCGAAAGCGGCCAGCTCGGTCCCTTCACCAACGGCTATTGGGGCAACCCGGCCTACAAGCTGCCGCCCGAAGCCAATCTGATGGCGGTCGCGCATTACCTCGAAGCGCTCGATTTCCAGAAGGAGATCGTGAAGATCCATACGATCTTCGGCGGCAAGAACCCGCACCCGAACTGGCTCGTGGGCGGCATGCCCTGCGCGATCAACCTCAACGACACCGGCGCAGTCGGCGCGATCAACATCGAGCGTCTGAACATGGTCGGCAAGATCATCAACGACTCGATCGATTTCATCGAACAGGTCTACATCCCCGACCTGCTCGCGATCGCGAGCTTCTACAAGGACTGGACCTACGGCGGCGGTCTGTCGGGCCTGTCGGTGCTTTCGTACGGCGACATCCCCGACCGTGCCAACGATTACGGCGCGAGCAATTTGCTGTTGCCGCGCGGCGCGATCATCAACGGCGACCTCACCAAGATCCATGAAGTCGACCTCAAGGATCCGGAACAGATCCAGGAGCATGTCGACCATAGCTGGTACAAGTACCCCGAAGGCACCAAGGGCCTGCACCCCTTCGACGGCGTGACCGAACCCAACTACGTGCTGGGCGGCAAGACCAAGGGCACCCGTACCAACATCGAGAACATCGACGAGGAAGGCAAGTACTCGTGGATCAAGGCGCCGCGCTGGCGCGGCAACGCGATGGAAGTCGGGCCGCTCGCGCGCTACGTCATCGGCTATGTGCAGAAGAACCCCGAGTTCAAGGAACCCGTCGACAAGGTGCTCAAGGACCTCGGCCTGCCGCTGCCCGCGCTGTTCTCCACGCTCGGGCGCACTGCCGCGCGCGGGCTCGAAGCGCAATGGGCCGCGCACAAGCTCAAGTACTTCTACGACAAGCTCATCGCCACCTGCAAGGCCGGCGACACCAGCACCGCCAACATCGACAAGTGGGACCCGGCCTCGTGGCCCAAGGAAGCCAAAGGCGCGGGCTTTACCGAAGCGCCGCGCGGCGCGCTCGGCCATTGGATCAAGATCAAGGACGGCAAGATCGACAACTACCAGGCCATCGTGCCGACCACCTGGAACGGCAGCCCGCGCGACAGCAAGGGCCAGATCGGCGCGTTCGAAGCATCGCTGATGAACACGCCGATGGCCAAGGCCGACGAGCCGCTCGAGATCCTGCGCACCCTGCATTCCTTCGATCCGTGTCTGGCGTGCTCGACGCACGTCATGAGCCCGGACGGCCAGGAAATGTCGCGCGTGCAAGTGCGCTGAAGCCCCATTCGCAAGGAGACTGCGATGCTGGCAGAACAAGATGCATTCGAGGCCGAACGCGAAGCGCGGCTGGTCAAGGCGATCTATGTCTATGAGGCGCCGCTGCGCCTATGGCATTGGGTCAACGCCTTGGCCATCACCGTGCTGATGATCACCGGCTATTTCATCGGCAAACCCTTGCCGAGCCTCACCGGCGGCGAAGCCAGCGACCATTACGTGATGGGCACGATCCGTTTCGTGCACTTCTCGGCGGCGTGGATCTTCGCGGTGTCGTGGCTGGGTCGCATTTACTGGGCCTTCGTCGGCAACACCCACGCGCGGCAGTTGTTCATCCTGCCGATCCTCAACAAGCAGTGGTGGAGCGAGGTCTGGCACGAACTCAAGTGGTACCTGTTCCTCGTGCGCGAACCCAAGAAGTACGTCGGCCACAACCCGATGGCGCAGTTGTTCATGTTCCTGTTCTTCACCATCGGCGCGTTCTACATGATCTGCACCGGCTTCGCGCTGTACGGCGAAGGTCTGGGCGCCGACTCGTGGGCCTCGAACATGTTCGGCTGGGTCATCAGCGCCGTGGGCGGCAACAGCATGCAAGTGCATAGCTGGCACCGCATGGGCATGTGGGTGACGCTGGTCTTCGTGATCCTGCATGTGTACGCCGCGATCCGCGAAGACATCATGAGCCGCCAAAGCCTGATCAGCACCATGATCAGCGGCTGGCGGATGTTCAAGGACTAAGACCGCAGGCGACTCGACGCCGATGGCAACGATCAAGCAGGGCGAATCGGGCGCGGGCTTCTCAGGGGAGGTCCGCGCCCCTTTTTTTCCGGCGCAACGGCTGGCCCTGGCGCGCAATGCGCGCGCACGCCGGCCCATGCATCCGGGCCGGTTTCTGCTCACGCGATTTGTGGAACCCACCGGCTTGTCGCAAGACGCGCTCGCGCGGCAACTCGGCATGTCGCGCCGGCGCCTGAACGAACTGGTGCGCGAACGCCGCGGCATCACCCCCGACACCGCCTGGCGCCTCGCGCGCTGCTTCGGTGTGGATGCGGCGTTCTGGCTGCATCTGCAAGCCGCGTGGGACGCCCACCGCGTGGTGCAGGAAGCGCAGCGCTGAAGGCCGTGCCTTAGTGCCCTTGCGCGTAGCGCGCGAGCACATGCCGGCTCATGCCTTTGGCCAGCTCCGCTTGTTCGAGGAAGACGCAGCCCGGCGCTTCCTGTTCGAGCAGCGCCGCTTCATCTTCATTGAAGGCCCGCACCACCAGCGCGATGTTGGGGTTGAGCGTGCGCGCGGTCTTGATCATCTGGCGCGCGGCGAATGAATCGGGCGTGGTGATGATCAACATCCCGGCGCGCGCGATATGCGCCTGGATCAGCACTCCGGGTTCGCCGCCGTCGCCCCTCACGGCCGCCACGCCGCGCGCGCGCAGCGCCTCGACCACCTCGCGGTTCTGCTCGGCCACCACATAGGCGATGCCGCGTGCGTCGAGGTCGGCGCCGATGCGCCGGCCCACCTGGCCATAGCCCACCAGCACCACCTGGCCTGCGAGGTATTTGGCATCGGTGGCGCCGGGCAGTTCGGCCAAAGGATCGGTCGGGCGCTCGAGCATGCGCGCCAGGCTCGAACGCGCGCGGATCCAGCGCTGCAAAGGCGCGACGCCTGCAAACACCAGCGGATTGATCGCGATCGAAATCAGCGCGCCGGCCAGGATGTAGCTCTGCCCTTCGAGCGGCAACAGGCCCAGGCCCACGCCCAGCCCGGCCAGGATGAACGAGAACTCGCCGATCTGCGCCAGGCTGGCCGACACCGTCAGCGCGGTATTGAGCGGGTAGCGAAACACCAGCACCAAGGCCGCCGCCGCGATCGATTTGCCGATCACGATGATGCCCACCACCGCCAGCACCTGCAGCGGATGGTTCATCAGCACCAAAGGATCGAACAGCATGCCGACCGAGACGAAGAACAGCACCGCGAAGGCTTCGCGCAGCGGCAAGGATTCTTCGGCCGCGCGATGGCTGAATTCGGACTCGCGCATCACCATGCCGGCAAAGAACGCCCCGAGCGCGAACGACACCCCGAACAGCTTGGACGCCGCATACGCGATGCTGACCGCCGCCGCCACCACGCACAGGGTGAACAACTCGCGGGTGCCGGTGCGCGCGATCAGCCACAAGAGCTTGGGGAACACCCGCCGCCCGATCACCAGCATGATCGCGACGAAGCCGCCGACCTGCAGGATGGTGGCGCCCAGAATGCGCCACAAGGATGGCGGATCGGCCGCGCCCGCGCCTTGCGCGGTCGGGCCGCCCAGCCAGCCGCCCAAGGGCGGCAGCAGCACCAGCACCAGGACCATCACCAGGTCTTCGACCACCAGCCAGCCGACCGCGATGCGCCCGTTCATCGATTCGAGCGTGCCGTGGGCCTCGAGCGCGCGCAGCAGCACCACGGTGCTCGCCACCGACAGCGCGAGGCCAAACACCACCGCCCCGCCGATCGGCCAGC
>CAYUYC010000012.1:0-8263 GCA_964448945.1 uncultured Burkholderiaceae bacterium
TTGAGATACGAGCGCGTGCTGCGCGCGCGCTCGTATCTCAAGCGCGCGACCTGAGCGCGCGTTCAACCCATGCGCGCTTTCGAGTGCGCGCCGCGACCATGGCCAAACATCCCGTCACCCAATTGCTGCATCCCGCTTACCGCGCGCCCGAGGGTTTCGAGGCGCTGACTGCGCCCATCCATCATGCGTCGACCGTGGTGTTCAAGAGCGTGGCCGACATGCGCGCGCGCCGCTGGGATCTGGAGGATTGCTACACCTACGGCCTGCGCGGCACGCCGACGACCTTCGAGCTCGAGCACAAGCTGGCTGCCTTCGAGGGCGGGGAGCAATGCCTGCTCGCGCCCAGCGGCCTGGCGGCCATCGCGATCGTCGATTTCGCGCTGTTGCGCGCCGGCGATGCGCTGGCGCTGCCCGACAACATCTACGGCCCGAGCCGCGAGTTGGCTGCGACGGTGTTGCGCGACCTGGGCGTCACGCATCGCATCTACGACCCGATGAATCCGGCGACGCTGGCCGAGGCGATCGGCCCGACCACCCGGCTGGTCTGGCTGGAAGCGCCGGGTTCGATCACGATGGAAATGCCCGATGTCCCGGCCCTGGTGGCCACGGCGCGCGCGCGTGCGGCGGCGCTCGGGACGCAGATCGTCATCGCCATCGACAACACCTGGGCCGCGGGTCTGGCCTTTCGTCCGCTCGATCACGGCATCGACATCAGCATGCAGGCCCTGACCAAATATCCGTCGGGCGGCGCCGACGTCTTGATGGGCGCATTGATCACGCGCGACCGTGCGCTCAACGTGAAGCTGCGTTTTGCGCACATGCGCCTGGGCTATGGGGTGTCGGGCGACGATGCCTATCTGGTCTTGCGCGGCCTGAGCTCGATGGCGGTGCGCTATGCGCATCACGACGCCTCGGCCCGCGCCTTGGCCGCGTGGCTGCAGGCACGGCCCGAAATCGCGCGCGTGCTGCATCCCGCCTTCGAGGGCAGTCCCGGGCATGCCTGCTGGAAGCGCGATTTCCGGGGGGCGGCAGGTTTGTTCTCGGTGATCGTCGATCCCAAATTCTCGGAAGCCCAGGTCGATGCCTTCGTCGATGCGCTCGCGCGCTTCAAGATCGGCTATTCATGGGGCGGACCGACGAGTCTGGTGGTGCCTTACCGCATGCGCGGCAGCCGGGCGCGCTGGGAAGAGCGCGGTGTGCTGGTGCGTTTCAACGTCGGGTTCGAGGCGGTGGAGGACTTGATCGCCGATCTCGATCAAGCGATGAACGCGGCTTTGCGTTGAAGGTCTATAGGCGCGTACCCGGGATCGCGCTATGGTCGCGTGTCGGGGCGCGCGCATGATCTCGATCGTGCGCGCTTGGTCGAGTCCGGTCCGCGGAACGATCGTCGCGGATCCAATGCAAGGAGGGCGGCATGGGAGCAAGCGCGAACAAGGTCTGGGTAGTGGTGGCCAACGCATCGACGGCGCGGCTGTTTCGCGGCAGCGATGACGGGCGCAGCGTGGTCGAATTCGAGACGCTCGCGCATCCGGCCGGCCGGGTGGCCGGGCGCGATCTCGTCTCCGACGCGCCGGGCATCGCGTTTCGCAGCTCGGGCAACGGGTGGCACACCACCGGGACCGATACCGAACTCAAACAGCACGAATTGCGCAGCTTCGCGACCGAGATCGCGCGGCGCCTGGATGACGCCCGCACCCATGGCGATTGCCGTAATGTGGCCTTGATTGCAGCGCCCGCCTTGCTCGGCGAATTGCGCGCACGCATGAATGCGCCGACCGGCGCGATGGTCAGCTTTACCCTCGACAAGAACATGGTGCATGCCGCGGCCGGCGATCTGCTCGCCGCATTGCCGATGCGGTTTCTCGCGCGCGCCTGACGCGCTTGGCGCCGCGTGCCCGGGCGCGTCTGCCGCCCGGGTCTGCGGTCGATGCTTCAGACCACCGCTTCGACCAGGCAATCCGCCAAGGCCGTGGTTGCCAGCCCGGCGGCCGAACGTTCGGCCGGTTCTTTGCGGGCGCGCATCGCCTGGACGAGTTCGAGCGCGGTCTGATCGCACGGCGGCAATTGCGCGTCGCTGGTGGCGATGGGCGTGACGCGCTCACCCCAGCGCACGAGGTGCGAGCACACCGTGAGGCCCGCGCCGAAGGCCGGCATCAGCAACAGGTTGCCCGGCTGCACGCGCCCGGCCTCGATCGCCTCGACCAGCGCGATGGGCACCGTGGCCGCCGACATGTTTCCGTATTTGTGCACGGTCAGGAAGGTGCGGTCCATGCTGGCACCGATGCGCTTGCCGACCGCTTCGATGATGCGCAGATTGGCCTGGTGCGGCACCAGCAGATCGACATCGCCGATGGTCTTGCCGGACTTGGCCAGCACCGCATTGCTCGCCTCGCTCATGCCGTGCACGGCGCGCTTGAAGATCTCTTGCCCGTCGAAGTCCCATTGGGTGTCGCCCAGTGTGACGTCGCGATTGGTATAGACCCCGCCCATGCCGCGCACGCGCAGGGTATGGCGGGCATCGGCGATGCAGCCCAGCGATTCGCCGAGCACGCCTTCTTCGCGGTCGCTGGCCTGCAGTACCACCGCGGCCGCGCCGTCGCCGAAGAGCACGGCCACGTTGCGGTTGTTCCAGTCCATGTACTGCGAGATGTGTTCGACGCCGACGACCAGCGCAGTGCGCACCACGCCGGTCTTGATCAGGGCGGAGGCAGTGCTCAATCCGTACAGAAAGCTCGTGCAGGCGGTGTTGATGTCGTAGGCCGCGGCGTTTTTCGCGCCGATCAGCAATTGCAGGCCCGAGGCGGTGTTGGGCACGGCTTCGTCGGCGCTGCAACTGCCGTAGACGATCAGGTCGAGATCGGTCGCTGCGATGCCGGCGCAGGCCAGGGCGCGCTGTGCCGCGACCTGCGTGAGCTGCACCGCGGGCACGTGCGAGATGCGCCGCTCGCGGATGCCGGTGCGCTGGACGATCCAATCATCGTTGGTATCGATGAAGGTCGCGAGATCGGCATTGGTCAGCGTGGCGGGCGGCAGGCACTTGCCCCAACCGGTGATGGCGGCATACGTCATGGCGTGATCGATCGAGTGACTGAAGGCCGCATTGTCACTCATGCGTCATGCTTGGTGTTTGGCGGCACCGCGACGGTGCTTGACACGTCGCAAGGCGCTCGGGAAAAGCCCGCGCGGATGCGACAATCGCGCCCCGCGCGTGCTGCATCGTCGAGTTCTTCGACGGCCCCGCGCCAGCCTTGACCACCGTATGCGCACGAAAACCCTGCCGCCTCGCCGTCTTGCCGTCGCTCCGATGATGGAATGGACCGACCGCCATTGCCGCTATTTCCATCGGCTGTTGTCGCCGCACGCATGGCTGTACACCGAGATGGTGACCACCGGCGCCTTGCTGCACGGCGATGTCGATCGGCATCTGCGGTTCAACGATGAAGAACATCCGGTCGCCTTGCAGCTCGGCGGCAGCGAGCCGGCCGATCTCGCGCATTGCGCGCGACTGGCCGCGCAATACGGCTACGACGAGGTCAACCTCAATTGCGGCTGTCCCAGCGAGCGCGTGCAACGCGGCGCCTTCGGCGCCTGTCTGATGGCCGAGCCCCAACTGGTGGCCGATTGCGTGCGGGCGATGGTCGATGCGGTGGACATCCCGATCACCGTCAAGCATCGCATCGGCATCGACAAGCTCGAGTCCTACGACTTCGTGCGCGATTTCGTCGGCGCGGTGGCCGATGCCGGGTGCACGACCTTCATCGTCCATGCCCGCAATGCCTGGCTCAAAGGACTGAGCCCCAAGGAAAATCGCGAAGTGCCGCCCTTGCGCTATGAGGTTGCACATCAGCTCAAACGCGACTTTCCCAAGCTCGAAATCCTCGTCAACGGCGGTCTTGCGACCAGCGCGCAGATCGCAGCGCAACTCGAACATCTCGATGGCGTGATGATCGGCCGCGAGGCCTATCACCACCCTTATGCGCTCGCCTTGTGGGAGGCGGAGTTTCTCGCGCCCGAGGGCAGCGAATGGACGCCGCCGCGCCGCGCCGACGTGATGCGCGCATTGGCCGCCTACGCCGCGCGCGAACTGTCGACGCACGGCACGCCGGTGCGCAACATCGCGCGCCACATCCTCGGGCTGTACAACGGCTTGCCGCGTGCGCGCGCATTCCGGCGGCTGCTGAGCGATGCCGCGCAATTGCGCGATGCCCAGGGCGATTTGTTGTTGCGCGCGATGGCGCTGGTGGAACGCGATCTCGGTGCCGAGGTCGAAATGGACTGACCCAGCCTCGAGCATGCGCAACGATCGATCCGATGACGAACTCAAGCGCGGCGCACCGTTCGACCCGAGCCGCGCATGGCGCGACGTTGTGCTCGCGCTTTGTTTTGTCGGCGGCTATCTCCTGCTCGACTGGATCAGCTACATCCATCCGATGCCCGGATTTCATGTGACGCCATGGAACCCACAGCCGGCATTGGCGATTGCATTGCTGATGTCGCGCGGGCTTCTGTGGTTGCCGATGGTGTATGTGGCGATCTTTCTTTCGGAATACGTCGTGCGTGGGGCGGCGTCATGGCCGTTCGTGGCAGCGCTGGTCGCAGTGATGCTGGGGACGTGCTATTGGGGAATGGCCCGCGCCCTGCGAGGAAAGGACCGCATCGAGGCCAATCCAGCGATGACGCGGCTGGTGATCGTCGTTGCCGTCGGCGCATTGCTCAGCGGCTTGATGTACGTCAGCGCACTGGTGGTATCCGCACGCGCCGAGATCATCCAGGCACCCGAAGCACTGATGCGCTTCTGGATCGGCGACGGTGTCGGGATCCTCGTCACCTTGCCCCTGGTGTGGATTGCGGCCGATCCGAAGAAGCGTTCGCAACTGAAAGCCGTTTTGCGAAAGCCTGAGGTACTGGCGCAATTGCTGACGGTCGCCCTGGCGTTGTGGTTCGTGCTTGGACGTGCGCCTACGGAACAGTTCAAGTACTTCTATGTGCTCTTTCTTCCCTTGATCTGGATCGCGACGCGTCATGGGATGACCGGTGCGGCCTTTGCCGCGGGCGTCATCCAGGGCGGCGTCATCGTCGCCGTTCAACTGGGGAGTTTTCAGCCAGCGACGGTATTCGAGCTTCAGGCATTGTTGTTCGCGCTCACCGTCACCGGCTATTTTCTCGGCGTATCGGTCGACGAAGGCAGGCGTGTTGCCAAGGAGCTCGCACACTCGCTGCGCTTGGCCTCGGCGGGCGAAATGGCCGCCGCCTTGGCGCACGAACTGAATCAGCCGTTGACGGCCGCGGCAACCTACGCGAAGGCAGGTCAGATACTGGCTTCAGGCGGCGCGCAGGATGTCGAGCGCCTGCAGGAAACGCTGCGCAAGCTCGATGACGAGGTTCGACGTGCTGCGGACGTCGTCAGGCACCTGCGCGACTTCTTCCGGGCGGGCACCATTCGACGCGAAACCGTGGCGATGGATGCGCTCCTGGCGCGCGTCACCGAGAGCTTGTCGCCGCGCATACAGTCGCAGCAGATCCAGCTGCGCGTCGACATCGATCCGACGGTCACCGAACTCATCGCCGATCGCTTGCAGATCGAGGTGGTCATGCGCAATCTTCTGGCGAATGCCTGCGACGCGGTCATGATGGCTCCGCTCGAGCGGCGCGCGATCGATATCGTTGTCGAGCCGACGGCTCGCCGCGCGGTCCGTGTGAGTGTGATCGATGGCGGGTCCGGGGTCGCTACCGCAGAGGACGCGGTACGTCTTCTCGAACCTTTCGTGACCGAAAAGAGCACCGGCATGGGCGTGGGGCTTTCGATCAGCAAGGCGATCGTGCAGGCGCACGGCGGCGAACTCTGGATCGAGCCCGGAGCCGTCGGGATCGTGCGGTTCAGCTTGCCGGACGGGAAACATGGAAATCAGTGAACTGCGCAAGCGCTATACCGTGCACATCATCGACGACGATGCGGCGGTGCGCGATGCATTGGGCTTGTTATTGAGCCTGCACGGCTATCGGAGCGCCTTGTTCGGGTGCGCCGAGGATTTTCTGCGGGCGTGGTCGCCGCAATGGTGCGGTTGCGTCGTGACCGATTTGCGCATGCCCGGGATGAGCGGCCTCGATCTGCAACGAGAGTTCATCCAGTTGGCACCGAGTCTTCCGTTCATCTTCATCACGGCGCATGGCGATGTTGCGTCGGCGCGGGTGGCGTTCAAGACCGCTGCAGTCGATTTTCTTGAAAAGCCATTCGACGACACCATGCTGATGTCGGCGATCGATGCGTCATTTGCACGCGAGCATGCGCGGCTGCACAAGTCCGAGGACGAGCAGGCGCTCGAAGCCCATCTGGGCGAACTCACGCCGAGAGAGCGCGATGTCCTGCGCTTGCTTGCCCAAGGCAAGCAGAACCGCGAGATCGCGATGCAACTGGGCATCAGCGCACGCACGGTCGAGATCCACAAGGCGCGCGTCTTTGCGAAGCTCAAGGTCGGCAACACCACCCAGCTCGTGCGGCTGCTGGGGAGTCGCATCCCATAAGGGCTCGCCCCTATGGGACGCCGCGGATTTCGTGGTGTCCATCGCGGCGTTAGTCTCGTTCCACGTTCCTCACGGTTCACTGAACCCGCCGACGATCCTTGGTCGGCACCCGTACGTCACATCGACGCGCGTAGCGCTTTGCCCAGTGCCGCGGGAGCACTTGAGCGAATCCAAGTCGATGTCATTGACGCCCACCACCATTCAATTGATCGGCGCGTGCGTATTCGCGCTCGCGCTGATTCATACCTTCTCGACCAAGTTCTTCGAGCAGCTTGCCCATTCGCGTCCGGCGCATGCCGGCATGTGGCACCTGCTTGGCGAGGTTGAAGTCGTCTTCGGCTTCTGGGCCATGGTGCTGGTGCTCTGCATGTTCGCGCTCGGTGGCAAATCGATGGCCACTGAATACCTCGATTCGCGCAACTACACCGAGCCGATGTTCGTGTTCGCGATCATGGTGATCGCTGGCAGCAAGCCCATTCTCGTGATCGCGCAGGCCTGCGTGCGATTGATCGCGCAGTTCGTGCCGTTCGCGCGCGGGGTGGCGTTCTACTTCGTTGCACTCGCCTTCGTTCCGTTGCTCGGATCGTTCATCACCGAACCCGCGGCGATGACGCTGGCAGCGTTGATTCTGAGGAATCGCTATTTCCAGCGTGGCATCTCGCGCCGCCTGATGTACATCACGCTCGGTGTCTTGTTCGTCAACATCTCGATTGGCGGAACCCTGACGCCATTTGCCGCGCCGCCGGTGCTGATGGTCGCCGCGAAGTGGAATTGGGACATTCCGTTCATGTTCACGCACTTTGGCTGGAAGGCGGTCATTGCCGTGCTCGTCAATGCGGGCTGTGCCACTGCGCTATTCAGGAGCGAACTGGCGCGCATCGGTGAAGACGAACAGCCCGCAGCCGAACGATTGCCGTTGGCGGTGATGCTGGTGCATCTGATGTTTCTGGTCGGGGTGGTCGCATTCGCGCATCACCCACCGGTATTTCTCGGGCTGCTGCTGTTCTTCCTCGGGTTCGCCACTGCCTATCGGCGCTACCAGGAGCGCTTGATCCTTCGCGAGGGGTTGCTGGTGGCGTTCTTTCTCGCCGGACTGATCGTCCTGGGCGGAATGCAGCAGTGGTGGCTCGAACCCTTGTTGCGCGGAATGAACGCCACCACGGTCTACTTTGGCGCGACGCTGCTGACTGCAGTCACCGACAACGCGGCGCTGACCTACCTCGGATCCTTGGTCGACGGTCTCTCGCCCGATTTTCAGTACGCGTTGGTGGCCGGGGCTGTGACCGGCGGCGGTCTGACCGTCATTGCCAACGCACCGAATCCCGCCGGCTTCGCGATTCTGCGCGGGCACTTCGAGGATGGCGCGATCCATCCGATCGGACTGCTGGTCGCGGCGACGCCGCCCACTCTGGTGGCGGTGCTGGCGTTTCAGGTGCTCTGAGCCGAAAGGGGACGCGCGATGATCGAATCGTTCGCCGAATGGCTGAGTTGGGTCGAATCGCTCGATCGCGGCTTCGTGTTCCTGCTCCTGCTGCCGATGCTGGTTGCCGGTGCGGGACTCGCGCGCCATCTGTATGACCGCTGTCGCGCACAGGGCAAGCGCTAGCGCGTCTTCAACGATGCGCCCGAACCATCGTCGCGGCTGCGTGCGGTGAAGCCGCCGGGTTTTTGCGGTTTGACCAGCTTGGGTTTGTAGGCCTTGCGATCCTGCTCGGCGGCCTTGCCTTCGGCAGCTTCCTTC
>CAYUYC010000012.1:8273-16632 GCA_964448945.1 uncultured Burkholderiaceae bacterium
TCTTCGGCCTTGCGCTCGGCGACCGCGATCTCCGCGCGGCGTTTGGCATCGGCATCGGTGCGCTTGCGCGCTTCCGCGACGATCTCGTCGGCGCGTTTGACGTCATAGGCGGCGCGGCCTTGCGCGGCTTGCTGCGCATCGGCATCGGGCGCCAGCGCCGGCGCGACCGATACCTCCGACTGGGTGCCTTGCACGCAAGGCGTGTCGGCATACACCGTCTTGCCCTGGATCTGGCATTTGTAGACTTGCGCATGGGCGCTGCTGCCGAGCGCCGATACCGCCAGGACCACCACCGAAAGCCATGCCCGCATGACGATCTCCCGGGTGTCCCCGGCGCGATCAGACCACCTTGCCGGGGTTCATGAGGTTGTGCGGATCGAGTGCGCGCTTGATCGTGCGCATCAACCGCATCTCGACCGGCGACTTGTAGCGCATGTTCTCGTCGCGCTTGAGGCGACCGATGCCGTGTTCGGCCGAGATCGAGCCACGATACGCGTGCACCTGATCATGGACGATCCCATAGATGCGCGACTGCTTGGCGAGGAAGTCCGCCTCGGGCTCGCAACGGCCTTGCGCATCGAGCGCGGGGCTGACGTTGTAGTGCAGATTGCCGTCGCCCAGATGACCGAAGACCACCATGCGCACGCCCGGGAATGCGGCCTGCAGCAGCGCGTCGGTTTCGTGCATGAATCGGGCAATGCCCGAGATCGGCACCGCGATGTCGTGCTTGATGTTCTTGCCCTCTGCGGCCTGCGCTTCGGAAATGCTCTCGCGCAGCGTCCACAGCGCGCGGCTTTGCGCCACGCTTTGCGCGATCACGGCATCGGTGATCAGGCCGGCATCGTAGGCGGTCTGCATCAGCGCCTCGAATTGCGCATTGGCATGGGCCTCGCTCTCATGATCGGATAGTTCGATCAGCACATATTGCGCATGGCGTGCGGCAAAGGGCGAGCGTTGCGGCGCAAAGTGCTTTTCGACCAGACCCAGGCAAAAGTCGCTGAACAACTCGAAGGCGGTCAAGGTCGGTCCGCATTGCGCCAGCGCCTGGTCGAGCAGCGCGAGCGCGGCGTCGACGGTGTCGAGCGCGACAAGTGCCGTCGCCTGTGCCTTGGGCGCCGGGAACAGCTTGATGCAGGCCGCGGTGATGATGCCCAGCGTGCCCTCGGCGCCGATGTACAGATCGCGCAGATCGTAGCCGGTGTTGTCCTTGCGCAGTCCGCGCAGACCGTCCCAGATCTCGCCCGCGGGCGTGACCACTTCGAGGCCCAGGCATAGCTCGCGCGCATTGCCGTAGCGCAGTACCTGGGTGCCGCCGGCATTGGTGCTCAGATTGCCGCCGATGGTGCAACTGCCTTCGGCCGCGAGCGACAGCGGAAACAAACGCCCGGCCTCGCGCGCGGCCTGTTGCACGTGATGCAGGATCGCGCCGGCCTCGACGATCATCGTGTTGTTGCGTGGATCGACCGCACGCACGCGCTGCATGCGCTGCAAGGACAGCACGATCGCCTCGCCCGACGCATCCGGGGTCGAACCGCCGACCAGGCCGGTGTTGCCGCCCTGGGGCACGATGGGCACGCGCGCGTCGGCGCAGACCCGCACCACGCGCGCGACTTCTTCGGTGGACGCCGGGCGCACCACGGCGCGCGCGCGGCCGACGAAGCGCCGGCGCCAATCGGTGAGGTAGGGCGCCATGTCGGCGGCGTCGACCAACACATGAGGCGCGCCGACGATGTCCTGGAGTTGCTCGATCACGATGGGGTTTCCTCGGACTTGGACGGTGCATCGCCACGGGCAGGCGCCGCCGCGCGCAGCCGCGCCTTGTGCGCGCGCTTGTAAGGGCGCACGTAGGCGAGTGCAGCCACGAAGTATCCGGTCGCGATCAGTGCTTCGGTCCAGCCCGACCAGCGCGCGCGCACGTCGGCATCGCTCATGCCGCTCACGACGCCCAGGGCGATGTAGACCAGCACCAGCAGCGCGGTCCATTGAAAGGTGTACAGGCGGCGTCGCAGGATGCCGGGCAGGGCCGCGACGAAGGGCAGCACCTTGAGCGCCAGCATCGAGCCGCCCGGCCGCAAGGGCGCGATGTAGAACTCGCGCGCGAGCATGAAGCCAATGAGGACGATCAGCAGCGTGCAGGCCAGCCAGTGCAAGGGCCGGCTGTGCGGTGCAGTGTCGGAGGATGCAGCGCCATCGTGGTGGGCGCGCGGCGCGTTCATCAGGTTGCCGCCAGCTTGAGCGCGCATTGCGCCAGCCGCTTGCCTTGCGCCACGGCCAGACGCAATTCGGCTTCGCTCACCGCTTGCAGGCCATCGGCGCCGGCATGATGCGAGGCGCCATAAGGCGTGCCGCCGGTACCGGTGCGCATGAGATCGGGCTCGGTATACGGCAGGCCCATGATCAGCATGCCGTGATGCAAGAGCGGCAGCATCATCGAAAGCAAGGTCGACTCCTGCCCGCCATGCAGCGAACCGGTGCTGGTGAAGACGCAGGCCGGCTTGCCCGCGAGCGCGCCGCCGAGCCACAAGGGCGAGGTGCCGTCGAGAAAGTACTTGAGCGCCGCGGCCATGTTGCCAAAGCGTGTCGGGCTGCCCAGGGCCAGCCCCGCGCATTGCGTGAGGTCGGCCAGTTCGGCGTAAGGCGGGCCGTCGTTGGGGATGGCGGGCTCGGTCGCTTCGCAATTGGCGCTGACCGCGGGCACGGTGCGCACGCGCGCTGCGCAACCGGGCACGCTGTCGATGCCCAGGGCGATCGCATCGGCGAGTTGCTTGGTCGCGCCTTGGCGCGAGTAATACAGCACGAGGATGGGAAGCGCTGACGCGCCCCGCGAGACGCTGGCAGGCATGCGGCTATTATAGGTTCGCCATGACCTTCGTCTCTTTCGAAAAACTCAAACAGATCCGCGCTGCATCGCGCTTTGCGCTCGAGCGTCTGCGCGAAGAACGTCTGTCGGTCGTTGCCGGCAGCCTGACCTTCACCACCGTGCTGTCCATCGTGCCCTTGCTCACGGTGGCACTCGCGTTGTTCACCGCGTTTCCGCTGTTCGATCAGTTCCGGCTCAATCTGCAGGAGTACTTCATCCAGAGCCTCATGCCCGATTCGATCGCGAAGGGCGTGATGAACTACCTGAACCAGTTTTCGAGCAAGGCCGCGCGCATCTCGACGATCGGCGCGGTCTTCCTGGTGGTGACCGCGTTGGCCCTGATGCTCACCATCGATCGCGCGTTCAACACCATCTGGCGCGTGCAGACGCCGCGCGGGCTGGTGCAGCGCCTGGTCGCGTACTGGGCGGCGATCACCATCGGGCCCTTGCTGATCGGCGGCTCGATCACCATGACGAGTCTCCTGGTGCGCGAGGCCGAAAAGACCGGCTGGCTCGGCGACCTGGTCTTCAGCCTGCTGCCGGTGTTGTTGTCGACCTTTGCCTTTGCGCTCCTGTACCGCACCCTGCCGAGCAAGCCGGTGCGTTGGGCCGATGCATTCGCGGGCGGCATCGTTGCCGCCATCGCATTCGAAATCGCCAAACGGCTGTTCGGCCTGTTCATCTCCAAGTACCCGACCTACACCGTGGTCTACGGCGCGTTCGCCGCGTTCCCGATCTTTCTGCTCTGGGTCTACCTGAGCTGGCTCATCACCTTGTTCGGCGCGGCGGTCGCCGCCACGATCCCGGTGCTGCAATACGAGCGCTGGCATCGGCGCCATGTGACCGGCGATGTCTTCGTCGACGCGCTCGATGTGCTGCGCATGCTGGTGGAAGTGCGCCGCGCGGCGCCGGGCCAGGCCGCGAGCGTGTCGGCGCGCGAGATCCGCGAGCGCACCCAGCTCGGCTTCGCCGAGGCCGAATCCTTGCTCGAACGCATGGTCGCGCTCGGCTGGGTCGCCAAGCTCGAAGAGACCGCGCCGCGTGCGCCGGTCGATCAGGCCAAGGCGGTGCTCGATCCGGGCTTCGATCGCTGGGCCTTGATCGTCGATCCCGACACGATCGCGGTGGCCGACGTGTTCCGGCAATTTGCGCTCGAGGCCGCGGCCCGGCCCGATGCCGCCGGAGCGCTCGCGCGCGCCGGCCGTGCCGTCGACATGGAACTCGGCGAAAGCGTTGCGCAGTACTTCGCCTGGGAAGCGTCGGGATTGACGGCCGGCGAGGCCGCGCGCGCGTAACGCTCGCGCAGCCCCTCGCGCGTCAGGCCGGCGCCGCGATGAACTCGGCCAGCGCCGTGCGCACCGCGTCGGGCGCCTCGCTCATCAAAGCGTGCCCGGCCTTGGGCACCACCACCACGCGGCAATCGGCGATGCGTTCGGCGAGGGCGCGGCCGGCCTTGACCGGCGTCATCAAGTCGGCGCCACCGAGCACCGCGATCGTCGGGCAACGCACCGCGTGCGCGGCTTCCTCGCCGTGCCCATAGGCGTTGCAGGCGGCAAAGTCGTTGTGCAGCACGCCGGCGTGCTGACGTTCCATCAGGCGCAGATTGGCGCCGTGCAGCCAGAAGCCGGGCGCGGGCGCCGAGGGTTTGGCGGCGATGCCCGAATGCGACCAGGCGTTGATCATCGCGTAGGCACGCGGTTCATCGCTGTGGGCGGCATCGAGCAAGGCGTCGGACACGCGCATCGGATACGCAGCGCCGACCAGCGCCGCGCGCGCCACGCGCGCCGGATGGCGGGCCGCGGCTTCGAGCGCGATCAGCGATCCCATGCTGTGGCCGACCACGTTCGCGCGCACGACGCCGGCCGCATCGAGCACCGCGACGATCCAGTCGGCGGCGGCTTCGACGCTCGCGAGCGGACCATAGGCGCCGTCGTCGCGCAGCGTGCCGTCGCTGCGGCCGTGCGCGGGCAGGTCGACGGCGAGCACGCCGTAGCCGTGATGGGCGAACCAGCGCGTCTGCAATCCCCAGACCGAATGATCGTGCTGCGCGCCATGCACGAAGACCACGCAGGGCAGACGTGGATCGAAAGGTTTGCCGCCGGTGTAGACGTAGGCGCGGCGCCCTTGGACGATGAATTCCATGATGTTCAGGCCTTGCTGGCTTTTTGCGCTGCGCGCAGACCGCGCGCGAGGTCTTCGAGCAGATCGTCGCTGTCTTCGAGCCCGATCGATAGCCGGATCGTGCCCTGGCCGATGCCGGCCGCGGCAAGCGCTTCGTCGCTCATGCGGAAATGCGTGGTGGACGCCGGATGGATCACCAGCGATTTGGCATCGCCCACGTTGGCCAGATGCGAGAACACCTGCAGCGATTCGACGAAGGCGCGGCCCGCGTCGCGTCCGCCCGCGATCTCGAAGCTGAACACCGAGCCGCAGCCCTTGGGGCACAGTCGGGCGGCCAGTGCATGGTCGGGATGCGATTCGAGTTCGGGATAGGCCACGCGCACCACGTTGCGTTGTGCGAGCAGGAATTCGACGACCTTGCGCGCGTTCGCCACATGGCGCTCCATGCGCAGGCCCAGGGTCTCGACGCCTTGCAGGATCTGAAAGGCGGTCATCGGCGCCATGCAGGCGCCGAAATCGCGCAGCCCTTCGCGCCGCGCGCGCAGCGAGAACGCGCCGACCGTGCTTTCCTCGCTGAACACCATGTTGTGAAAGCCTTCGTACGGCTCGGTCAGTTCCGGAAAACGCCCCGAACGTTCCCAATCGAAACGCCCGCCGTCGACGAGCACGCCGCCCACCACCGTGCCGTGGCCCGACAGGAATTTGGTGGCCGAATGCATGACGAAATCGGCGCCCAGTGCGATCGGCTTTTGCAGCGCCGGGGTCACGAAGGTGGCGTCGACCAGCACCGGCACCCGCGCTGCATGCGCGATGTCGGCAAGCGCCGGGATGTCGAGCACATCGAGTCCGGGGTTTCCCAGCGATTCGCCGAACAGGAGTTTGGTGTTGGGCCGGATCGCGGCGCGCCAGGCGTCGAGATCGCGCGCCGGCACGAAGGTGGTTTCGACGCCGAAGCGCTTGAGCGTATAGGCGAGCAGGTTGTGGCTGCCGCCGTACAGCGCGCTCGACGCGACGATATGGCTGCCCGCACCGCCCAGGGTGGCGATCGCCAGATGCAGCGCGGCCTGGCCCGAAGCGGTGGCGATCGCGGCCACCCCTTCGTCGAGCGCAGCCATGCGTTCTTCAAAGACCGCGACGGTCGGGTTGGAAATGCGCGAGTACACATGGCCCGAACGTTCCATGTTGAACAGCGCGGCGGCATGGTCGGCGTCGTCGAAGACGAAGCTGGTGCTCATGTAGACCGGCACTGCGCGTGCGCCGGTGGCGGCATCGGGCGCATAACCCGCATGCAGGGCGAGGGTGTCGAATTTGGGCATGGCGTCGAGCCCCAGCAACGGGCCGAAGGAGCGGGGCGCAAAGCGTACCCGATCCGCGCTTCGGCCATAATCGCGGCTCATTGGTTTGCGTCTGCCGGAAACCCCATGAACACGCGCACCGCCTTGTACCCGCCGATCGAACCGCATCGTTCGGGGCATCTTGCCGTTTCGGAGCTGCACACCCTGTATTGGGAGGAGTGCGGCAATCCCGACGGCGTGCCGGTGGTCTTTCTGCATGGCGGCCCGGGCGGCGGCTGCAGCGCGCGGCATCGGCAGTTCTTCGATCCGGCCCATTACCGCATCGTCCTGTTCGATCAACGCGGCGCCGGACGGTCGACGCCGCTGGGCGAGACCCGCGACAACACCACTGCGCATCTGGTGGCCGACATCGAGGCCTTGCGCGTCATGCTCGGCATCGAGCGCTGGCTGGTGTTCGGCGGCAGTTGGGGCAGCACCCTGGCGCTGGCCTACGGTGAGGCGCATCCGCAGCGTTGCCTGGGCTTTGTGCTGCGCGGGATCTTTCTCGCGCGCCGGATCGAGATCGATTGGTTCGTGCGCGGCATCCGGCATGTGTTTCCCGAGGCCTGGCGCCAGTTCGCCCGCATGATTCCGGAATCGGAGCGCGACGATCTGCTCGGTGCCTATGCGCGACGCTTGTTTGATCCAGATCCCAGGGTGCATTTGCCGCATGCGCGCGCCTGGGGACACTACGAAGGCAGTTGCTCCAATCTGCTGCCCGCGGCGGCGGCCGAATCGGCTGCGCACATGGAGGCCGATTCGGTGGCCCTCGGTCTGGCCCGCCTCGAATGCCATTACATGCAGCATGGCGCCTTCCTGGCCGATGGCGAGTTGCTCGCCCAGGTGACCCGCATCGCGCATCTGCCGTGCACCATCGTGCAAGGGCGCTACGACATGGTCTGCCCGATCATGAGCGCCGACGACCTGCAGCGCCGCTGGTCGGGGTGCGAATACATCGTGGTGCCCGACGGCGGCCATTCGGCCTGGGAGCCGGGCATGACGCGCGAATTGGTCGCCGCGTGCGAACGCATGAAGCTGCGCACCGGCCCCGAAACGCGCGTGCCGGTTGCGGGCGCGGCCTCGATCGGCTAGCCTCGCCTCACCACCACGCCGGGGCGCGGTTTGGATTCAAGGATGGTTTTCGCCGCATAGGCGGGCAAGGAGACAACGATGAAAGTCAGCGACATCCTGCGCGTGAAGGGCAACGCGCTGTTCACGATCTCCCCCGATGCCACGTTGGCCAGTGCCGTGCACTCGATGGCCGCGCAAGACATCGGCTCGCTGGTCGTCATGGAGTACGGCGACCTGATCGGCATGCTCACCTTCCGTGAGGTCATCCAGCGCCTGCACGCCAACGACGGCGCGGTCGGCACGGTCACCGTACGTTCGGTGATGGACGACCATCCGCTCACCTGCACCCCCAACACCGACGTCAACGAAGTACGTCGCATCATGATCGAGCGCCATACGCGCTATCTGCCGATCATGGACGGGCGCACCCTGGTGGGCGTGATCTCGTTCTACGACGTGGCCAAGGCGGTGCTCGACGCGCAGTCCTTCGAGAACAAGATGCTCAAGGCCTATATCCGCGACTGGCCCGAACAAGAGCAGGAAGCCACCGAAGCGCGCACCCAATCCTGATCGATGCAGCCCCAGGTCGGCGCGATCCGCGCCGACCGCGCCGGGCCTGCGCCCGGCCATGCAGACCCCATGGCGCGCCGACATCGGCTGCACCTTGTCCAACCGGGCGCCGTGCCCAAAGCTCTCGATGCCGCGCACGTTCGTCCGCCCTTTGCTCCAGCCTCAGCATCCGCGCGTCGCCGTGATCGGCGCCGGCATCGCGGGTCTGGCTTGCGCCCAGCGCTTGCTGGCGGCCGGACTGCATCCGCGGGTATTCGAGCGCGCCCGCGCGCCCGGCGGGCGGGCCGGCACGCGCGCCACCGAGGCCGGCAGCTTCGATCATGGCGCGCAGGAATTTCACGACGAGCAAGGCGTGTTCGCCGAGCAGCTTGCCTACTGGATCGAAAACGGTATGGCGATGGAT
>CAYUYC010000012.1:16642-25436 GCA_964448945.1 uncultured Burkholderiaceae bacterium
GTCGGGCACCGGGCTTGTCGTGGCGGAAGGCGATGGCGATGGATTGGCGCGCGCGCGTGGTGCACCTGGGCGCCGACGGCGCGGTGACGCCCACGCCGGGTACGCGCTTCGTGGGCGTGCCATCGATGCAGGCCTTGTCCGACGACCTCGCGCGCGGGGTCGATCTGGTGGTCGACGCCAACGTGCGGCGCGTGGTACGCGATGCGCAAGGGCAATGGTTCGTCGAAATGCGTACCGAGCGCGGCGACCTGCTCGACGGACCGTTCGAATCCGCGATCGTGGCGGTGGCGGCAGCGCAGGCCGTGCCTTTGCTGGCCGAGCTGCCGGATGTTCAGGCCCGCGCGGCCACGGTGCCGATGCTGCCGGTCTGGACCTTGCTGATCGCCTACAACGCGCGGCTGGACGTGCCCTACGAAGTTGCGCTGCCCGACGACGACATGGTGGCCTGGATGGGCCGCGATTCGGCCAAGCCGGGCCGCAGCGACGGCGAGCGCTGGGTCGTGCATGCCGCACCGGATTGGAGCCTCGCGCATCTCGACGACGATCCCGATGCGGTACGCGCGGCGCTCACCGCACGCTTCGCCACGCTGGCACGCGCCAGCGCGGTGCCGAGCTTCGTGGCGGTCCAGCGCTGGCGCTACGCGATCGCGGCCCATCCGTTACCCATGCCGTATCTGTGGGATGCCGGCGCCCGCCTGGGGGTATGCGGCGATTGGTTCGGCGGCCCCGACGGGCCGGGGTCGTTGGCGCGTGCCTATGCCAGCGGCGATGCGCTCGGCTTGCTCGCCGCCCACGCGATGCACGCAACCGCGCGCTGAAGCGCCCTCCGCGAACGCGTGACGCGGCGCCGCCGTGGTGTTCGGTACCATGCGCGCACGGCATTCCCTCGGAGCCACGATTTGAGTCGTCCGCACGCCAGCCAGTATCAACTGCTCGCCCAACGCCGCTTCGCGCCGATGTTCCTGGTGCAGTTTCTCGGCGCGGCCAACGACAACGTCTTCAAGTTCTCGTTCACCTTGCTGGCCACCTTCGCTGCCAGCGCATGGGGCGGAATCGATGCGCGCATCGCGGGCTTTCTGATCGGCGGCTTGTTCATCGCACCGTTCCTGATCTTCTCGGCCACCAGCGGGCAATTGGCCGACCGGCTCGACAAGGCCTGGCTCACCCGGCGCGTGAAGGAAGCCGAGATCGCGATCATGGCGCTGGCGGCGATCGGCTTCGTCACCCATACCGCGGGCTTGCTCTATGTCTGTGTGTTCCTGATGGGGCTGCATTCGACGGTATTCGGTCCGGTCAAGTACGCCTACTTGCCGCAGCACCTCGATGCGAACGAACTCACCGGCGGCAACGGCATGGTCGAGATGGGGACCTTCGTGGCCATCCTGATCGGCACCATCACCGGCGGCGCCTTGATCGGCGGCGGTGCGGGGGGCGAGCTGCGCGCGGCCGCGGTGGTGGTGGCGATCGCGATCCTGGGGCGCATCGCGGCGGCGTTCGTGCCGGCATCGCCGTCGGCCGATCCGGGCCTGCGCATCCACCTCAATCCGGTCGCCGAAACTTGGCGCAATCTCAAGATCGCCCACGAACGGGTGGCGGTGTTCAACGCCTTGCTGGGCATCTCGTGGTTGTGGTTCTTCGGATCGATCTTTCTGACCAGCTTCACCCCCTTCGCCAAGGAAGTGCTCGGCGGCGGCCCTGCGGTCGTCACCTTGCTCCTCGGCGTGTTCTCGATCGGCATCGGCGTGGGCTCCTTGATGTGCGAACGCCTGTCGGGGCGCAAGGTCGAGATCGGTCTGGTGCCGCTGGGCTCGATCGGCATGACGGTCTTTGCGGTCGATCTGTACTTCGCCGCACGCGGCTTCGGGTTGCTCGACGGCGCGGGCATCGCTCGGTTTCTGGATGCCCCCGGCGCCTGGCGCATCATCATCGACCTCGCGCTGCTTGCGGTCTCGGGCGGGTTGTACTCGGTGCCCTTGTACGCCCTGATCCAGTCGCGCTGCGATCGCAGCCATACCGCGCGCATCGTCGCCGCGAACAATGTGCTCAATGCGCTGTTCATGATCGTCGCCTCGCTGATGGCGGCGGCGCTGCTGCACTGGGGCGCGACGATCCCCGAGCTGTTTCTGGTCACCGCGATCATGAACGCGGCGGTCGCGCTCTACATCTATCGTCTGGTCCCGGAGTTCCTGCTGCGCTTCCTGGCGTGGGTGTTGACGCACACCCTGTACCGCGCGCGCACCATCGATACCGATCGCATTCCGCAAGAAGGCGCCGCGGTCCTGGCCTGCAACCATGTGAGCTTCGTCGATGCCATCGTGGTGATGGGCGCGAGCCCGCGGCCGATCCGCTTCGTGATGTACCACCGCATCTTCGCGATTCCGTTGATGAGCTGGTTCTTCCGCCAGGCCAAGGCGATCCCGATCGCGCCGGCCAAGGAAGATCCCGAACTGCTCGCGCGTGCCAACGATCAGATCGACGCCGCGTTGCGCGATGGCGAATTGGTCTGCATCTTTCCCGAGGGGCGCATCACCGATACCGGCGATCTGTACCCGTTTCGCTCGGGCGTCCAGCACATCGTCGAGCGCACGCCGGTGCCGGTGTATCCGATGGCGCTGCGCGGCCTGTGGGGATCGTTCTTCTCGCGCTATGGCGGCGCGGCCTTCTCGCGGCCGATCGAATCGCGTTTGCGGCGCGGTCTGCGCTCGCGCATCGAGATCGTGGTGGGTGAACCGTTGGCGGCGTCGGAAGTCACGCCCGAAGCCGTCGAGGCGCGGGTGCGCGCCTTGCGCGGCGATGAACGCTGAGCCCGCTGCAATGATCGAATTCCGTCGTACTGATCGTCGTCCTTAGGATTGTCCATGGCAAAAACCACCCGATCGCGTCCGCGCCTCGTCAATCTCGCCTTGCAAGGCGGCGGCAGTCACGGCGCTTTCACCTGGGGCGTGCTCGATCGACTCCTCGAAGACGGCCGCGTGAGCTTCGACGCGATCACCGGCGCGAGCGCCGGGGCGATGAATGCGACCGTGCTCGCGCATGGATGGCTGTCCGATCCGAAGGATCCGGCCGAAGGCGCGCGGCGTGCGCTCGAAGCGTATTGGCGCGCCATCAGCGTGCCCTCGGGTTTCGGCGGTCAGACCATCGACGGCAACGGCAACTCGATCGGCACGCGCTTCATGGATGCGGCCGGTCTGGGCGATTTCGCGCGCGCCTATGCGCTCGATCGCTCGCCCGCGGTAGTGGCCTTCGATCTGCTCACGCGCGTGGCCTCGCCCTACCAGTTCAATCCGTTCAACGCCAATCCCTTGCGCGATGTGCTCGATGGCCTCATCGATTTCGAGCGTCTGCGCGCGCAATCCCCGTTCAAGCTGCGCATTTGCGCGACCTCGGTGCGCACCGGGCGTCCGCGGATCTTCGCGGACACCGAGCTGACCACCGACATGCTGCTCGCGTCGTCGTGTCTGCCGTTCTTGTTCCAGGCCCCCGAGATCGATGGCGAGCATTACTGGGACGGCGGCTATTCGGGCAACCCGCCGTTGTTTCCGTTGCGCGCGTGCTCGAAGGTCAAGGACATCCTGCTGGTGCAGATCAATCCCTTGGTGCGCGACGAGTTGCCCGACGCGGCGAGCGAGATCATCGATCGCCTCAACGAGATCAGCTTCAACACCAGCCTGATGCTGGAGATGCGATCGATCGAATTCGTCCAGCGCCTGCTCGATGAAGAGCGCGTCGATCCGCGCCGCTATCAGCGCATCTACATGCACATGATCGCGGCCGAAGACCAATTGCGCGCGTTCGGCGCCGCGAGCAAGTACTCGACGGCCTGGGATTTCCTCGTGCGCCTGCGCGATATCGGACGCGAATCGGCATCGCAATGGCTCGACGAGAATTTCAGCGCGATCGGCAAGCGCGGAACGATCGACATCGCCAAGGTGTTTCTGTAGCGCGGGTGCGTAGGGTCGGCGCAATGGGGCGCGCGGTTAGAATCTCGGCCTGTTCCGGCGCGTATCGAACGCGCTGGCGGCTTTCATCTGCGCGCCTTCTTGCGAGTCCTTCATGTCCGGCAATACCTTCGGCCATCTGTTTTGCGTGACGACCTTCGGCGAAAGCCATGGCCCCGCCATCGGTTGCGTGGTGGACGGTTGCCCGCCCGGCATGCTGCTGACCGAATCCGACATCCAGGCCGATCTCGATCGGCGCAAGCCCGGCACTTCGCGCCATGTGACGCAGCGCATGGAAAGCGACACGGTCGAAATCCTTTCCGGCTTGTACGAAGGCAAGACCACCGGCGCGCCGATTGCGCTGTTGATCCGCAATGAAGACCAGCGCAGCAAGGACTACGGCAACATCGCCGATACGTTTCGGCCGGGGCATGCCGACTACACCTACTGGCACAAGTACGGCATTCGCGATCCGCGCGGCGGCGGACGCAGTTCGGCACGGCTGACGGCGCCGGTGGTGGGCGCCGCGGCGATCGCCAGGAAATGGCTGCGCGAGCAGTACGGCACCGAGATTCGCGCGTGCATGCGCGCCGTGGGCGAGATCGACATCCCGTTCGTCGATTGGGCACAGGTGGCGCATAACCCGTTCTTTGCACCCAATGCCGAGATCGTCCCGCAACTCGAAAGCTACATGGATGCGTTGCGCCACGCCGGCGATTCGTGCGGCGCGCGCGTCGACGTGGTGGCCAGCCGGGTGCCGGTCGGCCTGGGCGAGCCGCTGTTCGACAAGCTCGACGCCGACATCGCCCACGCGATGATGGGCATCAACGCGGTCAAGGGGGTCGAAATCGGCGCCGGTTTCGGCTCGATCCGCCAACGCGGCAGCGAGCATGGCGACGAGTTGCTGCCCGAGGGTTTTGCCTCCAACCATGCGGGCGGCATGCTCGGCGGCATCAGCACCGGACAGGACATCACCGTGAGCATCGCGATCAAGCCCACGAGTTCGATCCGACTGCCGCGCCGCTCGATCAATCGCTCGGGCGAGCCGGTCATGGTCGAAACGCACGGGCGCCATGATCCCTGTGTGGGCATACGCGCGGCACCGATCGCCGAGGCGATGCTGGCCCTGGTGTTGATGGATCACGCCTTGCGCCATCGTGCCCAATGCGGCGATGTGAGCGTGCTGACGCCGCAAATCGGCGTGCGGTAAGGCTGCATGGCCACGACGCGCGCGGCCGCCGGGCCGCTATGGCCGTTCGGCGCGTTCTTCGCCACGTACTTCGCCTACGTGGGCGTGCTTTCTCCCTATCTGCCGCTTTACCTCGCCGAGCTGAAGTTTTCGGTGGTCGAGATCGGCATGCTGGTTTCGTTGCTGCAGGTGCTGCGCATCGTCGGCCCCAATCTGTGGGGCTGGCTCGCCGACCATGCCAACGATCGCATCCGCGTGCTGCGTTTCGTGGCCGGTGCGTCTGTACTGGCCTTCGTGCCGTTCTTCTTTGCGCAGCACGTCGTATCGATGTTCGTGGTGCTGGTGTCATTGAATCTGTTTGCGTCCGGGCTGGCGCCGCTGGGCGAGACGCTGACACTGCATCGCATCGGCGCCGATTTTGCGCGGTACGGCCGCCTGCGCCTGTGGGGATCGCTGGGCTTCATCGCGTCGGTCGCGGCAGGCGGCGCATTGCTCGACGTCTGGGGCGTGATTCGTCTGCCTTGGCTGGCGGGCGTGTTGCTGGTGGCGGCGGTCGCCAGTGCCTGGCGTTTGTACGATGTGCCGCATGCGCACGATGCGCAGGCGCCGGTGTCGGTGCGTGCGGTCTTGAAGCAGCCGCAGGTGCTGGTCTTTCTGGCGAGTTGTTTCCTGATGGTGCTCGCGCATGGCGCGCTGTACGCGTACTTGTCGCTGTACCTGGAGCGGCTCGGATACAGCAAGACGGCGATCGGATTGCTCTGGGCCTTGGGCGTGATCTCCGAGGTGGTGTTCTTTTACTTTCAGGCGCGCGTGATGCAACGCCATGCGGCCGGCACTTTGCTGGTGGCCAGCTTCATCGCGGCCGCGGCGCGGTTCGCGATCATCGGTACGCTGGCGCAATCGCTGGTGTGGTTGGTGGTGGCGCAGGTCTTGCACGCGATGACCTTCGGCGTTCATCATGCCGCCTCGCTGACGCTGTTGCGGCGCTGGTTTCCGGGGCGACTCGCGGCACGCGGTCAGGCGCTTTACACGAGTGTGTCGTATGGTCTGGGCGGCACGCTGGGCGGCATTGGCGCCGCATGGATTTGGGAACACATCGCGGCGCAGGCGGCTTTTCAGGCCAGCGCGGCGATCGCGGTGATCGGTGCATTCGTCATTCTGTGGTTGCGACGGATCGACGCCGGTGCTTGCGGACATCATCAGGAGTCGACATCGTGAACGGAAGAACCTCTACTTGGTCGCGCGCATTGGCGCGCATCGCGTTGGTATTCGTCGCTGCGTCGGCGCTCGGGGCATGCCAGACGGTGCGCACCACCCAAGGCGGCGTGGTGGGCGTCGATCGCGCGCAGACCATGAGCCCGCTGGTGTCGGCCGCGCAGGTCGGCAAGATGTCGCTGCAGCAATACAGCGCCACCGTGGCGGATGCGCAGAAGAAGGGCAATCTCAATCGCAATCCGCAGCAGGTCAAGCGGGTGCGCACCATCGGCGACCGGCTGATCGCGCAGACCGGGGTGTTCCGTCCCGATGCCCGCGATTGGGAGTGGGAGGTCAACGTCATCACTTCCGACGAACTCAACGCCTGGTGCATGCCGGGCGGCAAGATCGCGGTCTATACCGGGCTCATCGACAAACTGCAGTTGACCGACGACGAACTCGCCGCGGTGATGGGGCACGAGATCGCCCACGCGCTGCGCGAGCATTCGCGCGAGAAGATGAGCAAGGCGGTGCCGGCGCAAGTGGTATTGAGCGTGGTCGGTGCGGCGTACGGCGACGGCGCGGCACAACTCAGCGGCCAGGCTTATCAGTTGCTCGTGGGGCTGCCCAACAGCCGCGAAATGGAAACCGAAGCCGATCGCATGGGCGTCGAACTCATGGCGCGCGCGGGCTACGACCCCGAGGCGTCGGTGGCGGTCTGGCGCAAGATGCAGCAGGCCGCCAAGGGCCAGCCGCCGCAGTTCTTGTCGACCCACCCGTCGCATGAAACCCGCATCTCCGATCTCGAGGACTATTCCAAGCGCGTCGAGCCGCTTTACGAAAAGGCGCATGCAGGGCGTTGATCGGTCGGGCGCGCTTGCGTGGCATAATCCAACGCTCTGATTTTTCAGCGGTTTCCGGCGGCGTCCGCCGTCGCCGCGCGCTTCGGGTTTCGCCATGGCCAGCACCCTGTACGACAAGCTTTGGGAGTCGCACGTCGTTCGACAAGAAGACGACGGCACCGCCATCCTCTACATCGATCGTCACCTCGTGCATGAGGTGACTTCGCCGCAAGCCTTCGAAGGCCTGCGCATCGCCGGGCGCCAGCCCTGGCGCATCAGCAGCATCGTTGCCACTGCCGATCACAACACGCCGACCACCGGCTGGGAGCGTGGCTACGCGGGCATCGACGATCCGGTGAGCAAGGAACAGATCGTCACCCTCGACGCCAACATCCGCGAATTCGGTGCTGCCGCGTATTTCCCCTTTCTCGATCAACGCCAAGGCATCGTCCATGTGATGGGACCGGAAGAGGGCGCGACCCTGCCGGGCATGACGGTGGTTTGCGGCGATTCGCATACCAGCACCCATGGCGCGTTCGGCGCGCTCGCCTTTGGCATCGGCACCAGTGAAGTCGAGCATGTGCTCGCGACTCAGACGCTGTTGATGAAGAAGGCCAGGAACATGCTGGTCAAGGTCGATGGGCGTCTGCCGTTCGGCTGCTCGGGCAAGGACATCGTGCTGGCCGTCATCGGCCGCATCGGTACTGCGGGCGGTACCGGCTATGCGATCGAATTCGCGGGCTCGGCCATCGAGGCTTTGTCGATGGAAGGCCGCATGACGGTGTGCAACATGGCCATCGAAGCAGGCGCGCGCGCCGGCATGGTGGCGGTGGATGGCAAGACCATCGAATACGTCAAAGGCCGTCCGTTCGCGCCCGAAGGCGAGACGCTGGCGCAGGCCATCGAGTACTGGAAGACGCTGCGCACCGATCCGGGGGCGCACTTCGACGCGGTGGTGGAATTGCGTGCCGAAGAAATCAAGCCGCAAGTCACCTGGGGCACCTCGCCCGAGATGGTGACGACCGTCGACGCGCGCGTGCCCGATCCCGAAGCCGAGAAGGATCCGGTCAAGCGCGAAGGCATGGAGCGCGCGCTCAAGTACATGGGCCTCACGCCCAACACGCCGATCAGCCAGATCGCACTCGACAAGGTCTTCATCGGCTCGTGCACCAATTCGCGCATCGAAGATCTGCGCGACGCGGCCTGGGTGGTCAAGCGCCTGGGCAAGCGGGTCGCGGGCAACATCAAGCTCGCGCTGGTGGTGCCGGGTTCGGGCCTGGTCAAGGCCCAGGCCGAGCGCGAAGGGCTCGATCAGATCTTCAAGGCGGCCGGTTTCGAATGGCGCGAGCCCGGGTGTTCGATGTGCCTGGCGATGAATGCCGACAAGCTCGAACCGGGCGAGCGTTGCGCGAGCACCAGCAACCGCAATTTCGAAGGACGTCAGGGCACGGGCGGCCGTACCCATCTGGTGTCGCCCGCGATGGCGGCGGCGGCGGCGATCGAAGGCTGCTTTGCCGACGTGCGTCGGCTGGGCTGAAGCGAGCGAATCATGGACAAGTTCGAAATCCACAAGGGCATCGTCGCGCCGCTGGACCGCGCGAATGTCGACACCGACGCGATCATCCCCAAGC
>CAYUYC010000013.1:0-9217 GCA_964448945.1 uncultured Burkholderiaceae bacterium
CGTCACCTTCCGCACCGGCGTGTGGATCGGCAAGGAAGCGCCGGCGCCGGTGATCGCGAATTGGTCGAGCGAGAAGATCGAGCCCAAGAAGCTGCTCAAGGATTTCGACGCGGTCGTGCTAGCGGGCGGTGCCGAGCAGCCGCGGGATCTGCCGGTGCCCGGGCGCGAGCTCAAGGGCGTGCATTTCGCGATGGAATTCCTGCCGGTCCAGAACAAGGTCAATGCCGGCGACAAGGTCGAAGGCCAGATCCTTGCCAAGGGCAAGCATGTGGTGGTGATCGGCGGCGGTGATACCGGCTCGGACTGCGTCGGCACCAGCAATCGCCATGGCGCCAAGAGCGTGCTGCAGGTCGAATTGCTGCCCAAGCCGCCGGTGCAGGAGAACAAGCCGGTCACCTGGCCCTACTGGCCGACCAAGCTGCGCACGTCTTCGTCGCATGACGAAGGCTGCGAGCGCGACTGGTCCATCACCACCAAGGCCTTCAAGGGCGACGCCAAGGGCAACCTCAAGGCCATCGTCGCGGCGCGCGTCGAATGGAAGGACGGCAAGATGCAGGAGATCCCGGGCAGCGAATGGGAGATCCCGGCCGATCTCGCCTTGCTCGCCATGGGCTTCGTGAGTCCGGTGCAAGGCGTGCTCGATGCCTTCGGCGTCGACAAGGACCAGCGCGGCAATGCCAAGGCGGCGACCGAAGGCGCGGCCAGCTACAAGACCAGCGTCGACAAGGTCTTTGCCGCCGGCGACATGCGGCGCGGTCAATCGCTGGTGGTCTGGGCGATCCGCGAAGGGCGCCAATGCGCGCGTGCGGTCGATGAATATTTGATGGGATCGAGCGACCTGCCGCGCTGAGACCACGCGCGCCGCGCCCGGCGGTCAAGGATGCTGCTGGGTCGCGGCTTGCATCGCCGCGCGCTGGCGTTCGATGAATTCCTGCATCGAATCGATGCCGCGCAATTGCAGCACCGTGTTGCGCACCGCGGCTTCGAGCAGCACCGCGAGGTTGCGGCCGGCAGCCACCGGAATGATGACCTTGCGGATCGGCAAGCCCAGGATGTCTTGGGTCAGCGCTTCGAGCGGCAGGCGTTCGTATTCCGCTTCCATGGTCTGACGCCGCACCAGATGCACGATCAGCCGCAAGCGCATCTTGCGGCGTACGGCGGTCTCGCCAAAGATCGCCTTGATGTCGAGCAGACCCAGGCCGCGCACCTCGAGCAGGTTCTGCAGCAAGGGCGGGCAGCGGCCTTCGATGTAATCGGGCGCGATGCGCGACAACTCCACCGCATCGTCGGCCACCAGGCCGTTGCCGCGGCTGATGAGTTCGAGCGCGAGTTCGCTTTTGCCCAGTCCCGATTCGCCGGTGATGAGCACGCCCAGACCCAGCACGTCCATGAAGACGCCATGCACGGTGGTGGTCTGCGCCAGGCGCTTGGCCAGCCAGATGCGCAACACATCGATGACCTGCGCGCTCTTGTAGGGCGATTTGTACAAGGGCACCGCATGCGCGTCGCAGGCGATGCGCAGTTCGCCGGGTGCATCGAGACCTTCGGCGAACACCAGCGCCGGCGGCTTGCCGTTGAGCAATTCGCGCATCAGGTGCTCGCGCCGGTTCTTCTCCATGCGCGTGACGTACAGATATTCCTCATGGCCGAAGACCTGCAACCGTCCGGGGTGGATGAGGTTGAGGTGGCCGACGAGATCGGCCGCGCCGACGGTGGACGAATTGGTCTTGGGGAACAACTCGTGATGTTCGCCATGAACGCCGGCCAGCCGCGTCAGCCCGAGCGCGGTTTCGTTCTCTTCGAACAGACGACGAATGCTGGGCATGTGGCGAAGGGTAGGTGCTGCCGGGTCAGGCGACGGCGCGGTTCGGTTCCCAGTTCACGAGCAGCTTGTGCACATCGCCGGCCTCTGGGGCATTGGCCAGCGATTCGCGGAAGTTGCGGTCCGACAGCATTTGCGCGAGTTCGGACAAGATTTCGAGATGCTGTTGCGTCGCCTGCTCGGGCACGAGCAGGAAGATCAACATCGACACCGGCTTGGCATCCGGTGCATCGAAAGGAATAGGGTCGGCCACGCGGATGAATGCGCCAACGGCTTCGCGCAGGCCCTTGATGCGCCCGTGCGGAACGGCCACACCCTGTCCAAGCCCTGTGGAGCCCAGGCGTTCGCGCGCAAACAACGAATCGAACACTTTGCCGCGTTCGATGCCGTGGTTGTTCTCGAACAGCAATGCCGCCTGCTCGAACACGCGCTTCTTGCTGGTGGCGTCGAGTCCGACCAGCACATTCGACGGCGGCAGCAATCTGGAAATGAGGTTCATGGGTGATTACATCCCCGCCCGGTCGGGCGCACCGCGCCGCGCAACCGCGCGAACTGCACAAGGCGCCGGATTATAGGAGCTTTCGCAGCACCCCAGACACGAGGAAATCACTGACACCTTACGCCCATCTTGCAGACCTTGTGCGTGAAAAAAGCCCGCACTCGGGCGGGCTTTATCGCGGGACGTGAGCACAAGCTCACGATCGGACCACGTTCAGGCATTGGGCTGTTGGTGCTTCATGCTCGCGTGCGCATGGTCCTGCACGCGTTCCTTGTGCTTGCACACCTGGCGGTCGAGCTTGTCGATCAGCAGATCGATGGCGGCGTAAAGGTCTTCATGCGAGGCTTCGACATGAATGTCCTTGCCACGCAGGTGCAAGGTGATCTCGGCCTTCTGAATGAGCTTCTCCACCGAAAGGATCACGGTCACATCGATCACCTGATCGAAATGGCGCTTGACGCGTATCAGCTTGTTCATCACGTATTCGCGGATGGCGGGCGTGATTTCGAGATGGTGTCCGCTGATGGTCAGGTTCATCCAACTACTCCTTTCAGTCGACAAAGACATGTGCGGTGGGCTGGCACATGGCGCATCGCACCTTGCGACGCGGCTACAGCGCTTTGCGGAGGTTCACGGGCGGGATCTTGAGCGCTTCGCGGTACTTCGCCACGGTGCGGCGTGCCACGACGATTCCCTGTTCCCCGAGCATTTCCGCCAGCTTGCTGTCGGACAACGGGTCTTTGGTGTTCTCGGCTCCTATCAACTGCTTGATCAACGCGCGGATCGCCGTGGACGATGCCGCACCGCCGGTTTCCGTCGCGACATGGCTGCCGAAGAAGAACTTGAGCTCGAACGTGCCGAATGGCGTGAGCATGAACTTCTGCGTCGTCACCCGCGAGACCGTGCTCTCGTGCAGCCCGAGTATGTCTGCAATCTCGCGCAGCACCAGCGGTCGCATCGCAACTTCTCCGTGAGTGAAGAATCCGCGTTGCCGGTCAACAATAGCCTGCGCCACGCGCAAGATGGTGTCAAACCGCTGTTGCACATTCTTGATCAACCAGCGTGCTTCTTGCAGTTGCGAAGCCAATGCGTTCGAGCGGGTTTCTGCAGCCGCGCCATTGGCTGGCTTGGCCCCGCCTTGCGAGCGATTGGATTTGAGCACCGAGGCATACAACTCATTGATGCGCAGCTTGGGGATCACCTCGGCGTTGAGGGCCGCCACCCATTCGCCCTTGACGCGTTTGACCACGATGTCGGGAACGACATACGAAGCCTCGTGACGCGAGAACGCCGAACCCGGATACGGATTCAGGCGCTTGATCAGCAGGTGGGCTTCACGCAGCACGCTGTCGTCGCAACCGAGCACTTTGCGCAGGCGCGTGGTGTCGCGCGCAGCGAGCAATTGCAGATGCTCGGCACAAATGCGGCGCGCCGCATCGAGCGTGACCGCATCGGTCTCTTGAATGAGGTCGGTGTCGGCGGCCAATTGCAGGGACAGGCATTCGGCGATCGAGCGCGCGCCCACGCCGGGCGGATCGAAGGACTGAAGGATCTCGATTGCTTCGGCGAGTTCGCCGGGCTCGAGCGCAAAATCGCTCGGCAGCATCTCGACGATGTCCTCTTCGACCGCGTGCAGATAACCGTCGTCGTCGAGCGAGTCGACCAACATCGCGACCAGCACGCGCTCGCGCATGCCGAGCTTTTCGCAGCGCAGTTGCTCGTACAGATGCTCGCGCAGGCTGACCGCGTCTTCACCCAATTGCGGACGCGTGTCGTCATCGTCTTGCGACGGCTTGCCGTAATCGCCGGTGTATTCGCCGGCCGAGTATTCGTAATCGGGATCGCGCTCGCGATCGCCATCGCCGGCATCGCTGCGATCGTCACCGGTCGAGGTTTCTTCGTTGCGCGATGCGGGTTCCGAGACCTGCGAGGCCGGGCGTTCGAGATACAGCGAACCGTCGGGCTCGACATGCACGGCGCTGGCCATCGGATCGTCCACGCGTTCGAGCAACGGGTTCTCGCACAGGATCTGTTCGAGTTCCTGATTGAGTTCGATCGTCGACAACTGCAACAGCCGGATCGATTGCTGCAACTGGGGCGTGAGCGCCAGATGTTGCGACATGCGTAGCGAGAGGGACTGCTTCATCGTCGTGTCCCGCTACATCCGGAAGTGTTCGCCGAGATAGACCCGGCGCACCGATTCGTTGGCGATGATCTCGTCGGGCACGCCGCTGGCCAGCACGCGTCCTTCCGAAATGATGTAGGCGTGATCGCAAATGCCCAGGGTCTCGCGCACGTTGTGATCGGTGATCAGCACGCCGATGCCGCGCGCCTTGAGAAAGCGCACGATGCGCTGGATTTCGAGCACGGCGATCGGATCGACGCCAGCGAACGGTTCGTCGAGCAGGATGAAGCGCGGCGTCGTCGCCAGCGCGCGCGCGATTTCGACGCGGCGGCGTTCGCCGCCCGACAACGATGACGCAAGGCTGGTGCGGATGTGCTCGATCTGCAACTCGTCGAGTAGGTTGTCGAGCCGCCGGTCGACTTCATCGCGCGCCAGCGTCTTGCCCTGGGCATCGTGCTGCAACTCGAGCACCGCGCGGATGTTGTCCTCGACCGAAAGCTTGCGGAACACGCTCGCTTCCTGCGGCAGATACGACAGCCCCATGCGCGCGCGCTGATGCATCGCCATGCGTCCGATCGACTCGCCATCGATGGTGATGCGGCCGGTCTCCATCGCCACCAGGCCGACGATCATGTAAAAGCACGTGGTCTTGCCGGCGCCGTTGGGACCGAGCAGGCCGACCACCTCGCCGCTGCGCACTTCCATCGAGACATCCTGCACGACCGTGCGCTGGCCGTAGCCCTTCTTCAGATGCTCGGCCACCAGGACCGATGCGCCTTGCGCGACGGCATCGGGCGCGGGTGTTGCGATCGTTGCTGCGTTGTCCATCACTTCCTCAGCGCTTGGGCGGCGTGGCGTTGCCCACGGCATCGGCCGGGCGCAGCGGTGCAGCGTTGTTGGGTGCCGCGGCGTCGGGCGCGGGGGCGCGCGGCGCGATCGTGCCGCGCACGCGGCCTTGCGGATTGGTCGGCGACGCGGTCTCGTGCCCGCCGGTGACGCTGTATTTCTCGGCACGGCTGTCGTAGACGATGACTTGGCCCGCCACCTCGTCGGCGACCGCGCCGGCTTCGAGGCGTCGCATTTGCGCGGCGCCGGTCAACGTGACGCGATCGGCCTTGCCGTCGTAATCGATGCGCTGCGCATCGCCCTCGACGAATTGCTCGATGCCATCACGCTTCTGGCGAAACAAGGCCGGCGCATTTGCCGAACCGGTCGCGATACCGAATTGAAAGCCCTCGGGATCCTGGCGCATCTCCACACGTTGTGCGCGCAAGACGAAGGTGCCGCGCGTGATGACCACATTGCCTTCGAGCACCGTGACCTGGTTCAGATCGTCATGACGCGCCGAATCGGCTTCCCATTGCGTGGGCTTGCTGCGATCGGAGAGTTCGGCGTACGCGTTGTTCAGCGCGCATGCGCACAACAGCGGGGCGAGTAGAGCGAGCGGTTTCTTCATGGCGCGGTGGGTGCGGCGATCAAGCCGCGTGCCTTGTGTTGAATCAGCAATGTACGGTCGACATTGCTGAATTGCATGCCGGTGCCGACCAGGGTCGATCGACCATACTCGATCGCGACATCGCGATCGGTGCGGGCCGTGTCTTCGTCGGGATAGAGGTGGAGCAGGTCGGTGCGCACGGTCAGCATCGGCGCGTCGGCAGTGGCGGCGCGCCGGATGACGACATTGCCTTCGAGGTCGACCACTTCCGAGTTGTTGCGCGATTCGCCGCGGTCCGCGGTGATGGTCACCGGCGGCTTGCCCGGCGCGTTCTGCAGCACGCGCGGTTGTTCGAGCGTAGCGCGATCGGATTGCGGCACATGCGTCATGCGGGTCGCGCTCACGATGGTCTGCACCGTGCCCTGTGCATCCATGCGCGACATGCGCACGCCTTCGACCACGAAATCGGGGTTCGACGGCGACGGCGCATGTTGCAGCTCGACGCGCCGTGCTTGTTCCGCGAGCCAATAGGTGCCGAGCGCGATGAGCATGGCAATCAGGATGGGCACATAGCGCAACGCGTTCATCGCTTCACCCTTGCGCGACCGCGGCGGTGAGATGACGCGCAAACGCGGCGTCGAGCGCGCCTTGGGCGTCGAGGACGAATTCCGCCAGTTCGCGCGCCGCGCCCTGGCCGCCGGCCAGCGTCGAGCGCCAATGCGCATGCGCTTGCATGCGCGACGCGGCGTTGGCCACCGTGGCGGCAAATCCCACGCGCTGCATCACGGCGAGATCGACCCAGTCGTCGCCCATGAAGCCGGTGCGTTCGAGCGGCACTTGCGCGGCTTGCAGCAAGGCATCGAGCGCGGCGAGTTTGTCGGCGGCGCCCAGCACCGCATGGGTGATGCCCAGATCGCGCAGGCGGCGTTCGGTGGCCGCAGATTTGCGGCCCGAGATCACGCCGACCGCGATGCCCGCTTCACGCAACAACTTGAGGCCATGGCCGTCGTGCACATGAAAGACCTTGAGCGTCTCGCCTTCCGGGCCGTAGTACAGGCGCCCGTCGGTGAGCACGCCGTCGATGTCGAACAGCATGAGCTGGACGCGCGCGGCACGCTCGCGCGCGTCATCGCTCAGGCAAAGTCCGGCGCTTGCGTTCATATCACCTTGGCCGACATCAGGATCAGCCAATGCACCGCGCCGACCAGCACGCCGTCTTCGACGACGAGCAACTGGTTCTTGCGTTTGCGATCCATGACTTCCGCGGCCTCGGCGGCCAGCGCGTCGGGACCGATGGTGACCGGCGTGCGCGTCATCACGTCGACCAGCTTCAAAGGCGTGAGGTCGAGCGTCGCTTCGAGCAGGCGGCGCAAATCGCCGTCGGTGAAGATGCCCACGACATGATCGTCGTCGTCGACGATCGCGGTCATGCCCAGACCCTTGCGCGAAATTTCGAAGATCGCCTGCGGCAGCGTCGCATCCATGCGTACACGCGGGATGTCATCGCCGCTGCGCATCACATCGCGCACCCGGGTCAGCAAGCGCCGGCCGAGCGCACCGCCCGGATGGCTGCGCGCGAAATCTTCGGGGCCGAAGCCGCGCGCTTCGAGCAATGCAACCGCCAGCGCGTCGCCCAACGCAAGCTGCGCCGTGGTCGACGCGGTCGGCGCCAGATTCAACGGGCAGGCTTCCTTCGCGACACCGGAATCGAGATGCACATTGGCGTGGCTGGCGAGCGGCGAGCCGGCATGCCCCGTCATGGCGATCAGCTTGGCGCCCTGGCGCTTGAGCGCCGGCACGATGGCCAGGAGTTCTTCCGAAGTGCCCGAGTTCGACAGCGCGATGAAGACATCGTCCGAGGTGATCATCCCGAGGTCGCCGTGGCTGGCCTCGGCCGGATGCACGAAGAAGGCCGGGGTGCCGGTCGAGGCCAGGGTGGCAGCGATCTTGCGAGCGACATGACCGGACTTGCCCATGCCCGAGACCACGACGCGCCCGCGGCATGCCAGTATCAGCGCGACCGCATCGCGAAAAGCCTGGGCGTGGTCGGTGGCCCGCAAACGTTCGGCCATGGCGCGCAGGCCATCGGCCTCGATCGCGAGCACGTCGAGCGCCGACGCGACCACGTCGCGCGGGGAATTGGATTGAGATGGGATGGGGGCGCGCGTTAACATAGGTTCAAGCAAAAATTATACCGCTCGGTTCACGCATTCATGGCGGGAATCCACGCGATGTCCCGATCGATACGCTCCCGCCAGGATTTTGATGCCGCAATTCACCGCGCTTGAACTGACGCTCTTGATGTTGCTCGCCGCGGTGATCGGGGTCGTGGGGTTTCGCCTGCTGCAATTGCCGCCGATGCTGGGCTATCTGGCGGTCGGCATTCTGATCGGTCCGAACGCGCTGGGGCTGGTGCCCGATTCCGACAGTACCCGCTATCTCGCCGAGTTCGGGGTGGTGTTCCTGATGTTCTCGATCGGCCTGGAATTCAATCTGAGCAAGCTGCGCTCGATGCGCGAACTGGTGTTCGGGCTCGGGCTGATGCAGGTGGTCCTCACCATCCTGGTGGCCATCCTGGCTGTGCTCGGCGTGGGCTGGCTGTTCGGCACGGCGCTCGACGGCGTGTTGCACATCGGCTGGCGCGGCGCGTTTGCGCTGGGCGGCGCCATGGCGATGAGTTCGACCGCGATCGGCATGAAGTTGTTGAGCGAGCGTCTCGAACTCGATGCGCCGCATGGGCGGGTCATCGCCGGGGTGCTCTTGTTCCAGGATCTCGCGGTGGTGCCTTTGCTGGTGATCATTCCGGCGCTGTCCGAAGCGCCCGAGGCGCTGGCCGCCACGCTGTTGTGGGCAGTGATCAAGGCCGGCGCGGTGTTGACGGTGCTGTTGTTCCTCGGCCAGCGCTTCATGCGCTGGTGGTTCCATATCGTCGCGCGCCGGCGCTCGCAAGAGTTGTTCATGCTGAACCTCCTGCTGATCACGCTGGGCCTGGCCTGGGTGACCGAGCATGCGGGCTTGTCGCTGGCGCTGGGCGCCTTCGTGGCGGGCATGCTGATCTCCGAGACCGAATACCGGCATCAGGTGGAAGAGGACATCAAACCCTTTCGCGATGTCTTGCTCGGCCTGTTCTTCATCACCATCGGCATGCTGCTCAATGTACGGGTGGTGATCGCGCATCTGCCTTTGGTCTTGGTGCTGCTCACGGTGCCGGTCGCGATCAAGTTCGCGATCATCGCCGGCATCGCGCGCGCGTTCCGGCATCCGCCGGGCGTGGCACTGCGCGCGGGACTGGCCTTGTGCGTGGCGGGCGAGTTCGGCTTCGTCGTGCTCAACATC
>CAYUYC010000013.1:9227-23897 GCA_964448945.1 uncultured Burkholderiaceae bacterium
CCGCCAAAGGCCGCGGCGCGCAATTGATCGAACCGCGCCTGTTGCAGATCGTCCTCGCGGCGATGCTGTTGTCGATGCTCGCCGCGCCGTTCTTGTTCAAGTACATGGATGCGATCGTGCTGCGCTTTGCCGCCAGCGAATGGATGCTCGCGTCCTTGAACCTGACCAAGATCGCCGCCAAGAGCATGGCGACCGACCGGCATGTGATCGTCTGCGGTTTCGGGCGCTCGGGCCAGAACCTCGCGCGCGTGCTCGAGGCCGAGGGCATCGGCTATGTCGCGCTCGATCTCGATCCCGACCGGGTGCGCGAGGCCGCGGCCGCGGGCAACAGCGTGGTCTATGGCGACGCCGCGCGGCGCGAAAGCCTGATCGCCGCGGGAATCTCGCGCGCCGCAGCGCTGGTGGTCACCTATGCCGATACGCCGTCGGCGCTCAAGCTTCTGCATCACACCCACGAACTCGCGCCGCAATTGCCGGTCATCGTGCGCACCCGCGACGACACCGATCTCGAACGCCTGCGGCAGGCCGGCGCGGCCGAGGTGGTGCCCGAAGTCATCGAAGGCAGCCTGATGCTGGGCACGCACGCACTGGTGATGCTCGGTGTGCCCTTGTCGCGCGTGGTGCGGCGGGTGCGTACGGTGCGCGACGAACGCTACGCCTCGCTGCGCGGTTTCTTCCACGGCGCCGACGACGATAGCGAATCGGCGCGCGCCCAGGTGCGCCTGCATTCGGTGCCCTTGCCGGCCGGGGCGCGATCGGTCGGAATGCTGCTCGGCGATCTCGGGCTGGGCCTGATCGGCGTCGAAGTCACCAGCGTGCGCCGACGCGATGCATCCAGCGTGGTCCCGAGCGCCGACTTCATGCTCGAAGTCGGTGACATCATCGTGCTGCGCGGCGTGCCCGAGGCGCTGACGCTCGCCGAAGAACGCCTGCTCGCTCAATAACGCAAGAGACCTTTTCTCCATCATGTCCGACATCGATCCGCTGGCCCGTTACATCAAAGACCGCATACGCACCGTGCCCAATTGGCCGCAACCCGGGGTGATGTTTCGCGACATCACGCCCTTGTTGCAGGACCCCAAGACCTTCCGGGTGCTGATCGATCTGTTCGTGCATCGCTACATGAGCGAGCAGGTCGATGTGGTCGCCGGGCTCGATGCGCGCGGCTTCATCCTCGGCAGCGTGGTCGCCTATGAACTCAACAAAGGGTTCGTGCCGATCCGCAAGAAGGGCAAGTTGCCGTACAACACCATCGCCGAGGAATACGAACTCGAGTACGGCAGCGCCACCGTCGAATTGCACGCCGACGCCGCCAAGCCCGGCGATCGCGTGCTGTTGATCGACGACCTGATCGCCACCGGCGGCACGATGATGGCCGGCAAGAAGTTGATCGAGAAACTCGGCGCCACCGTGATCGAAGGCGCCGCCATCATCGACCTGCCCGAACTCGGCGGCACCAAGTTGCTGCGCAATGGCGGGCTCGATGTCTGGACCGTCTGCAGTTTCGCGGGGCACTGAAACCCGTTGCGCCGTCCACGAGCGGCGCGTCACCGATGCACGAACCGGCGCCAAGACCGGCAATCCCTGGAGAGCGACGATGCCCGCGCCTGCGCGCAGCTATCGGTATTACGACCTGGTCATGGCGGCCTTCGTCTGCGTGCTGCTGTGCTCCAACTTCATCGGCGCGGCCAAGCAGGCCGAGGTCACGCTGCCCGTCATCGGCGCGGTCACCTTCGGCGCGGGCGTGCTGTTCTTCCCGATCAGCTACATCTTCGGCGACATCCTGACCGAGGTTTACGGCTACGCGCGCGACCGCCGAGTGGTCTGGGCCGGGTTCGGTGCGCTGGCCTTCGCGTCGGCGATGGCCTGGGTGGTGGTCCATCTGCCGGCCGCGCGCAGCGAATTCATGGCGAGTTATCAAGGTGCGCTCGACAGCGTGTTCGGCAATGCCTGGCGCATTGCGGCCGCGTCCATGCTCGCGTTCTGGTGCGGCAGTTTCGCCAACAGTTATGTGCTGGCCAAGATGAAGCTCTGGACCGGCGGCAAGTGGCTGTGGACCCGCACCATCGGGTCGACCCTGGTCGGGGAACTGGTCGACTCGGCGCTGTTCTATGTGATCGCGTTCTACGGCATCTGGGCGGTCGAGCAGATCGTCGCTGTCACCATTGCGCAATACGTGCTCAAGACCGGGTGGGAGATCGTGATGACGCCGCTCACCTACCGCGTGGTCGCCTTCCTCAAGCGCAAGGAGCACGAGGATTGGTACGACCGCGACACCGATTTCACACCGTTCTCGATCAAGGTTTAGTCATCCGCTGCTTGTAGCGCTTTTGTGCTCTTCGTACACTCGGCCCCCATGCGTACTGTCGGCAAACTCGATCGCACCGAAATCGAACTCGACCCGCTCGTTGCCTGGCGGCGCGGACGGGTGCTCGACGCGATGTTGCGCACCGCGATGCCGGCGCCGCCGCGCGGCGTGCAGCGCGGCAGTTTCGACAAATTCGACCGCCAAGACGAGCAGCGCCGCACCGAGGCGGCGCGTCGCGTCGCGCACGCCCAGCGATGACGCCGAATGATCCCTTGCTGCGTTTGCTCCAGCGCCTCGACGAAGAAGGCGTGGCCTACGTCTTGATCGGCGGACAGGCCGTGCGTCTGAACGGCTTCGTGCGCGCGACCGAAGATGTGGACCTCTTGGTCGATGCCACCCGCGCCAATGGCGAGCGCATCAAGCGGGCCTTGGGTTTCTTGCCCGCCGCCGCGGAACTCGATCCCGAATGGTTCGTGCCCGACGGCAAGGGCCGCGCCGAGAACATCCGCGTGGCCGACGAGTTGCTGGTCGATCTGGTCTTCGAGGCCAACGGCGAGACCTGCAAATCGCTCGCGCCCTATGTGCGCGAGATCGCGATCGACGGCGTCAAGCTGCGCGTGCCCGACATCGACGGACTGCTCAAGACCAAGAGCCGTTACCGCGCCAAGGATCAGCTCGATCGGCGCGTGTTGTTGCGCATCAAGCGCGGGCTCGACGCGCCGGCTTCTTGACCGCTGTCGGCGCGGGGTCGGGCACGGGGTTGGCCGCCGGCGTGCGCGCAACCAGCATCGGCCGCAAGTACTTTCCGGTGTAGCTCTCGGGATGGGCCGCCACGTCTTCGGGCGTGCCCGCCACCAGGATGCGCCCGCCGCCCGCGCCGCCTTCGGGCCCCAGATCGATCAGCCAATCGGCGGTCTTGATCACATCGAGGTTGTGCTCGATCACCACCACCGTATTGCCGTGATCGCGCAAGGTGTGCAGCACCTTGAGCAGCAATTCGATGTCCTGGAAATGCAGCCCGGTGGTCGGCTCGTCGAGGATGTAAAGCGTGCGGCCGGTGTCGCGCTTGCTGAGTTCCTGCGAGAGCTTGACGCGCTGGGCTTCGCCGCCCGACAGCGTGGTCGCGCTTTGCCCCAGGCGGATATAGCCCAGGCCCACATCGAGCAAGGTCTGCAGCTTGCGCGCGACTGCCGGTACCGGCGCGAAAAACCCGAAGGCTTCCTCGACCGTCATGTCGAGCACTTCGGAAATGTTCTTGCCCTTGTAAAGCACCTCGAGCGTCTCGCGGTTGTAGCGTTTGCCGTGGCAGACGTCGCAAGGCACATAGACATCGGGCAGGAAGTGCATCTCGACCTTGATCACGCCGTCGCCCTGGCAGGCTTCACAACGTCCGCCCTTGACGTTGAAACTGAAGCGGCCCGATTCATAGCCGCGCTCACGCGCGAGCGGCACCTCGGCGAACAATTCGCGGATCGGGGTGAACAAGCCGGTGTAGGTCGCCGGGTTCGAGCGCGGGGTGCGGCCGATCGGCGATTGATCGACATTGATCACCTTGTCGAAATGCTCGAGGCCCTCGATCGCATCGAAAGGTGCCGGCTCGGCCTGGGAGTTGTACAAATGGCGCGCGACCGCGTGGTACAGCGTGTCGTTGACCAGCGTGCTCTTGCCCGAACCCGAGACCCCCGTCACGCAGGTGAACAAGCCGAGCGGAACCGCGCAATCGACCTGGCGCAGATTGTTGCCGCGCGCACCGCGGATGGCCAATTGCAGGGGCGTGCCGTCGATGTCGTGCTTGGGCGCGATGCGCGCCGCAGGCAGCGCGATCGCGCGCCGGCCCGACAGGTATTGTCCGGTGATCGATGCCGGATCGTTCGCGACTTCCTCGGGTGTGCCTTGTGCCACCACATGCCCGCCGTGCTCGCCCGCGCCCGGTCCCATGTCGACCACATGATCGGCCGCACGCACGGCGTCTTCGTCGTGTTCGACTACCAGCACCGAATTGCCGAGGTCGCGCAAATGGCGCAGCGTGCCGATCAGGCGTTCGTTGTCGCGCTGATGCAGACCGATGCTCGGTTCGTCGAGCACATACATCACGCCGGTGAGGCCCGAGCCGATCTGCGAGGCCAGACGGATGCGCTGCGCTTCGCCGCCCGACAAGGTGTCGGCATTGCGGTCGAGGCTCAGGTAATCGAGCCCGACGTTATTCAGAAAGCGCAGCCGCGCGCCGATCTCGCGCACGATCTTGTCGGCGATCTCGGCCTTGGCGCCTTTGAGCTTGAGGCTGTCGAACCAGGCTTGCGTTTCGCGCAAGGGCAGGGCGCTCACTTCGAAGATCGCGCGCGCCTGCGCGTCATGGCCGATCTTGACGTGGCGCGCGTCGCGCTTGAGGCGCGAGCCGCCGCAATCGGGGCATACCGTGTTGCTGATGTACTTGGCGAGTTCTTCCTTCACCGCCATCGAATCGGTTTCGCGGTACCGGCGCTTGAGGTTGTTCACCACGCCTTCGAAGCTGTGTTCCTTGACGATGCGCCGGCCGCGCTCGTTGACGTAATGGAACGGCAACGCATGGCGCCCCGAGCCATGCAGGATCACGTTCTGCACCTCGTCGCTCAAATGCTCGAACGGCGTCTCGACATCGAAGGCGTAATGCTCGGCGATGCTTTGCAGCATCTGGAAGTAGAACTGATTGCGCCGATCCCAGCCTTTGATCGCACCGCTCGCGAGCGAGAGCGAAGGATGCGCAACCACGCGCTTGGGGTCGAAGAACTCGATATGCCCGAGGCCGTCGCAACTCGGGCACGCACCGACCGGCGAGTTGAACGAGAACAGCCGCGGTTCGAGTTCGGCCAGCGACCAGCCGCAGATCGGGCACGCGAACTTGTTGCTGAAGACTTGTTCGCGCGCCGGATCGTCTTCGGCCGCGTCCATGCGCAGGATGATCGCGCGGCCTTGCCCGTGGCGCAGCGCAGTCTCGAACGACTCGGCCAGCCGTTGCTTGGCCTCGGGCGCCACCTTGAGTCGATCGACCACTACATCGATCGAGTGCTTTTCGCTCTTCTTGAGCGCGGGCAGTTCGTCGAGTTCGTACACCCGCGCCGGGCCGTTGCCCTTGACGGTTTCGGTGCGTACCCGAAACCGCACGAAGCCTTGGGCGCGCAGCCCTTCGAATACTTCGAGGTGTTCGCCTTTGCGATTGGCCACCACGGGCGCGAGGATCATCAGCTTGGTGCCTTCGCCCAGCGCGAGCGCGGCATCGACCATTTGCGAGACCGATTGCGCTTCGAGCGCATGTTCGGGATGGTCGGGGCAATACGGCGTGCCGGCGCGTGCCCAGAGCAGGCGCAGATAGTCATGGATCTCGGTGACAGTGCCGACCGTCGAGCGCGGATTGTGGCTGGTGGCCTTTTGCTCGATCGAGATCGCGGGCGACAGGCCCTCGATCAGGTCGACGTCGGGCTTCTCCATGAGCTGGAGAAACTGGCGCGCGTATGCCGACAGCGATTCGACATAACGGCGCTGGCCCTCGGCGTACAAGGTGTCGAACGCGAGCGAGCTCTTGCCGCTGCCCGACAAGCCCGTGATCACCACCAGCTTGTTGCGCGGCAAGTCGAGATCGACGTTCTTGAGGTTGTGCGTGCGGGCACCGCGGATGCGGATTTCGTCCATGCGACTCGCAGGGTCAAATGCCTCGCGCAGCGACCGGCCGCGCCTAGGCAAACTGCTACTATAGCCGAGGCAATCTTCGTGCCTTGACCCACCCCTTGCGGACTCGGCTGCCTATCCGCACCCCGGAGTCGTTTGTTTGTCTGCCGTGTTCGACCCCCAGCCCAATCTGCCCAGTCGCATGAATGCGCTCGAGATCCGCGCCAGCGCGTCGTTGGCATCGATCTTCGCCCTGCGCATGCTGGGCCTGTTCCTGATCCTGCCGGTGTTTGCGGTGCATGCGCGTTCCTTGCCCGGCGGGCAATCGGCCACCCTCATCGGCATCGCGATGGGCATTTACGGCCTGACCCAAGGCGTGCTGCAGATTCCGGTGGGCATGCTCAGCGACCGCATCGGGCGCAAGCCGGTGATCATCAGCGGCCTGGTCCTGTTTGCGCTGGGCAGTTTCATCGCGGCTTTTGCGCATGATCTGGTCTGGATCATCGTCGGTCGCGCCATTCAAGGCACCGGCGCGATCTCGGCGGCGGTCACCGCGATGATCGCCGACGCGACGCGCGACGAGCATCGCACCAAGGCCATGGCCATGGTCGGCGGCTCGATCGGGCTCACCTTTGCCGGCAGCCTGGTGCTCGCTCCCTTGCTCTATCGCGCGATCGGCATGGGCGGCATCTTCGCGATGACCGGCGTGCTGGCCGTGCTTGCGATCGGCGTGGTGCGCTGGGTGGTGCCCGAGGTGGCGCGGGTGATGCACCACGAGCGCATGCCGTTTCGTGAAGTGCTGCTCGATCCGCAATTGCTGCGTCTGAATCTCGGCATCTTCGTGCTGCACATGACCCAGATGGCGATGTTCGTCGTGGTGCCCGTCATGCTGGTCGAAGCCGATGGCCTCGCGCTGGCCGAGCACTGGAAGATCTATCTGCCGGTGGTGCTCGCGTCGTTCGCGGTGATGATCCCGATGATCATCGCCGCCGAACGGCGCGGCCAGATGAAGCGCATCTTCGTGTTCAGCGTGGCCTTGTTGTGCGCGGTGCAGATCGCGTTCTCCTTCGTGTCGAGCATCGTCTGGATCGCGGCCTTGCTGTTCGCCTTCTTCGTCGCGTTCAATGTGCTGGAGGCGACCTTGCCGTCGATGGTCAGCCGCATCGCGCATCCTTCGGCCAAGGGCGCGGCGCTGGGCGTGTACAACACCACGCAGGCGATCGGTCTGTTCGTCGGCGGCGCACTGGGCGGCTGGATCGCCAAGAACGTCGGCCGCGGCGCGGTGTTCGAAAGCGCGGCCGTGCTGATCCTGGTCTGGCTGCTGGTGGCGCTCGGCATGAAAGTCCCGGCCAAGCGCGGTGCCGCGACGGCATGACCTGCGCGGACGTCATCGTCATCGGCGGCGGCATCGCCGGCGCATCGCTTGCCTATCACCTTGCGTGCACCCACCGGCAGCGCGTGTTGCTGCTCGAACGCGAAGCGCATTGCGGTTATCACTCCACCGGCCGCTCCGCCGCCTTGTTCATGGAAACCTACGGCACGCCGACGGTGCGTGCGCTGACCGTGGCAAGCCGCGCGTTCTACGAACATCCGCCCGAAGGCTTTGCCGAGCATCCGCTGCTGACGCCGCGCGGCTCGATGCACGCGGCCTTCGATCTCGGCGAATACGATCCCGAGGCCTTGCTGGCGCATGAATACGAGACCTCATGCGCGACCTCGCGCGAGGTGCGCCGGCTCGATCGCGATGCCGCGCTCGCATTGTGTCCGGTGCTCGATCGTCGATTGCTCGTTGGCGCGGTCTACGAACCGGGCGCGATGGACATGGACGTGCACGCGATCCATCAAGGCTTCTTGCGCGGCGCCAAGCGCGCGGGCGCGCGCATCGTCGTCGATGCGCCGGTCGATGCGCTCGCGTGCACTGCAGGCGTCTGGCAGGTGCGCACTCCGGGCGCGCATTACGAAGCACCGATCGTCGTCAATGCCGCGGGTGCCTGGGCCGATGAAGTCGGCCGTCGCGCCGGCGCCGCGCCGATCGGGCTATCGCCCCGGCGCCGCAGCGCGTTGGTCTTCCCTGCGCCCGAGGGCGCCGCGCATACCCGTTGGCCGCTGGTGATCGGTGCCGATGAATCGTTCTATTTCAAGCCCGACGCCGGCATGTTGCTCGGCTCGCCCGCCAATGCCGACCCGGTCGAGCCGCACGACGTGCAGGCCGAAGAACTCGATATCGCGACCGCGATCTGGCGCATCGAGCAAGTGACGTCCTTGCGCATACGCCGGCCGACCCGGGTCTGGGCCGGTTTGCGCTCCTTCGTGGCCGACGGCGATCTGGTCGGCGGTTTCGATGCCGAACTGCCCGAGTTCTTCTGGCTGGCGGCGCAAGGCGGCTATGGCATCCAGACCGCCGAGGCGATGGCGCGCGCTTGCGCGGGGCTGATCACGGGCCAGGGGCTGCCCGACGATCTGCTGCGCCTGGGCGTCGCGGCGCAGGCCTTGTCGCCGCAGCGCTTGCAGCCGATTCGCGCAGCGCAGTCCTAGAGACTTCTGTCGGGGTATTCCCGGACCGTTCGTCAGGGTGTTCAGACCGGACACCTCCTGACACCGGGATCACGTGAAATACTTCACAGCCCCGCAGGGTTTCTGGACCGCACAATCCGATCTGTAGGAAATTTTCTGAGCCCTCAATAAGGGGCGGAGTATTTGTAATGGACAGCACACCAACCATCGGGCGCATCGTGCTCGACTCGCGCTTCGTCTGGGACAACGGGCGCGGCGAGACCGATTGCTCGGCCGTGTATCTCGAACGGCGCAACTTTCATCGCATGGCGGTCGGCCGTGCGGCCGAGGCGCGTCTGCTCGGCAAGACCGAAGCCGCCGCATCGTTCGAGGAGCAAGCGCGCCGTCTGGCTGGCGAGATGGACAGTCTGCAAAAGCTGGGGCATGTCGGCAGCAGCCGGCCGTTCGACAAGGGTGAATTCCGGGCCGCCTTCGACACCATGAAGCTGAAGGATTTGAAGATCCTCTGATCGCACACGGCGATAGGGACGACGGGCGCTTCGAGCGCCCGTTTTCTTTTGCGCGATCGCCACGCCGCGCACCACAATGCGCTGCGCGTCGTTGCCGCCCATCGGGGCGGCATAGCCTGGCCGCGCGATGAAAGGGCGGAGGCGGACGATGGGGCCATTGCACGGAATGCGTGTCGTCGAGTTCGCGGGGATCGGCCCCGGACCCATGGCGGGCATGATGCTCGCCGACATGGGCGCCGACGTCGTGCTGATCGAACGCCCGCGCATTGCGCCCGCACGACCGACCTTGCTCGAACCCGGCCGGTACGCGCTCACCCATCGCGGCAAGCGCTCGATCGCGCTCGATCTCAAACAGGCCGATGCTGTTGCCACCGCAACCGAACTGATCGCGCGCGCGGAGGTGTTGATCGAAGGCTTTCGCCCCGGCGTGATGGAACGCCTGGGTCTGGGTCCCGAGCCATGTCTGGCCCGCAATCCGCGGCTGGTGTACGGGCGCATGACCGGCTGGGGGCAGTGCGGACCGCTCGCGCAGGCCGCAGGTCACGACATCAACTACGCCGCGCTGGCCGGCGCCCTCGATCTCGGGCGCCATGGCGGCGACGGACCGCCCTGGCTGCCCCCCACCCTGGTCGGCGACATGGGCGGCGGCGCAATGATGCTGGCCTTCGGTCTGGTCTGCGGCGTGCTCGAAGCGCGGCGCTCGGGCCAAGGGCAAGTGGTGGATGCGGCGATCAGCGACGGCGCGGCCTTGCTCGGCACCTTGTTGTGCGGCGTGCGCGCGGCCGATCGGCAGGCCGCGCGCGTACTCGACGGCAGCGCGCCGTTCTACAACGTCTATCGCTGCGCCGATGGGGCGTGGATCAGCTTCGGCGCCCTCGAGCCGCAGTTCTATGCCCAAATGCTCGCGGGTCTGGGGCTTCACGATGTCGACCCCGCGGCGCAAATGGATGGCGCGGCCTGGCCCGCGTTGCGCGATCGCATCGGGGCCATCGTCGCCCAGCGCAGCAGCGCCGACTGGTGCGCGGTCTTTGAAGGCTGCGACGCTTGTTTTGCGCCGGTGCTGGACGTCGACGCGGTGCCGGCGCATGCGCATCACCTCGCGCGCGCCAGCTTTGTCGAGATCGATGGTGTGACCCAGCCCGCGCCTGCGCCAAGGCTGGCGCGCACGCCGGGCGCGATTCGGCGCGGCCCGCCTGCGCCCGGCGGCGATGCGCGATCGGTGCTGCGCGATTGGGGTGTCGAGGCCGGTTGACGCGTGCGCCGCAGGGTGCGGCCGTCGCATGTGGCCGTGCTCAACGCGGCTTGGGTCTGGCCGTGATGTGCTGCAAGAGGGTGTACAAGGCCTGATGCGTGGGCGCATGCGTGCCCATGCGTTGCGCCAGTGCGAGCAAGGCGCCGGTGATCGCATCGGCTTCGGTCGGGCGGCCGGCGCGCACGTCCTGCAGCATGCTCGATCGGTTGGCCGCGGTCGCGCGCACCACATCGAAAACCCGCGCCATCGCGGCGTCGGGATCCAGGCGCAACCCTTCCCCATGCAGGACCGGCCAGGCCTCGCGCACCAAGGCTTGCACGATGGCGCGCAATGGCGGATCGGCCAGCGCGCCGTTGCATACGCCGAAGACGGCGGTCGTCGGATTGATGGCCAGATTGACGAGCAGTTTGGCCATGCGCGCGCCGGCGATATCCTCGACTACGCGCGCCGTGAAGCCCGCTTGCGCGAACAGATCCGCCACCGCCTCGAATCCGGGCGGCAGCAGGATCTCGCCTTCGCCGCCAGCCACCACGTGTTCGTCGGCGCCGCTGCCTTCGCGATAGGCACCCATCGTCGTCACGCCCTGGCCGGCCGGCACCGGCGCACAGGCCGCACGCAGGCGATCGTCGATCAATCCGTTTTGCAGCGACAGCACGCCTAGCGGCTGCAGGGCGAGTGCGATGCGGCAGGCGTGTTCGGTGGCGTCGGCCTTGACCAGCACCAGTACCCAATCGGCACGCGGGAGGGCATCGGGCCCATAGGCGTCGAAGGTCTGCATACGATCGCCGACGCGCAAGCCGGCGCGCAATCGCGCGGCACGGGCGGCGTCGCGCGCAATCACCGCGACGCGCGCGGTGGCGGTCAGGCGCGCTGCGATGGTCAGTCCCAATGCGCCTGCGCCGACGATCGCGATCGGAAATGACGCGTCAGCGGACGCGTCGGCGCGCGCGGTGCGATTCATCGCGGTGAGGTGCCGGCGTGCCGGGTCGGCGACCTTCGGCACGCTGAAGTCAACGCGAGCCTTCGAGCTGGCTCACGTCGCGCACCGCGCCGGTATCGGCCGAGGTGGTCAGCGCGGCGTAGGCGCGCAGCGCGGGCGAAACCACGCGCTTGCGGTTGGCGGGCTTCCAGGCCAGCGCACCCTTGGCATTCATCGCGGCGCGGCGTTTGGCGAGGTCGGCGTCGCTGATGGCCAGCCGGATGCTGCGGCCCGGAATGTCGATCTCGATGGTGTCGCCTTCTTCGACGAGGCCGATCGCGCCGCCGGCTGCCGCTTCGGGCGAGGCATGGCCGATCGACAGCCCCGAGGTGCCGCCCGAGAACCGGCCGTCGGTCAGCAGCGCGCATTGCTTGCCCAGGCCCTTGGACTTCAAATAGGAGGTCGGGTAGAGCATCTCTTGCATCCCGGGGCCGCCCTTGGGGCCTTCGTAGCGGACCACCACCACATCGCCCGCGACGATGTCGTCGCCGAGGATGCGTTCGACGGCTTCTTCCTGCGATTCGCACACGCGCGCACGGCCGGTGAACTTGAGGATGGAATCATCGACCCCGGCGGTCTTCACGATGCAGCCCTTCTCGGCGATGTTGCCGAACAGGACCGCGAGGCCGCCGTCTTGCGAATACGCGTGATCGCGATCGCGGATGCAGCCTTGCGCGCGATCGGCGTCGAGTTCGGGGAAATGGCGCGATTGCGAAAAGGCTTCGGTGGTCGGCACGCCGCCGGGCGCGGCGCGGTAGAAGGCGTGGACTTCTTCGTTCGCGCTGCGCTTCACATCCCAGGTGTCGAGCGCGGCGGCCAGGGTCGGCGCATGCACCGTCGGCACATTGGTCGTCAGCAGGCCGGCGCGGTCGAGCTCGCCCAGGATGCCCATGATGCCGCCCGCACGGTGCACATCTTCCATGTGGTACTTCTGGGTCGCGGGTGCAACCTTGCACAAGCAGGGCACGCGGCGCGACAGGCGGTCGATGTCGGCCACCGTGAATTTCACGCCGGCTTCCTGGGCCGCGGCCAGCAGATGCAGCACGGTATTGGTCGAGCCGCCCATCGCGATGTCGAGCGTCATCGCGTTTTCAAAGGCTGCAAAACTCGCGATCGCACGGGGCAGCGCCGAGGCGTCGTCTTGTTCGTAATAGCGGCGCGCGAGCGCGACGATGCGCTGGCCGGCTTCGAGGAACAAACGCTTGCGGTCGGCATGGGTGGCGACGATGGAGCCGTTGCCGGGCAAGGACAGGCCGAGCGCTTCGGTCAGGCAGTTCATCGAATTGGCGGTGAACATGCCCGAGCACGAACCGCAGGTCGGGCAGGCCGAGCGTTCCATCGCATCGACTTCGGCATCGGTGTTCTTGCTGTCGGCCGCTTCGATCATCGCGTCGATGAGGTCCACATGGCGGATGGTGCCGTGCCATTGGACCTTGCCGGCTTCCATCGGGCCGCCCGAGACGAAGATGGTCGGGATGTTCAGGCGCAGCGACGCCATCAGCATGCCCGGGGTGATCTTGTCGCAATTCGAGATGCAGACCATCGCATCGGCGCAATGCGCGTTGACCATGTATTCGACCGAATCGGCGATCAATTCGCGCGAGGGCAGCGAATACAGCATGCCGTCGTGTCCCATGGCGATGCCGTCGTCGATCGCGATGGTGTTGAATTCCTTGGCGATGCCGCCCGCGGCTTCGATTTCGCGCGCGACCATCTGGCCGAGATCCTTCAGATGGACATGGCCGGGCACGAACTGGGTGAAGGAATTGACGACCGCGATGATGGGTTTGCCGAAATCGCCGTCCTTCATGCCGGTGGCGCGCCACAGCGCGCGTGCGCCGGCCATGTTGCGGCCGTGGGTGGAAGTGCGGGAACGGTAGGCGGGCACGGCATGACTCCTGAAGGCGAGGTGTTGATCCTGCAGGCCGCGACGCGTCGGCGCGCGGCGAAGCCGTGATCCTACATGGATGGGACACCAGGGCCGGGCTCAACCCTAGCGAACCTCGCTAGAATCCTGCCCGGAAGCGCATTGTCCCGGCGTTCCCGAAACTCACCGAACGCGCCTCACGCCGGGAATCTCCAGGAGACCCTCATGGCCTCGATCAACAAAGTCATCATCGTCGGCAACCTCGGCCGCGATCCTGAAACCCGCTACATGCCCAACGGCGATGCGATCACCAATGTGTCGATCGCGACCACGCTCAAATGGAAGAGCAAGGACTCGGGCGATCCGGTCGAAGAAACCGAATGGCACCGTGTGGTGTTCCGCGGCCGTCTGGCCGAAATCGCGGGCGAATACCTGAAGAAGGGTCGCCAGGTCTATGTCGAAGGGCGCCTCAAGACCCGCAAATGGACCGACAAGGAAGGCCAGGAGCGCTACACCACCGAGATCATTGCGACCGAGCTGCAGATGCTGGGCACCCGCGAAGGCATGGGCGCGCCCGATGACGAAGGCTACGACGCGCCGCCGGCACGTTCGGGCGGCAACAAGCCGGCCAGCGCCGCACGCAGCGCGCCGCCTGCCGCCTCGTCCTCGACCGGCTTTGCCGATGCCGACGACGACATTCCGTTCTGATTCGCGAGCGCTTGAACCGACACAAGACGGCCCCATATCGGCGCTATAATCCTAAGCTTTTGAAATATCAGCGTTTTTGGGGCGTTCTATGCCGACTTACGCGTACAAATGCGAGTCCTGCGGTCACGGTGCCGACGAATGGTTGAAGATGAGCGAGGCGAACGCGGAACGCGTTTGCCCCGCTTGCGGCAAACCGACCTACCGTAAGCAGATCACCGCGGCGGCCTTCCATCTCAAGGGCGGCGGCTGGTACGTCTCGGATTTCCGAGACAACAAGAAGCCCGAGCCTGCCGCGACACCCGCCACCGGTTGCGCCTGCCCGGGCGCCCAAAGCTGCCCGGCAGTGCAAGCCGCCAACGCCGCGTCGTCCGACTCGGCCCCTAGTGGCAACTGATCGCCGCCTGCGTGCGGCGTTCTGGTCCATCGTGAAGAAATACTTCATCACCGGTCTGCTCATCCTCGTCCCCTTGGTGGCGACGCTGTGGGTGCTGCAGCTCGTCGTCGGCACCATGGATCAGGTCATCCGCCTGTTCCCGGTCGAATGGCGCCAGCATGCGCCGCTCAACATTCCCGGCATCGGCGTCGTGCTCACCGTGGCGATCGTGCTGGCAGTGGGCTTGGCCACGCACAACTTCGTCGGCCGCAAGCTGGTGGCGATCTGGGAGCGGATTCTTCAAAAGATTCCGTTCGTGCGCTCGGTGTATTCGAGCGTCAAGCAGGTTTCCGACACCGTGTTGTCGCCCAACGGCCAGGCGTTTCGCCAGGCGGTGCTGATCGAATTTCCGCGTCCCGAGTGCTGGACCATCGGTTTCGTGGTCGGCTCGCCCGGCCCCGAAGTGGAAACGCTGTTGCGCAACGGGCCGCAAACCATCTTCGTGCCGACCGCGCCGA
>CAYUYC010000014.1:0-8431 GCA_964448945.1 uncultured Burkholderiaceae bacterium
GCGAATTGGTGATCCACATCTTCGAGCCCGACGACGAATAACCGCCCGCGACCTTGCGTGCGCGGGTGGCCATCGAGCCGGGATCGGAACCGAAATTGGGCTCGGTCAGGCCGAAGCAGCCGATCCATTCGCCGGTGGCGAGCTTGGGCAGGTATTTCTGTTTTTGCGCTTCGGTGCCGAATTCGAAGATCGGCACCATGACCAGCGACGACTGCACGCTCATCATCGAGCGATAGCCCGAGTCCACACGCTCGACTTCGCGCGCGATCAAGCCATAGGCCACGTAATTGAGGCCGGGGCCGCCGTATTCCGCGGGAATGGTCGGCCCGAGCAGACCGATCTCGCCCATCTCGCGAAAGATGGCGGCGTCGGTCTTCTCGTGCCGGAAGGCTTCGAGCACGCGCGGCGCGAGCTTGTCTTGCGCATACGCGGCGGCGGCTTCGCGGACCATGCGCTCGTCTTCGCCCAATTGGGTGTCGAGCAGCAATGGGTCTTCCCAATGGAACTTGGCAACGGGCTTGAGCAATGCAGTCTCCTCGATGTGTTTTGTGGTGGTGCCTCGGTCAGGCGAGCTGTGCGAAGCAGGCGTCGAGGATGGCCAGGCCTTCGTCGATCAGCGCATCGCTCGCGGTCAACGGGACCAGCACCCGGATCACATTCGCGAAGGTGCCGCACGACAACAGGATGAGCCCGCGCTTGGCCGCTTCGGCGACGATCTGCTTGGTCAGTTCCGCCGCGGGCTTGGCGAGGTCGCCGCCTTCGAACAACTCGAAGGCCACCATCGCGCCCTGGCCGCGCACGTCGCCGATGGCGCGGTGCTTGGCGGCGATCTTGTTGAGGCCGGTGATCAAACGCTCGCCCAGCGCCTGGCTGCGCGCGAGCAGCTTTTCTTCTTCGAACACATCGAGCACTGCGAGCGCCGCGGTGCACGAGATCGCATTGCCGGCATAGGTGCCGCCCAGGCCGCCGGGCGCGGGCGCATCCATCACTTCGGCGCGGCCGATGATGGCCGAGATCGGGTAACCGCCGCCGATCGACTTGGCCATGGTGATGATGTCGGGCGCAACGTCCCAGCGTTCGCAGGCCAGCCACGTGCCGGTACGGCCGGCGCCGGTCTGGACTTCGTCGGCGATCAGCAGGATGCCGTGCTTGTCGCACAGTGCGCGCAGGCGCTGCGCAAATTCCGGCGGTGCGACATAGAAGCCGCCTTCGCCTTGCACCGGTTCGAGGATGATCGCGGCGACGCGCTCGGCCTCGATGTCGTACTTGAACAGGGCTTCGATCGACGCGATCGAATCATCGATGCTCACGCCGTGCAGCGCATTGGGGTACTTGGCGTGATAGACCTCGCCCGGGAAGGGGCCGAAGCCGATCTTGTACGGCGCGACCTTGCCGGTCAGGGCCATGGTCATCATGGTGCGGCCATGGAAGCTGCCGCCGAAGGCGATGACGCCCGAGCGCTTGGTATAGGCGCGCGCGATCTTGATCGCGTTCTCGACCGCTTCGGCGCCGGTGGTCATCAGGAAGCTCTTCTTGGCGAACTTGCCCGGAGCCAGGGCGTTGAGGCGTTCGCACAATTCCACATAAGGCTCATAGGCCAGCACCTGGAAGCAGGTATGGGTGAAGCGCGCGACTTGCTCTTGTACCGCGGCGACGATCTTGGGATGGCTGTGGCCGGTGTTGAGCACCGCGATGCCGCCCGCGAAATCGATGTAGCGGCGGCCTTCGACGTCCCAGACCTCCGCATTGCTCGCGCGCTCGACGAACACCGGCTGCGCCTGTCCGACCCCGCGCGGCAGCGCTGCCTGGCGGCGCGCCATCAACGTGGCGTTGTCGAGTTTGACGTTGGGATCGCGATGCATGGTCTGGCCTCCAGAGCACAGGATGGGGATCGCGCACTGTAGGCAGCATGGGCGCGCGCTACCATGTACACGTATTCCCACACAGCGGCGCACTGTGCAGGCCGCAGCACCAGTACACACCGTGTTTACCCTAAGCCCGCAATCCTCGACCCCGCTCGTCGTCCAGATCGTCGACGGTTTTCGCCATCTCATCGAGGAGCAATCCTTGCGCCCCGGCGCCAAGGTGCCGTCGGTGCGCCAGTTTGCGCAATCGCATCAGGTCAGCGTGTTCACCGTGGTCGAGGCCTACGACCGGCTGGTGGCGCAAGGGCTCTTGGTGTCGCGGCCCAACCAGGGCTTCTTCGTCAAGCGCCGCCCGCGCATCGACGCGAGCGCCGACGAAGCGCCCGAAGCCCAGCGCGGCTTCGACACCATGTGGTACCTGCGCAAGATCTTCGAGAACCGCCATCTCGAAATGAAGCCCGGCTGCGGCTGGCTGCCCGACGACTGGCTGTTTGAAGACGGCGTGCGCCGCGCGCTGCGCCAACTCTCGGCCGAGCATGCGGCGCTCGGCGGCTACGGCAGCCCCAAGGGCTATGGCGAGTTGCGCCGCTTGATCGTCGAGCATCTGACCGAGCAAGAGATCGCCGTCAACGTCGACCAGGTGTTGCTGACCCAGGGCTCGAGCCAGGCGCTGGACCTGGCCGCGCGCCGCCTCGTGCGCGCCGGCGACCCGGTGCTGGTCGACGAGCCCGGCTACGCCAATCTGTTGTTCATGCTGCGCTTTCTGGGCGCGCAACTCATTCCCGCGCCGCGCACGCCCATGGGCTACGACCTCGCCGCGCTCGAAGCGGCGATCATCAAGTACCAACCCAAGGTCTTCTTCACCCAGCCGCGGCTGCAAAGCCCGATCGGCGCCTCGGCGCATCTGTCGCATCTGCACCGCGTGCTGCAACTGGCCGAGAAGCACGACATCACCATCGTCGAGAACGACATCTATGCCGACCTTGACCCTGACCCGCGGCCTTCGCTCGCAAGCCTCGACCAGATCAACCGCGTGGTCTACATCAACAGCTATTCCAAGACCATCTCGCCCAACATCCGCGTGGGTTATCTGTTGGCCAACCCCGAGTTGGTCGAAGAACTGGCCCAGCTCAAGATGCTCTCGGGCCTGACCTCGCCCGAACTCGGCGAGCGCCTGGTCTACGGCGCCTTGACCGAAGGGCGCTGGCGCCGGCATCTGAAATCCATCCGCGACCGCCTCGCGAGCGCGCAACAGACCGTCGCGCAGCGTCTGGTCGATGCCGGGTTCGAGTTGTTTTGCGAATCCAAGGCCGGCATGTACCTCTGGGCGCGCCATCCCGATTTTGCCGACAGTGCGGAACTCTCCAACCGCGCGACCGAGGCCGGGATCATGCTCGGGCCGGGGCATCTGTTTCTCACCGACATGCGGCAGACCGATTGGCTGCGGTTCAATGTGGCGTTTTGTGGGGATGAGCGGGTGTTTGCGTTTTTGGAGGCGCAACGCAGAGCGGCTTAGTTCTTAGGTGTGTGCTTGGTCGCGGGCCGATGGCCCCCGCGCGGCAGGCGCTTCTCCATCGCGCCGCTCGCCTTGCGAGCGGTCCCCGCGGGCTTCTTCAGAAGCGGCGGGCTCGCCGGGGTGGCCGTTCGCTGCGCTCACTACCCCGGCTCGACCCACGCGCGTCCCGCGCGCGGGCAACCCGCCCTTCTTCGGCGCCCGCGGCGCGATGGAAAGTCGCGCCTGCCGCGCGGGGGCCATCGGCCCGCTGGCAACGGGCCTGAAGGAGATTCAGAGGTAATGGTCATTGCGGGCTCACCACTGATCGCGCGCCTATAGAGACTCATCGCGAATGGCCTGATTTGCTCCTCTGGCACATTCTGCTGAGCTTGTTCATCTAACAGTTGGCGGGTTTTATGTTGAGTGCGCGTAAAGGAATCATTCGATTTGCAGAGGCTTTCTGCGCGATCGAGATCGTGATGTGCATCGGCACTTCATCTTCCGTGGTGGGAGGTTTTGTTTCTTCAGCGCAAGTCGAGCCTTTCGCATTTGTCGCAATTCTCGGGACATTTGGCATCTTCGCTTATGTTCTGGCGCTTGCATCGGAATTCTCCAAGGCACGAGGCAAGGCGGCTTCCGAGACTATTGGGCATGTCGATATTTCGTTGCGCGAATTGAAGATGCTCCTGCGCTGGTGCCCCTCCGCTATCAAGGGCGCATACCTGCTCGCCGCTGTCGTGGCGGTGTACGCGGTTCACTCCGTGGGCATCAGTATTTTTTGGCATAGCGGAGAAGAATTCACCGAGCGGCACGCATTGGGTTTCCTTCTATGGGATGCGCTCGTGCTTCTCTGCGTCCTTCCAGTCCTGTCATCGGCTGCGAGGATGCCGGGTACGTATGCTGAGCATTTTCACCACCGCTTGGGTGACGGGCGGGATGCATGATCCTTTGCATCGTGCCTTAGTCCGAGTACCAAGATGGCTGCAGTGTCAGAGGGCAACTGACCAGTGCCTCTATGCGAAGCTGCTATGGAAGCCGAAAGGCCCGTTGCCGTTCGCTATACTCGCCCGCGCTGCAGCGACCCGCTTGCAGCGATGCAAAGGCAATGGAAAAGGAACATCGATGAGCGGCTTGCCGGCTTGCCCCAAATGCAATTCCACGTACACCTATGAAGACGGCGGTCAGTTCGTCTGCCCGGAGTGCGGCCACGAGTGGAGCGGCGGCGCAGCCGAGGCCGCTGACGAGAAACGGGTGTGGAAAGACGCGGTCGGCAACGCGTTGAAGGACGGCGACTCGGTGACGGTGATCAAGGATCTCAAGGTCAAGGGGTCGTCGTCGGTGGTGAAGGTCGGCACCAAGGTCAAGAACATCCGGCTGATCGAGGGCGACCACGACATCGATTGCAAGATCGATGGGTTCGGCGCGATGCAATTGAAGTCCGAGTTCGTCAAGAAGGCCTGAGTCTTCGCGCGCCCGATGCGCTGCGCGATCGGCGCGCCATGCAAGCCATCGACCGTTATCGACTGGAAACGCACAACGGTCCGTATGCGTCGTGGCCGTCGACGTCGCATTTGATCGTCGATGGCCGACTCACCACGCAACGCGCGCCCGGCTATGTGATCGAAGCCCAGTATCGAACGCCGCACGGCGATGTGCTGATCACTTCCTACGACTGTCCTTTTGAAGAGAGCAACGCCTTTGTGCTGCTCGACGCGCAGCATCGATGCGTGGCCAAGAAGTCCTTGGGCGGGTGGTACGCGAGCTTCTTGCTTCACGCGCATTGGCCGATCAACGCATCGACCCTGGTCCTGCATTACGCCGAGGCCTTGTTCTTCACACTGAGCGTTCTTCCGCCCTGGCCTTGCATCGGTCGGGCGCCGCGCTTGCGCTTGCGCCGGGTCGCGCATTGGCAAGGCGATGAACGCATGCGCGCATCGCATCGGGCGCTGCAGCAAACGCTCGATCGGGCGCAGCGCGCGTAAATCGCCCTGCGCGCGGGGGTGTACTGGCCGTTGCCTACGTGCGTGGCTATCCTTTCGTGCGGCGGCGTTGCCGAGACAGGAGGCTCCCATGATCTCAATGAGCGTGAGCATCGATGTTCCGGACATGGCCGAAGGCGTGCGTTTCTATTCCGACGCATTCGGCTTCACCCGGGTCTCGGAGCCGATCCCCGGCGTGGTCGTCATGGCGGCGGGCGCTGCCCATATCTGCCTGCTCGAAAAACGCGCTGGCACTCAGCCCTCATCGAGAACGCAGGACCAACGGCGTTACGAGCGGCATTGGACGCCGGTGCATCTGGACTTTCATGTCGATGACTTGCGTGCGGCATTGGCGCGAGCGGTGGGCGCGGGCGCGATCGAAGAACAAGTCTTCGAGAATCCCGAACACGGGTCGGCGGCGTTCTGCAGCGATCCGTTCGGCCACGGGTTTTGCCTCATCGCGCGCAAGGCGTAGTCGACGAGATCTTCTGGCGCAGCCAGCCGCGCGGTACAGTGCATCGGCCATCGGGTTTCCCCAAAAATCACCAGGAGAAGTCGCACCATGTTCACCACCGAGTTCTTGATCACCTCGCTCATCGTCGTGCTCATCCCCGGCACCGGCGTGGTGTTCACCGTGTCGATGGGCCTGGCACAAGGGCGCAGCGCGAGCTTCTTCGCTGCCGTGGGCTGCACGCTGGGCATCGTTCCGCATCTGCTGGCCACGGTGCTCGGTCTGGCGGCGATCATGCACACCAGCGCCTTGGCGTTTCAGGTGCTCAAGTACTGCGGCGTCGCTTATCTGCTTTATCTGGCCGTGGCGACCTGGCGCGATCGTTCGGCGTTCGCGGTGCAGGCGGCCCAGGGCAGGCGCGGCGCGCTCGGCCTGGTCGTCAAGGCGTTCCTGCTCAATATCCTCAACCCCAAGCTCACGATCTTCTTTCTTGCGTTCCTGCCGCAATTCGTCGCGCCCGGCGCGCAATCGCCGCTGCTGCAATTGCTCGGCTTGAGCGGCGTGTTCATGGCGATGACCTTCGTCGTGTTCGTGCTGTACGGGTTTCTGGCGCACGCGTTTCGTCGCGCGGTCATCGAATCGCCGCGCGTGCAATCCTGGTTGCGGCGCGGGTTTGCCGGCGCATTTGCCGGGCTCGGTGCGCAACTCGCGCTGACCGAGCGCTAAGACGCATCCGAAAGGAGTCTTCAATGAAGCGAGTCACGGGCATCGGCGGCATCTTCTTCAAGGCCAAGGATGCTGCGGCCTTGCAGGCCTGGTACCGGCGGCATCTGGGCATCGATGTGCAGGACTGGGGCGGCACCGCCTTTTCGTGGACCGATGCCCAGGGCCAGCCGGCGGCGGGGACGACGATCTGGTCCATCGGCCCCGCCGAAGGCGATTACTTTGCGCCGAGCCAGGCCCCCTTCATGATCAACTATCGCGTCGAAGACCTGCATGCGTTGATCGCCTTGCTCAAGGCCGAAGGGTGCAATGTGCTCGAAAAGATCGATGAATCCGAATTCGGCAAGTTCGGCTGGGTCATCGATCCCGAAGGCAACAAGGTCGAGTTGTGGGAGCCTCCGCCGGGCCAATAGCGGCGGGGCGATGGTGCAGGTCGATCAGACCGTACAGGAGCAGAGGATGGAGCGCGTTGCCAAAGGCACGTTCAAAGTGACGATCGCACCGCTGCCTTTCGAAGGTCAGCCCGACGGCTCGGCGCTCGCGCGCATGTCGATCGACAAGACCATCGCGGGCGATCTCGTGGCCACGACGCGCGGGCAGATGTTGAGCGCGATGACGAGCACCAAGGGATCGGCGGGTTATGTGGCGATCGAGCGCGTGGAGGGCGTGCTCGACGGTCGGCGCGGTTCGTTCGTGCTGCAGCACACGGGGGTCATGCATCGCGGTGAGCCCAGCCTCAAGGTCGGTGTGGTGCCCGATTCGGGCACCGACGCGCTCGAAGGCATCGCGGGCGATTTTGCGATCGAGATCGCGAACGGCGAGCATCGCTACGTGTTCACCTATCGCCTGCCTTGAGCCGACCGCCCGATCGCTCGGGCGCGCCGCGCACGGGCCGGGCGGCGCGAGGCGCCAAGGAACAATTGCACATGCCGCTCGCGGCGGTGTGCCTCGACCGGGTTCGATTTATCCTCGCGCCGTCGTATCTTTCCAATTCAAATTCCATCCCCTCGCCTCCAGGAGCCGTTCGACATGAAGCGCCTACTGTTGCTGTCGATGCTGTGCGTCAGTTGCCAAGCGTTCGCCGATCCGCAAGTCGCCACGACCGCCAAGGAAGGCGGCGTCAAAGCCTGCTTGAAGGCGGTGGCCGAACTCGAAGATTTCTTCGGCAAGGATGTCCGCTACGGCCATTGGTCGCAGTGGGCCAAGGAAGGCGCCGATTCCCAGCCGTTCACGACGACGCTGGAACTGACTTTCTCCGACGGCACGCATCTCGTGGACCTCACTGTCACGCCGGCCACCGACGGCACCTGCGCTTATGAATACACGCGCACTTTCTATGTGGCCAAGACCTGCATCGCGGCGACCAAGGACTCGTTCATGAAGGACTACGAGTACAAGGCCGAGGTGAATCAGAAGGTCTCGGCGTTCGCCAAGGGCAATGTGAAGATCTTCCTCATGCCCGCGGGCGACGGTTGCGTGGTGCAAAAGAAGGAAGTGGGCTTCCGCTTCAAGAAGCAAGGCGAGTAAGGCCGCCGATTGACAGGCATCGCACCGCCGATCGGCCAACGGTTCTTCGTCGCCGCTGCGCTGGCGGCCGGACTGTTCGCCAGCGCCGCACCGGCCGCCGAGATCTCGCTTGCCGGCGAGGCGGTGGTCTACACCTATGCCGAGCGTCCGATGACGTTCAGGCTGCGCGCCGAGCAAGCCAAGGTGCGCATCGACGACATCGACGTGAGCGCGGGTTTCGTCCATGTCGACGGCTGCAAGGGCGCGCAGCTTGGGCAAGGCGAGTCTTGTGCATTGCTGGTGCGCAGCGCAGGCACGTCAGACATCCCCAATTGGCTTGACCTGGGCGTCACCCTGCACGGTGAGCGCAAGGTCGCGCGGCTGCGGGTGTTCAAGGCGACCGCGCCGTATG
>CAYUYC010000014.1:8441-23747 GCA_964448945.1 uncultured Burkholderiaceae bacterium
CCGTATGCGTTCTGGGTCGTCGAGCAGGAGTCCGATGCGCAACAGGCCAAGGCCTCGCGCAACGTCGTCCATCTGCCCTGGACCCGGCTCGGCGAGCAGGGCGATCCCATCGACCTGCATCTACGCAATCAGCATTTCGATGCGTTGCGTGTCGTGGCGGTGCAAGCCCCGGACTACATCACGCTCAAGAACGAATGCGACGGCAAGACGCTGGCCAGCCCGCTGACCGATCGCGACGAAGCCGCGGGCCATTGCCTGCTCCAACTGGCCTACAGCCCGACACGCGCGGAACAGATCGATGGCGAGGTCGTGCTGACGCTCGCGGATGCCAAGACGCAATACTCGCTCGCGCTGCAACTCAAGGCCCGGCCATGGCAGCCCTTGCGCGCACGCAAGATCGCGGTGACGGAAGATCACCGCTATGTGCTGCTGCACGATGGTTCGCTCTGGCGCGACGACCTCAAGGGCGCGTGGAGTCTGGTGGCCGAGCAGGTCGATGATTTCGAGGCCGGGCCGGCCGACGGACTCGCGATCCTGCAGGCGGGCGTTTATCGCGCGCGCGGCTCGGGTTACCGCCATCGCTTCGGCCCGCAAGACGATGCGGCCGACGCGCAGACCTGGATCACGCTGCCGTCCGGCATCGAGCGGCTGTATCTGGCGCAGGAGGCCACCTACTACCGGGACACGCGAGGCCAGTGGTGGGAGATGGGCCGCCGCCATGTGTATTGGGACGGCAAAGGGCGCTACCCCGGCGAGGACGAATCGCCCCGGCGCATCGCGCCTGCCTTCGTGCGCGTGTATCAAGACACCGATGCGGTGTACGGCATCGATGCCGCCGCGCGCTTGTGGATGCGCGGCTCGGCCTATGAACGGCGCGCCGACAATGTGCTCTACCCGCTCCAGGCCGCCGATTGGCGCCTGCGCGAAACCAAGGTCGCGCAATACGAAGATTGCGGCAGCGATGAATTCAAGCTCGATACCGACGGCGTGCTGTACACGCGCGGCGGCAACTATCTGGGCAAACTCGGCGCCGGCCAACAAGTGCAGCTCACGCGCTGGACCCGTGTGAACACCGGCGTCGCATCGTTCGCGACCGATTGTTCGCGCCGCGGCGTACCGCATTCCATGAGCAGCCTGTACGTGCTCAAGCAAGACCGGACGCTTTGGGGCGTGGGCAACAATCGGCACGGCCAGTTGGGCGCACCGCCCGGACCGCACGATCATTCGCTGCGCTGGAAACTGATCGCGCGCGATGTCGCGAGTTTTGCCGCCGACGAGTATCGGGTGTTGATGCTCAAGACCGACGGCACGGTATGGGGCAGCGGTTCGCACCAGGCCGACATCACCAAGCGGCACTACCAGAATGTGCTGGGCGAAGTGCAGGCGCTCGGGGATTTCCGGCGGCCATAGCGCGGCAGCGCAATCAAGGAGCGGGAAATGATCGTTCGCGGATGGCTTTGTCTGTTGTTCGGCACGTTCGCCGCTTCCGTTGCGGCCGCAGGACAAGACCAGGCGCCGCGCAGCGGCGATGATGCGGCGGCGGCCATGTTGGCCCATCTCGACGCCTGCGCCCGGACACACGCAGCATTGAGCGGGTACGTGCGCGAGCCGGCTGCACTCTTTTACGGCGAGGAACGCGCCGCGATCGAACGGCTGATGAAGACCGACGCATTTCAGCGCAAGGTGGCCGCGCAGCGTGCCGAGGTGCTCGGCGCGGCGCAGCTGGAATCGCAATGTCAGGCCATCGTCAAGCAAGCCGACGCCGCACGTGAGATGGCGCAACAAGGTTTGGCGATCGTGGCGTCGATGGTGGCCAACCTCGAGGCGTGCGCGGTGCGGCACCCGGAACTCAAGGACGCGGCGCGCGATCCGCTCGCAGTCTTCGCGCTCCAGGAGCGCGAACGGCGCTGGATGCGATCGGTGATGGACGAGGCGCAGTTTCCGGCTGCCTTGGCCGACTGGCGTCGGGCGACGGCCGCGGTCGAGGGATCGCAGCTGGAATCCGAATGCCAGGCAATGCTGCGTCGGCTGCGCTGAACTCGACGGGCGCATCGTCGCCGGGCTGGTACACAATGCTCGCTGCGGATCGCATATCGCGACGCTGCTCCGAGGATCGCCGCCATGTCGAACGAAGACAGCCTGACGCCCGAAGCACGGGCTCAACTCGAAATCTCGCTACCGACCGCGCAGGAGCTGTGCCGGCTCGGATTGGCGACGATGATCGACATCCGCCAATCCTTCGAAATCGATCTGAAGGGTGCGATCCCCGATACGGTCCACATCCCCTTGTTCGAGGTCAAACGCATGCTCGGCCACGCCCTGACCGAGGATGAGCAGGACATCCTCGATGCCGGCCGTCCCAAGGACATCGACGCGATGAGCTTCTTCACGATGATCAACCAGCTCCACCATGGGCGCGATCATCTGCTGCTGTGCATCTGCAATAGCGGGCGGCGCAGTCTGGCTGCGGCCGCCATGCTGCGTTCACTCGGCTACCCCAAGGCGTTGTCGGTCGCGGGCGGCTTTTTGGCGTGGAAGAAGCAACAGATCGACGCGGCTTCGCCGCAACTCTAGCCTGTCGGCGCTAACCCATTGCTGGGCCGAGCGTCGCATGCCGCGGTGCCTGATCTACATTCGGATCGACGACCTCACCCTCCGGCGCTCACCCAACCATCGTTCAAGCATGCCGTCGTCGATGCGCGCGCCGCATGCTCTTCGCAAGGGGACGCTATGCAATCGCTTTGGACGCAATTCGAAGCCTGGCTGGGCACGCATTGGCCCGAAGGCCTGGCCGACCTCAACCCGCCCGCGACCGATCAGCAGATCGCCGAACTCGAGCAAGTGCTCGGTGTGCAACTGCCGCCCGATTACGTGGCCTGCCTCAAGGTGCACAACGGACAAAAGCTCGATGCCGGCGGCTTGTTCGATGCCGGGGAGTTCCTCTCGACCGACGAAGTGCGACGGCAATGGTCGATCTGGAAGGAACTGCTCGGCGAGTTCGTCGACATCACTTCCGATCCGGCGCCGGGCGTCAAGGACGATTGGTTCAACGCCCAATGGATTCCGTTCACCCATGACGGCGGCGGCGACCATCTGTGCCTCGACCTCGATCCCGCCGAGGGCGGCACGCGTGGACAGATCATCACCATGTGGCACGACGAAGGCAGCCGCGATTTGCTGGCCGACAGTTTCGGCGATTGGTTCGCGGGGTATGTGGGCGCGGTGTGCGCCGGCAAGTACGCGTTCTCGGACGACTACGGCGGCCTGGTCGAGATCGACGACGCCTCGGCCTGAGGCGGCGAGCGCGGATGCGCGGAGGCACAAGCGCGTCATGGCCGCACCGTACTGACGCGCCGTCGCCGCATTTCGGGCAGCAATCGGCATAAGATCGCGGCGCCCATCGTCGATGGGCGCTTTTGTCTTCACTCGCCGCCCTCCCCATTCATGAGACTGCGTTTCTTCAACGGCACGCTGATGTGCGCCGTCGTGGCCGTGCTGCTGCAGACGGTGTGCGTGTCGGCCCTGGCCCAGGCGAGTTTCGATCGTGCCCGACAAGGCGAGCGTTATCGCGCATGGCTCGCGCAGTTCGAGACCGACCTCAGGATCTATCGCGCCGCGCTGGCCAAGGGCCAGGCGCAAAGCGCGGACGAAGTCGCGGAGATCTTCAAGCGCTCGGTGGTGCCGGGTTCGCGCGCGCACAACAACGTGCAGCAGATGTTTGGATCGCAACGCCCCGACTATTCGACCAGCGGCGAGATCGTGTTCATCGGCGAAGGGCGCTTGTTGCTGAATCTGCTGCACAAGTCGATCCCCGCGGGCGATGGCGGCGCGTTCCCCGAGGCTGCAGGCAGCGCGTTCCCGACCGGATTGTCGGTCTGGTACATGCACGTCGACGCCGGAGATGAACTCGAAGAAGACTATTTCGCGTCGCCCGAATACTTCGAGCCTTATCGCCTGCCGCCGCACGGCGTGCTCGCACGCAAGGCCTATCCCTTCTTGTTGTTCGAGGACGGTCCCGACCGGCTCCGGCTCGGCGGATTCAGTGCCGAGTATTGGCGCATTCTCGAGATCGTCTGGAACTCCCAGTTTCATTGAGATCGCCATGGCCAAACCGTTCTCTCGTTGGTGCGTGGCGAGCGCGGGTCTGAGCATCGCGGTGTTCGTCGGCGCAGCGCGCGCCGATTGCGGCCCTGCCGATCCGGGCGTCGATCCCGCGGGCCTGGAGGTGGTACGCGTGCCCGGGCAATTGTTCGACTATGGCGGCGTGCATTTGCTGGGCTTTGCCGGGGAGCGCGTGCGCGCAGAGTACGACACGCCGGACTTTTCGATCGCGCAAGGCCGCGCGGTGTTGAAGCCCGCCTGGCAAGAGCGCGTCGATTGGTCCGCCTACGGCGCGGCCGATGCCGAGGCTGCGCACACCCGGCTGTATTTCGATCGGCGCGCCGACGGTACCCGCCGCCTGTGCCGCATCGACGAAATGGTGCCGGGCATCGGCGCGGACGACGGCCCGCCGGGGCCAGTGATCGCGCGAGCGGTCGACATCTTTGAGTACCGGGCGGATGCCAAGCTCGCGCAAGTCGCGCGCTACACAAGGGCGGACGAAGCTCCCAACACCTGGACCACGCCGCAACGCGATTGCTATTTCTACGATGCTGCCGGTTGGCCGGTCGCCAAGTTGACCCGCGACGAAGGCAGTTGCGCCCAGGCCAACCCAAGCGATGCCCGGGTGCGCTATGTGCATGCGCCCGATGGACGTTTGTTGCGGGCATTTCGCTGGCGCGCCGACTACACCGGCGACGGCGTCGAGCGGGTCGACATCATCGATACCTACGGCGACGACGGCGCGCTGCGCCACCGCTACATCAAGGCGCCCGATCGCGCACCGCGTCTGACGGCATTGCCGCAGCCGGCCGCGCGCGGCGATGTCGAATGGCAGATGGACGAGATCGGCGTGGACCGCAAGCCGTGGCGGATCCAGGTCGATCGGCCCGGTGCGCCGGTTGCTCAACGTGCGCCCTGGCGGTTTGCGCTCATGAAGCCGGAGTACCTCACGCGCGACCGGTACTTCTATCCCGAGGCCGAGCGCGAAGTCGTCGCCGAGGGCCGCGCCAATACCCGAGGGATGATCGCGCTGACCGCCGCACAACAGCGCCGTCTGATCGAACTGGTCCGGCGGCATCCGGGCTTGGTGGTGCTGCGCGTGAATCACATGCGTCATTACGCGCTCTGGCCCGAAGTGCCGCAGGCGGTCTGGGAGGTATGCCGCGACCCGGCACGCACCGCGCCCAAGGATTGCGAATGAACAGGATGCGAGTGATGCGAGCGATTCGACGTTGGACGGCAGGATCGGCCGCGTGCATACAAGCGGTGCTGGTTTGTGCGATCGGATGCGTGGTCGGCACGGCCCACGCGCAGGCCGAGCCGGATTGGTTCACCCCGGCCACGATTCGCGCAAGCGACCTGCCGGCCGACGCGCCGCGTTTCGAGCAATTCGCCGTGACCGAGCGCTTTGCGGGCAAGCCGGCGGCGCCCGATGTGCGCAGCCACCCGCGCTCGCGCATGTTCCGCACGATGATCCGCGCCGGGGCGCAGCAAGGACCGAACTTCGCCGGGCATTACACCCTCGTGCACTGGGGCTGCGGTTCCGGGTGCAGTGCTTATGCGATCGTCGATGCGCGCACCGGGCGGGTGTTCCATCCCGCGAACTTCGCGTCGATCGCGATCTACAACATCGACGACGCGCTCACCGCATCGGACGAGCGGTTCGTGCGGTTCAGTCTCGATAGCCGGCTTCTGATGGTGATCGGCGGCATCAATGAAGACCCGGCCTTGCGCGGGATTTCCTATTTCGTCTGGGAGGGCGAGCGTTTGCGACGCATTCGTTTCGTGCCGCGCCCGGATCTGCCCGATGCGACCAAGTAGTCGTGCAACAGGCGCTTGCATCGTGACTGCCGGACCGGGCGTGCAATTGCGTTAGGCTTGGCCGTCGCCTGCCCGGCAGGTGCGTTCTGCACTGGGTCCTTCCCATGAAATTGCTTCCGGTCCTGATCACAGCGTTGTCGATGACGGCGGCCGCGGGCGTATCCGCGCAGACGCTGCTCACGCATGCCAACCTCGATCTGGTCAAGGCGCGCATCCTCGCGGGCGGACAACGCTGCACCTACACCCAGATGTACAACAACAATCCGTGCGCCCATACCGCGCACTACACCTTCTATTTGAATCCCGATCCGGGCGGGCCCGATCAGCACCCGCAATGGAACATCAATTGCGATCCCGCACGCGGCGATTTCCGCACGCTGGTCATCGACGGCGAGGATCCCGAGGACGGATTCGAAGCCCAGCACGTGACCATTCGCTTCATCGATCCGAACGACATCCGCATCTTCGGCTCTTACCTGCAAGGGCGCGAGTTTGCCGAGGATGCGTTGCGCGAATTGCTGACGCAGTACGGCGTTGCGGTGCCTGCGCGCGTGCGTTGAGGGCAGTGCCTGGCGATGCCCACCGTGTTCACGCATCCGGCCGTGCCCATTGCCTTGGCGGTCGGGCTGGGCAGCAAGGCGGTACCGCCGCGTTTGCTGATGGCCGGCATCGTGGCCTCGGTGCTGCCTGATCTCGATGTGATCGCGTTCCGGTTCGGCATCGCCTACGCCGACGAATTCGGCCATCGCGGGTTCAGCCATTCACTACTGTGCGCTGCACTGGTGGCATTGCTGGGTGCCGTTTTGTATCGCTGGTACGGCACCGGGTTTCGACGTGCGTGGGCGGTCTTGTTCGTTTCGATGGCCTCGCATGGTGTGCTCGATGCGTTCACCACCGGCGGGCAGGGGATTGCCTTCTTCTGGCCGTGGTCCGATGCGCGCTTCTTTGCGCCGTGGCAGGTGATCGAAGTGGCGACGCTGCGCTGGGCGCGTTTCTTTTCACATCGCGGCGCGGTGGTGCTGAAGTCGGAATTCTGGTGGGTCTGGGTGCCGCTGATGTCCGTTGCGATCACGATGCTGCTCTGGCGTCGGGGCGTGGCCTGGCGTGTGCGCGGGCGCGGTGTGCGGCGCGCGTGAGTGCACAGGTGCGCCAGGCAGCGACATCGCGCGCGACGGCGCGTTACATCCTGGTGCGAACGTGATGGGTTCGAGGCGAGCGCCTGGTCGCACAATCGGTCGATATCGATTCGATGCGGCACATGGCCGCGCCAGGAGGTCGAAATGAATCCGACGTATAAGTGGGCGCTGGTGGCCGCGGTGGTGATCGCGGTGGGCGCGGGCGGTGGCTATTACGGTTATCGGCAGTTGCGTGGTGGGTCGCCGTCTTCGGTGCCGACAGGGCCGGCACCCACCGTCGCGCAACCGCAGCCGACGCCCGACCAGCCACCGGCCGAGACGGTAGTACGCAATCCGATCGCGCCGCCCGATGCGCCGACCGCGCCGTCGTTGCCGTCGCTGGCGATGAGCGACTCGTCGATGCGCGTTGCGCTGGTGTCGATCGTCGGCGAGCGCGCGTTTGCGAACTGGTTCATCCCCGAGAGCATCGTGCGGCGGATCGTGGTGACGGTCGACAATCTGCCGCGCGCCAAGATGTCGGCGCAGCAACGCCCGGTGCGCTCGGTGCCTGGCAGCTTCATTACCACCGCCAACGGCGAGGACCACGTCATCGGCGCCGACAACGCGGCGCGCTATGCGCCGTACGTCGATCTGGTGCGCAAGCTCGATGTGCAAAGAGTCGCGAACGTCTATGTACGCAACTATCCGTTGTTCCAGCAGGCCTATGTGGAGCAGGGCTATCCGCGCGGGTATTTCAACGATCGGCTGGTCGATGTCGTCGATGACTTGTTGGCCGCGCCCGAGGTCGCCGGCCCCATCCATCTGGTTCAACCCGAAGTGATGTACCGCTTTGCCGACCCTTCGTTGGAGTCGCTGTCGACCGGCCAGAAGATCCTGGTGCGCATGGGCCCGGACAATGCGGCGGTGATCAAGGCGAAGCTGCGCGAGCTTCGTCGCGCAATCGCGCATGCCCCGCTCGCAGCCGCGGGCGCGCAAGGCGCGACCGAGAACCCCCGCTGAGCGCGATTAGCATGTTTGCGCGCCCTGCGCGAAAACGGATGTCACACATCCCGGGTGGTTTGATCGGGTGAAGCTTGATCGGCGTCAACGTCTGCACGCTTGATGCCGTCGACCCTGTGCGGGCTCTTCCGAAGATTGCGCATTTGAAGCCACGCGCGCCGATTTCGAGTCCGCGCGCGTTTTCTTTTCTAGGCGTGATTGGCGGAAGGACGCTAGGTCGACTTCCTAGCGCCGATTCGCTATGTGTCATGCGCCAAGTGGTTGTAGTTGCGCGTAGCACATTCGGTTCAGCCGGCGCACATGAACGACTCGGGTAGGACAAACGCCGCGCATCCCGGCGCGTCGAGTCTCATGTGCGTGAAGTTGCTACGTGCTATACCGGCGCCACACATCGATGTCGGGCGCGCCGGTCAGGCGCGATGCGGTGGTCTCGGAGTTGACACGAAAAGGGGTCGCGCTTTTGCGTGACGGTGTTGTCGAAGTTTCATTCTCTGCAGGGAGAATGGCCGCCTTCGAAACCGCTGCTGCGGTCGACGACGACTTCCAACCCGATGGAGTACATACCGGCATGACTGCGTTGCTGATCATTCTCGTGGCCCAGGTGTTCATCACCTTGGCGGACACCTTCGTGCGCACGCAATTGCGCACCCACGGCAAGTTGATGCTGGTGACGCACGCCCGCGATTGGCTCATGCGCTACCTGCCAGCCCGGTTGGGCGGGCTGATGATCCGCCTGTATGCACTCATCCATGTGCCGGTAGGCGTGGCGGCCACCATGTTTGCCGCCTCCGCGGTGTCGATGGCTTCCCTCGTAGCCGTCATGCATGGCGAAGGGCTGACCAAGCGTGAATGGACGGCAGTACGTTTGATCATCGTCGCCATCATCTTTCGGGGGGTCGCATGAAGGTCAAGCCGCGCGATCTCGCCTACATCGCTTTTGTCCAGGCATTGTTCTCGGCGCTGGACATCTATGCGCGCATGTCGTTGCGCGAGTACGGTGCGTTTTGGGACGCAATCGGTGCGCCGTGGTTCACGTTGTGGTTGGCAGGCCAACTCGCGATGCTGCCTTTGCAGATTCGCTTGATCATGCGCAATGGCATCGGTCGTGGTGTCGCTTTAATGAACGCGTTTTCGGTGTTGTTCTCGTGTGCCGGCGGTTGGTTCATCGCCCACGAGGCGTTGCGTCCGCAGGATTTGATCGCCGCAGGCATGGTGATCGCAGCGACCTGGATGTTCGTCACATCCGATCGCGGCAGCGCGAAGCCGGTACTTGCACTACCCCACAAGGCGTCTGTGCCGAACCGAACCGAGGCTGTAGCACCCGGAGCGACTGCGCTGGTCAGCGAGGAAACAGCAGCGTAGCGGCATACACGACATACCGGCGCCTCGGCCGGTGCTTTTGCAAGAAGAGGGTAAGGGCATGAGACTGGGGTTGTCGAAGTGGGCAGGTGCGGTCCTGGTCACGGTGCTTGGGGCGAGTGCCACGGTGGCGGCAGCCGAAGCGTCCGATGCAACATGGTCGCGCATCGAACAGACCGGGCGCATCAACGTCGGCATACGCGAATCGGCACCGCCGTTCGCCGAGTTCGTCAACAACAATCCGCGCGGCTACAGCGTCGATATCTGCAATCGCCTGGTTGCAAGCATCGAACGGCGGCTCAAGCGCAAAGTCACCCCCGAGTACATCCCCGTCAATTCCAAGTCGCGCGAAGAGTTGCTGCGCAACGGCAAGATCGACATGGAATGCGGTACGACCACGGACACCGTCAAGCGCGAACAGGAATTCGCCTTCGCGTTCCCGTTCTTCGTCACGGGCGTGCGTCTGGCGGTGATGTCGGGTTCAGGCATTTCGGACTATCCCGATCTGCATCAACGCAAGGTCGCGGTCGTGGCCGGCGCCACCGCCAAGACCCTGCTCGCGCAACGGCGCGAAGTGCTGGCCTTGAGCGGGGTCGACATCACCATCGTCGAAGTGCCGACCAACGATGCCGGCGTGCAGGCGGTCGCGAGCGGCGCGGCGTCCGGTTTCGTGGCCGATGATGTGCTGCTGGCCGGCGCGATCTCGGCCGCCAAGCTCGACAAGAAGCTGGTGCGGACCGGCTCCTTCCTGTCGGTCGAGCCGTACGCGGTCATGCTGCGCAAGTCCGACACGGTGCTGCTCAACGCACTCGATTCCGGCATGGTCGAACTCACCACCAGCGGCGAAACCAATCAACTGGTCAAGAAGTGGTTCGGTTCGGTCAACGGCTACACCATCAACTCCGCGACGCGCGAAGCCTGGTCGTGGCCGGTCAAGCACCCGGCCTGGCCTTGAACCGAGTCGCGCAGGCGCGCGCCTGCCGATGAAACGACACCGGGCGCCTGGAGCGCCCGGTTGTCTTGGTGGGTGAAGCAGTGATCAGCCCGCGAGCTTGCGCCGCAGAATCTCGTTGACCTGGGCCGGATTGGCCTTGCCCTTGGTGGCCTTCATGGCCTGACCCACGAGCGAGTTGAAGGCCTTCTCGTTGCCGGCCTTGAATTCCGCGACCGGTTTCGGATTGGCCGCCAGCACCTCGTCGATGAGCTTCTCGATCGCGCCGACATCGCTGATCTGCTTGAGGCCGCGTGCCTCGATGATCGCGTCGGCGCTCGCGCCTTCGCCCTTCCAGAGCGCCGCGAACACATCCTTGGCGGTCTTGAGGTTGATGGTGCCGTCTTGCACGCGCGCGATCAGTCCGGCCAGCGATGCGGCCGATACCGGCGCGGCGTCGATCTCGATGCCAGCATCATTGAGCGCTGCCGAGACTTCGCCCATGACCCAGTTGGCCCCGGCCTTGCCGTACGCACTTTGCGCGTCGGCACCTGCGAGCTTCGCGGGATTGCTGCTCACCAGGGCTGCGGTGACCGCCTCGAAATAGGCCGCCAGCGCCTTGTGGGCGGTCAGGGTCTGCGCGTCGTAATCGCTCAGACCGTATTCGCGCACGAAGCGCTCGCGCATCGCCGCAGGCAGCTCCGGCATCTGCGCCTTGACGCGATCGATCCATGCCGGCGAAATCTCGAGCGGCAGCAGATCGGGGTCGGGGAAGTAGCGATAGTCCATCGCGTCTTCCTTGCTGCGCATCGAGCGGGTTTCGTCGCGGTCCGGGTCGTACAGCCGGGTTTCCTGCACCACCTTGCCGCCGTCTTCGATCAATTCGATCTGGCGCCGCACCTCGTGATCGATGGCCTTCTCGAGGAATTTGAAGCTGTTGAGGTTCTTGATCTCGCAGCGGGTGCCGAATTCCTTCTGGCCCACCGGGCGCACCGAGACATTGGCATCGCAACGGAACGAGCCTTCTTGCATGTTGCCGTCGCAAATGCCCAGCCAGACCACGAGCGCATGCAAGGCCTTGGCGTAAGCGACCGCCTCGGCCGAGGAGCGCATGTCGGGCTCGGTGACGATTTCGAGCAGCGGCGTGCCGGCGCGGTTGAGGTCGATGCCCGACTTGGTTTCGAAGGCAGAGTCGTCCTCAAAATAGCCTTCTTCGACGTAGCCTGATTGAACGTACCCATGAATCGACTTGCCGGCGTCTTCTTCGAGATGCGCGCGGGTCAGATGCACGGTCTTGAGCGCGGTCTCGCCGTTCTTCAAGGGCACGACGCAGGTCAGCGAGCCGCCTTGCACCACCGGGATTTCGTACTGGCTGATCTGATAGCCCTTGGGCAGATCGGGGTAGAAGTAATTCTTGCGCGCAAAGATGCTGCGCGGGGCGATGGTCGCGCCGACCGCGAGGCCGAAGCGGATCGCGCGCTCGACCGCGCCTTCATTGAGCACCGGCAGCACGCCGGGCAGCGCGAGATCGACCACGCTGGCCTGGGTGTTGGGCGCAGCGCCGAAGGCCGTGCTCGCGCCCGAGAAGATCTTGCTTTGCGTCGAGAGCTGGGCATGCGTCTCGAGGCCGATCACCACTTCCCATTGCATATCAGTCCACCTTTGGTTCACTGCGCAGCAGATCGCGCCAGCGCTGCTGCATGATGCCGAAATCGTTCCAGGCCTGGCGTGCCAGCGCGTCGTAGCGCCGGAAATCCTCTGGGCGATCGAGCTCGGCATAGGTTGCCGCCGCGGCGCGATACAGGATCGCCAGCATCATCGGCTCTTCGTTGGCGCGCTCCATGTCCAAGGCCTCGCGCACCAAGGCCAGCGCTTCGTCGCGCCGTCCGGCATAGGCGTGGCACAAGGCGTATTCGGCAAAGGCGTGGGCCATGACCGGGCCGTGCCCTTCGGCGCGCGCACGCGGAATCAGACGTGCATACAACGCGTCGGCGCGATCGATCTCGCCGCTCAACAAATGCAATTGCGCCAGGATCAGTCCGTCGACCACCGGGGTGGCAGCAGGCGCGACGCTCGCCGTCATGTCCATGCTCGACTGCAATCCCACGATCGCCTGGCGCGCCGTGTCGGCGCTCAGGGTGCCGGCCTCGAATTGCTGGCGCGCCTGCAGCGCCTGCGCGATCGCCATGCGATGCAAGGCCGCGGCCACGGCCATATCGTCCTGGATGCGGCGGGCGTGTTCGCGCGCCGCCCGATATTCGGCAAAGGCCTCGGGCAGGCCGGCCATCTGCATCACCGTGGCCAGCGCCAGATGCGCGCGGTATTGCACGCCCGCGTTGTCGTCCGAGACGCGCGCGAGCGCGCGTCGGGCCAGATGCACCGATTGGGTCAGATCGCCCGAGCGGGTATGGAACAAGGCCAGGGTCGCATCGCAATCGGCTTCGAGATCGGCGCTTTGCGCAGCGGCGGCGAGATCGCGCGCCTGGGCGATGGTCTTGATCGCTTCGTCGAGCCGGGATTCGAAGAACAGGCAATACGCATGCGCGAGCGTGAGTGCGGCGCGCTGCGCCGCCGACGCATCCGGCGCGAGTCCGCGCTGCGCCCGGTCGAGGCTTTCGCGCGCGTCGGCGGTGCGGCCCTGGCGCGCCAGACGGATCGCGTCGGCGGTCAGGGTGTCGATCGGACCGTGGGGGCTGGTCATGGCGGGTCCGAATGCGCGGGGTGTCGGCAAGCGCGGCGCGCGGTCAATAGCCCGCCGGGACGCGCGCATGCCAGTCGGTCGCGCGCTGATATGCATGCGCGACGCCGAGCATCTTCGCTTCTTCGAAATAGTTGGCCATGAGCTGCAAGCCGACCGGGCGGTTCTTGGCGCCGAAGCCGCAAGGAATGCTCATGCTCGGAATGCCGGCCAGGCTGCCGGGGATGGTGTAGAGATCGCTCATGTACATCGCGACCGGATCGGCCGCCTTCTCGCCGAAGCCGAACGCCACACTGGTCGTGACCGGTCCGGCGATGATGTCGCATTGCGTAAAGGCGCGCTGGAACTCGTCGGCGATCAGGCGCCGCACCTTCTGCGCCTTGATGTAATAGGCGTCGTAATAGCCGTGGCTGAGCACATAGGTGCCGATCAGGATGCGGCGCTTGGGCTCGTCGCCCAGACCTTCGGCGCGGCTCTTCTTGATCATGTCGATCAGGTCGGCGTACTGACGCGCGCGGTGGCCATAGCGCACCCCGTCGAAGCGCGACAGGTTGCTCGAACACTCGGCGGGCGCGATCACGTAATAGACCGGGATGCCGAGCGCCGCGTTGGGCAGCGAGATCTCGATCAGCGTCGCGCCCAGGCGTTGGTATTCGGCCAGCGCTTCGCGCACCGCCTGTTCCACATCGGGCGCCAGACCGGCGCCGAAGAATTCTTTGGGCACGCCGATGCGCACGCCCTGGAGCGAGCCGTTGAGCGCGCGGGTGAAGTCCTCGGCCGGACGATCGACGCTGGTGGAATCCTTGGGGTCGAAGCCGACCATCGCATTGAAGACCAGGGCGGCGTCCTCGGCCGAGACCGTCATCAGGCCTGCGGTGTCGAGGCTGGAGGCAAAGGCGATCATGCCCCAGCGCGAGGGCCGGCCGTAGGTCGGCTTGGTGCCGGTGATGCCGGTGAAGGCCGCGGGTTCGCGGATCGAGCCGCCGGTGTCGGTCGCGGTGGCCACGGGCGCCACGCGTGCGGCCACGACGGCCGACGAGCCGCCCGAGCTGCCGCCCGGCACCGCGGTTTTGTCCCAGGGGTTGAGCACATTGCCGTAGGCGCTGTTTTCGTTGCTCGAACCCATCGCGAACTCGTCGCAATTGAGCTTGCCCAGCGTGACCATCCCGGCCTGGCCGAGATTGTCGACCACGGTCGCGTCGAAGGGGCTCATATAGCCTTCGAGCATCTTGCTCGATGCGGTCGAGGCGAAATCCTTGGTGACGAAGATGTCCTTGTGCGCGATCGGCACGCCGGTCAGCGGTGTGGCGGTGCCGGCGGCGATGCGGGCATCGGCCGCGCGCGCCTGGGCCAGCGTGACTTCGGGGCGCACATCGAGGAAGGCGTTGAGGTCGCGGTGGGCCTCGATGCGCTTGAGGTAGGCCTCGGCCAGTTCGACGGCCGAGATTTCCTTGGCCTGCAGCGCACGGCTGTGCTCGGCGAGCGAGCGATGAAAGAGTTCGCTCATTCGATCACCTTGGGCACGAGGAAGAGGCCGTCTTGTTGTTCGGGGGCGTTGCGCAGGTTGAGTTCGCGCCGGTCGGATTCGGTCACGGCGTCGGTGCGCAAGCGTTGCGCGCCGCCCAGCGGATGCGACATCGGTTCGATGCCGTCGGTGTTCACGGCGCGCATTTGTTCGATCATCGCGAAGATGTCGTTGAGCTGCGCCAGCGTGCGCTGCCCTTCGGCTTCGGTGATCTCGATGCGGGCCAGATGCGCGATGCGCGCAACGTCTGCAAGGGTGAGGGACATGGGCGGGATTGGCCTGGGGAAACCGCCCTGAAACCAAGCGTTGCCGCGGGGCGGAAGGCTCGGATTATAGGGTATGATCCCGCGTCGATTTCCCCTGGCTTGGCTGTCCTTTTTTCGGCGTGGCGCGTTGCGTGCCGCATGGTCCGATCGGACGTCCCGGCCAACTCACCCGATAGCTCCACGCAGGACAGTTCATGTTCGGCTTTCTCTCCAAGTATTTCTCCAACGACCTCGCGATCGACCTCGGCACCGCCAACACGCTGATTTATGTGCGCAGCAAGGGCATCGTGCTCGACGAGCCCTCGGTCGTCGCGATCCGCCAAGAAGGCGGCCCCAGCGCCAAGAAGACCATCTGCGCGGTCGGCAAGGAAGCCAAGCAGATGCTGGGCAAGGTACCCGGCAACGTCGAGGCGATCCGCCCGATGAACGACGGTGTGATCGCCGACTTCACCGTCACCGAGCAGATGCTC
>CAYUYC010000015.1:0-23343 GCA_964448945.1 uncultured Burkholderiaceae bacterium
GAAGGCGTCGTGGCCGTGCGGCGCGTCGATCTCGGCGTAGCTCACGTCGCGCCCGCAGGCGACGAGGGCGCGCACGAGTTCGCGGCTGCGCTCGGGCGAAAAGCGCCAATCGGTGGCAAAGCTCGCGACCAGGAATTTGGCGCGCGCGGCTTCGAGCGCAAGCGCGAGATTGCCGTCGACATCCTTGGCCGGATCGAAGTAATCGAGCGCCTTGGTGATGAGCAAATAGGTGTTGGCGTCGAAGTATTCGCTGAACTTGTCGCCCTGGTAGCGCAGATAGCTTTCGATCTCGAACTCGACGCCGAAGTCGTAGGCGAAATCGGTCTTGGCGCGCAAGGCGCGGCCGAATTTCTCGGCCATGTCGTCGTCGCTGAGGTAGGTGATGTGGCCGATCATGCGCGCGACGCGCAGGCCGCGGCGCGGCACCACGCCATGGGCGTAGTAATGCCCGCCATGAAACTCGGGGTCGGTCAGGATGGCCTGGCGCGCGACGTCGTTGAACGCGATGTTCTGCGCGCTGAGCTTGGGCGTGCTCGCGATCACCGCGCAATGCCCGACACGCTCGGGGTACTGGATGCTCCACGACAAGGCCTGCATGCCGCCGAGCGAGCCGCCCATCACCGCGGCCAGGCGCTGGATGCCCAGGCGATCGAGCAGGCGCGCTTGCGCATCGACCCAATCCTCGACCGTGACCACCGGAAAATCCGCGCCGTAGGGGCGGCCGGTCTTTGGGTTCAGGCTCTTGGGGCCGGTCGAGCCGAAGCACGAACCGAGATTGTTGACCCCGATGACGAAGAAGCGGCGGGTGTCGACCGGCTTGCCCGGACCGACCATGTTGTCCCACCAGCCGAGGTTGCCGTCGGCGTCCTGGCCCGCGACATGATGCGAAGCATTGAGCGCATGGCAGATCAGGACGGCGTTCGAGCGCTCGGCGTTGAGTTCGCCATAGGTCTCGATGACCAGTTCGTAATCGGCGAGGCTTGCGCCGCTCTTGAGCGCAAGGGGTTCGGTGAAGCGATGGGTTTGCGGCGTGACCAGCATCGGACGATTGTAGCCTGCGAGGGCCGAACGGCTGGGCCGCGCGTGGCGGGCAGGCTCAATGCATCAGCGCTTGATCGCTGCCGGCGGCGAAGGCGCCGTCTTCCTCGCTATGCGCCAGCATGCGGCGGATGGTGCGCGAATCGGTTTCGGCCAATGCGGCATCGGCCAGGCGTTTGGCCTGCGCGTAATCGGTATCGAGCAGCACCGATTTGACGTAAGGGATCTGCACCGGGTGCATGGAGAATTGCTTGAGCCCCATGCCGAGCAAGAGCGTGGTGAGTTGCGCGTCGCCCGCCATCTCGCCGCAGACCGACACGTCCTTGCCGGCGCGCGCGCCCGCGCGGATGGTGTGCGCGATGAGTTGCAGGACCGCCGGATGCAAGGGGTCGTACAGCTCGGCCACCGTCGAATCCGCGCGGTCGATCGCGAGCGTGTATTGGATCAGGTCATTGGTGCCGATCGACAGGAAGTCGAGCCGTTGTGTGAAGGCGCCGACCGCGAGCGCGGCCGCGGGCACTTCGATCATGCCGCCGATCTGGATCTGCGCATCGAAGCCGATGTGCTGGTCGGAGAGTTCGAGCTTGGCCGCGGCGATGTGCGCGAGCGCGGCATCGATCTCGGCCGCGCAACTGAGCATCGGGATCAGCAGGCGCACCCGGCCATAGGCCGATGCGCGCAGGATCGCGCGCAATTGCGTGCGGAAGATCTGCGGCTCGGACAGACTGTAGCGGATCGCGCGCAGGCCGAGCGCTGGGTTCTCGGCTTCGTGCGTCTCGCGCCCGTCGTCGGTCTGCAGGGTCTTGTCGGCGCCGATGTCGAGGGTGCGGATGGTCACCGGCAGGCCTTGCATCCCGAGCACCGCGGTGCGGTAGCCCTCGAATTGTTCGTCTTCGTCGGGCAGGTCGCTGCGGTTCATGAACAGGAACTCGGAGCGGAACAGGCCCACTCCCGCGGCATTGGCGGCGCGCGCGAGCGGCGCGTCTTCGGGCATTTCGATGTTGGCGAGCAAGGCGATGCGCCGGCCGTCGCGCGTGACCGCGGGACGCGAGGTGATGGCCGACAGCGCCGCGCGCTCGCCGACCTGGGCCTGTACCCGTGTGCGGTAATAGGCCAGCACGGTCTCGTCGGGCGCGACGATGACCACGCCGGCCTTGCCGTCGACGATGATCCAGTCGTCGTCGACGATGCGCGCCATCGCGTCGTCGACGCCGATGACGGCGGGGACGTCCATGCTGCGCGCGAGGATGGCGGTATGCGAAGTGCGTCCGCCGAACTCGGTGCAGAACGCGGCGATCGGCGCCTGGTCGGGATCGTCGTGCCGGAAATGCAGCATGTCGGCCGGCGACAGATCGCTCGCGACCAGGATGCGCGGCGCATCGCCCTTGACCTTGAGGCGTTCTGACATCGCGCCCGACAAAGCCTTGCGCACGCGCGTGACGACTTGCAGCACGTCGTGCTTGCGCTCGCGCAGATACGGGTCGTCCATCGCGTCGAATTGCCGCGCGAGTTCATCGGCGGTGTCGACCAGGGCCCACTCGGCATTCATGCCGCGTTCGGCGATCAGCAGCAGGGTCTGCGAGGTGAGCAGCGGGTCGTCGAGCAGCATCGCATGCACGTCGAGCAGCGCCTTGAGCTCGGCCGGCGCGCCGGCCGGGACATGCAGCTTGAGATGGGCGAATTCGGAGCGCACCGCATTCAGGGCGCGCACGAAACGGTCTTGCTCCGCGCCGCGCTCGAGCATCGGAATCGAGCGATGCGCGACATCCTGATGCCAAGCGTCGAGACAGACCGCGCGGCCGATCGCGATGCCGCGTGATACGCCGATCCCGTGCAAAGAAAACGTCATCGCGCCCTCCAGCGCGTCGCGCGGTACATCTGTCTCACTCCCCTTCGCCGAATTTATCGTTGATGAGCGCGACGATCGCAGCCAGCGCTGCGTCGGCATCCGGGCCTTCGACGTGAACCCGGACTTCGCTGCCGATCCCTGCGGCAAGCATCATGACGCCCATGATGCTCTTGGCATTCACGCGCCGGCCAGCGCGTTCGAGCTCGACACTCGAAGCATACTTGCCTGCGAGCTGGGTGAGTTTGGCCGATGCGCGGGCATGCAGGCCGAGCTTGTTGCTGATGGTGACGTTAGCGGACGGCATTGCTCGATCGAAAAGGTAAGGTTCATTGCTGTTGCTGCTGCGCCTGGAACGCGCGTTGTGCATCGCGATTGGCCGCATCGGGCACCACCGCCTGGTTCTGCGGCGCCTTGCTGCCGACCTGGACGATGCCCAGGGCACCGCCGGCCGCGGCTTTTTCTTCGACGACCAGCAGCGGCTCGTTGCGATAGGAGATGGCGCGCAGCAGCATCGGCAGATTGACGCCCGCGAGGATGCGCACGTTGGGGCCGGCCAGGGCCGCGGCGAGATTGGCGGGCGTGGCGCCGAACAGGTCGGTCAGCACCAGCACGCCGGCGCCGGTATCGACATCGCGGATCAATTGTTCGGCGCGCGCCAAGGCCAAGCCGGTCGTCGCATCGGGAATGATGTCGAGCACCGACAGGTAGTTGACCTCGCCGTAGACATGACGCGCGGCCTCGGCCAACGCGGTACCCAACGGTCGATGCGCGATCAGGACGATGCCGATCATGCGGCCTCCACGGCGCGTTCGAGCGCGTCGATCATCAAGGCGGCGACGTTGCATCCGGTCTGATCCATGATCTCGCGAAAGCAGGTCGGTGAGGTGACGTTCACTTCGGTCAGGTTGGCGCCGATCACGTCCAGCCCGACGAGCAGGAGCCCGCGCGCATGCAGCACCGGCGCGAGCGCTTCGGCGATGCGTCGGTCAGTGTCGGACAGCGCGCGCGCAACCCCGGTTCCGCCCGCGGCGAGATTGCCGCGCGTCTCGCCGGCCTTCGGAATGCGCGCCAGGCAATACGGCACCGGCTTGCCGCCGATGAGCAGCACGCGCTTGTCGCCGTCCATGATCTCGGGGATGTAGCGCTGTGCCATCAGGGTACGCGCGCCGTTGGCGCCCAGCGTCTCGACGATGCTCGCGAGGTTCAGCCCATCGGCGCCGACGCGGAAGATGCCCATGCCGCCCATGCCGTCGAGCGGTTTGATGACGATGTCGCGATGCTCGGCATGAAACGCGCGGATGCGCTCGGCATCGCGCGTGACGAGCGTGGGGGCGGTGAATTCGGTGAACTCGCTGATCGCGAATTTTTCGTTGTGATCGCGGATCGCGCGTGGATCGTTGAAGACGCGCGCACCTTGGGCCTGGGCGCGTTCGAGCAGCCAGGTGCTGGTCACGTACTCCATGTCGAAGGGCGGGTCCTTGCGCATGACGACCGCGTCGAATTGCGCGAGCGGCGCATCGATGGTTTCGAGCACGCGAAACCAGTCGGCGCGCGGACCATGGGGCTCGCTGTCGTGCGCGACGCCGGTGAGTTCGATGCGCTGAGCCCGCGCGACGACGGTGCCGCGATCGAGGGCGAGATCGGATTGCGCGATCGCATACAGCACGTGTCCGCGGCGGGCCGCCTCCTCCATCATCGCGAAGGTGGAGTCCTTGTAGATGCGAAAGCTCGCCAGCGGATCGGTGATGAAAGCGCAGCGCACGGCGGGTCCGTCTCAGAAGGCGGGCTGCGCTTGCGGCGCTTCGGCCTCGACCCGGTCGGGGTCGGTCATCTCCAGTTCCAGGGCCGCGGCCAGCAAGGACAATCGCGCCACCACGCCGTACATGTAGAACCGATTGGGCGCGGCGTCGCCCGCGCGTGCGCCGCAATTGGGCACATTGCAGCCGCACTCGAAGGGCAAGGGGACGAATTGCATGCCGGGAGCGTTGAGGTTCTCGTCGGCGCCGCGCTCGGCGTGCACGCGATAGAACCCGCCCACGACGTAATGGTCGATCATGTAGACCACGGGCTCGGCCACCGCGTCGTTGACGCGCTCGATGGTGCGCACGCCCTCCTGCACGATCACTTCCGAAACCTGCAGACCGTCCTTGACCACCGCCATCTTGTTGCGCGTCTTGCGGTTGAGATCGCGCACGTCGTCGGCGCTCTTGACCGTCATCACGCCCATGCCATAGGTGCCGGCATCGGCCTTGATCACCAGGTAGGGTTCATCGGTGATGCCGTACTCGCGATACTTGACGCGCACCTTGGCGAGCATGCGATCGACGGTGTCGGCAAGCTGGTCTTCGCCCTTGCGCGCGGCAAAGTCGACGCCGTCGCAACGATCGAAGTAAGGATTGATCAGCCACGGATCGATGCCCAGCACGTCGGAAAATTCGTTCGCGACGCGGTCGTAGGCGCCGAAATGCCGCGTCTTGCGACGCACGGTCCAGCCGGCATGCAAGGGCGGCAACAGGAATTGCTCGTTCAAGCCCTTGAGGATCTCGGGCGTGCCCGCCGACAGATCGTTGTTGAGCAGCACCGCGCACGGATCGAAGTCGTCGAGTCCGAGCCGGTATTGGGTGCGCTTGAGCGGTTCGAGCGTGAGCGTGCGCGTCATCGCGCCGTTCGCGTCCGCCAAGGCGATGGTGGTCGGCTCGGTGATGTCTTCGGCCAGCGTGCCCAGGCGCACATTGAGCCCGGTCTGGCGCAGGATCGTGACGAGACGCGCGACGTTCTGCAGATAGAAGGTATTGCGCGTATGCCGCTCGGGGATGAGGAGCAGATTGCGCGCGTCGCAGCAAAACCGTTCGACGGCGGTCTGCGCGGCCTGCACCGCAAGCGGCAGCATGTCGTCACTGAGGTTATTGAATCCGCCCGGGAACAGATTGAGGTCGACCGGCGCGAGCTTGTAGCCCGCGTTGCGCAGATCGACCGAGGCGTAGAACGGCGGCGTGTGTTCGAACCATTGTAGGCGCAACCAGCGCTCGATGGCAGGGGTCGCATCGAGAACCCGGCGTTCGAGTTCAAGAATCGGCCCCGGGTTCGCGGTAACGAGATGCGGAACCATGGCGGCATGCTTGAAGATGGGGATGGCCGCAGTGTAGCGCAGCGCTCATGACACCCCGGCGCAAAAGAAACGGGCGCGGAATGCTCCGCGCCCGATGTATTGCTGCTTCTCGCTGCCGGGCGTATCCGGCAATTGGCCGGATACGCCGTGCTCGATCAGGAGTGGTAGGCCGACTCGCCGTGCGACGAGATGTCCAGGCCTTCGCGTTCCTGTTCTTCCGGCACGCGCAGACCGATCACCAGCTTGATCAGGAACAGCGCGATCAAGGACACGACGCCGGACAACACGATGGTCGTCAACACGCCTTGCGCTTGAATCCAGACTTGCGCACCGATGCCGGGGAAGTCTTCTTGCAGGCCGCACTTGTTGGTGACGTAGTTGCAGATGCCCATGCCGCCCAGCGAGGGCGAGGCAAACACACCGGTCAGCAAGGCACCGAGGATGCCGCCCACGCCGTGCACGCCGAACACGTCCAAGGAGTCATCGGCACCGAGCAGGCGCTTGAGACCGTTGACGCCCCACAAGCAGACGAAGCCCGCCGCCAGACCGATGACGAGCGCGCCCATGACGCCGACGAAACCGGCGGCCGGCGTGATCGCCACCAAGCCCGCCACGGCACCCGAAGCAGCACCCAGCATCGAGGGCTTGCCCTTGGCCAGCCATTCACCGAAGGTCCACGACATGACCGCGGCGGCAGTGGCGAACAAGGTGTTGACGAAGGCCAATGCAGCGACGCCGTTGGCTTCGAGGTTGGAACCGGCGTTGAAGCCGAACCAGCCCACCCACAGCATCGAGGCACCGACCATGGTCAGCGTCAGCGAGTGCGGCGCCATCGATTCGCGACCGTAGCCGATGCGCTTGCCGACGACGTACGAAGCAACCAGGCCCGCGATACCGGCATTGATGTGCACCACCGTGCCGCCCGCGAAATCCAGAGCGCCCTTGGCCCACAACCAGCCGCCGTTGCCGAGCACCGTCTCGAGCGACTTGGCATCGGTGATCGCATCCGGGCCGTCCCAGTACCAGACCATGTGCGCCATCGGCAGGTAGGAGAACGTGAACCAGATGACCATGAACACCAGCACGGCGGCGAACTTCATGCGCTCGGCGAAGGCGCCGATGATGAGCGCGCAGGTGATCGCGGCAAAGGTCGATTGGAAGCCGACGAAGATCAGTTCGGGAATGACGACGCCCTTGCTGAACGTGGCGGCCGGCGAGTCCGGCGTGATGCCGCCCAGGAACACCTTGGCGAATCCGCCGAAGAACGGATTGCCGCCGGTGAATGCGACCGAGTAGCCGTAGATCGCCCACAACACCATGATCAGCGAAGCGCCGACCATGACTTGCATGAGCACCGACAGCATGTTCTTGCTGCGCACCAGGCCGCCGTAGAACAGCGCGAGGCCGGGCACGATCATGAACAGCACGAGCGCGGTGGAGATCAACATCCAGGTGGTGTCGCCCTTGTTGGGCGAGGGCGCCGGCGCGGCCGCCGGTTCAGCGGCAGGAGCGGCGGCGGGTGCAGCGGCATCGGCCTTGGGGGCTTCGGCAGCGGCGGCCGGTGCTTCGGCCTTGGGCGCGTCGCCCGAGGCTGCGGCGGGCGCGGGCGCTTGCGCGAACGCAGGCGCGCTCAACCCGAACGCGCCGAACGACAGCAGCGCCGAGCAAAGGAGGGATGCAACAAGCTTCTTCATGGCGTGGCTCCGTTCACAGTGCGTCTTTGCCGGTCTCGCCAGTGCGAATCCGGACGACTTGTTCGAGGTCGTAGACGAAGATCTTGCCGTCGCCGATCTTGCCGGTGCGCGCGGCACCTTCGATGGCTTCGATCGCGCGTTCGACGAGCGCATCGTCGACCGCGGCTTCGATCTTCACTTTGGGCAGGAAATCGACGACGTATTCGGCCCCGCGATACAGCTCGGTGTGGCCCTTCTGGCGACCGAACCCCTTGACTTCAGTGACGGTGATGCCCTGCACGCCGATACCGGAGAGGGCTTCACGCACTTCGTCAAGCTTGAACGGCTTGATGATGGCGGTGATGAGTTTCATGGTGTCCTCGTTGAGGCGGACGCCGCGGCTCGCGGCCTCCGCACAGCCTTGGCGATGATCAGAACGACTTGGTGACCGACAGCACCAGACCGGACTTGCCGGCGCCTTCGGTGAAGCCGGATTCGCCGGTGGTGAACAGGTTCTTCTCGCTGGTGCCGATCACGGCGGCGCCCAGGAGCCAGCCTTCGACGTCCTTGGTCACGCCGACCTTGTAGTCCGACACGGTGTCCTTGATGAACAGTTGTTCGCCGTTCTCGATCTTCTGGTAGCCGTAATGCGCGGCCAGGGCGAAACCGCCGCCCAGATCGAACGAGCCCGACAGGTCGAGATAGCCCGAACCCTTGGTGTCGACGTCGGCATAGCTCGGCGGCTCGCCAGCGGAGAAGAACTTGGTCGTCGTCACGTAGTACTTGGCCGACACCGGGCCATACGAACCGCCGATGTAGAACTCGCCGTTCTTGATCTTGGTGGTGCCCAGCGCGCCGGTGTTCGGGTACGCGTAATAGATGTAGCCGACGTCGTAGCCGACATCACCGAAGCTGCCCTTGTAGCCACCGTAGAGGTCCATCTCGAGCGAGGCGCCGTTGTACAGGGCTTGCTCGACGTTCGAGTTCCAGTTGCCCAGATAGAAGCCGCTGGCGTGGCTCAGATCGAAGCCGCCTTGGTAGGCAAACTTGTAGCCGGTCTGGGTGAAGCCGCGGAAACGATAGTCGGAGAACAAGCCTGCGTTGCCGGCGAAGGTCCAGTCGGACTTGGCGTCGGCGGCTTGGGCCAGCATGGGGGTGGCAAAGGTCGCGGCAAGCGCGGCGGCAAGTGCGAGTTTCTTCATATGTCCTCTCCTGGTGGAAGTAAGTCGAAGGCGCTACCGCGGTCGGTTCTGCAAGACCTGTGCCACAAAGAGTTTCAAGTCGGGCAACGCCCAAGCCGGGTTGCGGGCGACGCACTGGGGCACAAACCGGCTTGGCGCGCACCACGCAAAAGCAGGACGGCCCGCCGATCGGCCTTGCGCACCATTCAAGTGCATCGATTCAAGGGACAGGTCGATGAATGCGCCGGTGCTAGACTCGATCGACCCTGATTTCCACCCGCAGCACCTCGATGGAGTAAGCACATGTCCCGACCCGCCGACATGTTTGAAGACTTGCAGAAGAAAGTGGCCGATCTGCTCGCCAATTCACCGGCCAAGGACATCGAAAAGAATGTGCGTGCCGTGATGGCGCAAGGCTTTGCCAAGCTCGATCTGATCACCCGCGAAGAATTCGACGTTCAGCAAGAAGTGTTGGCTCGCACCCGCGCGCGCCTGACCGAACTCGAAGCCCGCGTCGCCGCGCTCGAAGCCGCGCGCGAATCGACCGGCAGCACACCGCGCTGATCCACCGGCGCGGCCGACACGGCAGCACCGCACCCACCGGATCGTGAGCCTCGCGATCGTCCACAGCCGGGCACTGATCGGGCTCGAAGCGCCTGAAGTGACGGTCGAGGTGCATCTGGCCAACGGCCTGCCGTCGCTCACCATCGTCGGTCTGCCCGAAGCCGAGGTCCGCGAAGCCAAGGACCGCGTGCGCGCCGCCTTGCAGCACGCGGGCTTCGAGTTTCCGGCGCGCCGCATCACGATCAATCTCGCCCCGGCCGATCTGCCCAAGGAATCGGCGCGCCTCGATCTGCCGATCGCGCTGGGCATCCTCGGCGCGAGCGGCCAGATCCCCGTCGAACGGCTGTGCGGCTACGAGTTTGCGGGCGAGTTGTCCTTGACCGGCGATCTGCGTCCGGTGCGCGGCGCCCTGGCGCTGGCACTGGGCGTGCGACGCGCGCCAACGCATGGGCGCACCTTGGTCCTGCCCGCCGCCAGTGCCGACGAAGCGGCGCGCGTGCCGGGCGTACGTCTGGCCGGCGTCGACACCCTCGCCGCCTTGTGCGGCGTTCTTGCAAATGACGGCACGCTGGCGGCCTGCGCGCCGATCGCGCGCGATCTGCCCACCCAGGCCTTGCCCGATCTCGCCGACGTCAAAGGCCAGGAACAAGCCAAACGCGCGCTCGAAGTCGCGGCTGCAGGTGCGCACGCCACGCTCCTGGTCGGCCCGCCCGGCACCGGCAAGTCGATGCTGGCTCAGCGGCTCGCCTCCATCGTGCCGCCGCTGAATGAAGACGCCGCACTCGAATCGGCTGCAATCCTGAGCATCGCGGGCTTGTTCGCGCCCGAACGCTTCGGCGCCACGCCGGTGTTTGCTCCGCATCACACTGCATCCGCGGTGGCCCTCGTCGGCGGCGGCAATCCGCCGCGTCCCGGTGAAATCAGTCTCGCGCATCGCGGCATCTTGTTTCTCGACGAATTGCCCGAATTCGACCGGCGCGTCCTGGAGGCATTGCGCGAGCCTCTCGAAACCGGCCGCATCTCGATTGCACGCGCCGCGCGCCGCGCGGAATTTCCTGCGCGCTTTCAATTGGTCGCGGCGATGAACCCTTGTCCTTGCGGCCATCACGGCCATCCGCGCATCGCCTGCCGTTGCTCGCCCGATGCGGTGCTGCGCTACCGGCATCGCTTGTCGGGCCCGCTGCTCGATCGCATCGATGTTCAGATCGAAGTTCCGGTCGTGCCCGAAGAGGCGCTCACCATGCGCGAGCGCGGCGAACCGAGCGCCGCCATTGCCGAGCGCGTCGCGCAGGCGCGCAGGTTTGCGCTCGCGAGGCAAGGCAAGCCGAATGCCGAACTCGACGCCAACGACGTCGAGCGCTGGTGCATGCCCGATGCGAGCGGTCTTGCGCGGCTGAAGCAGGCGAGCGCACGCTTCGGCTGGTCGGCGCGCGCGTTCCATCGTGTACTCAAATTGGCACGCACCGTGGCCGATCTGGCTCAGCGCAGCAACGTCGGCGAATCCGACATCGCCGAGGCCATCCAATATCGACGCGCGCTCGGCTAGCGCGTCGCACCGCGCGGACCCGCAATAGGCCTGTCGCTGTTGTGGTTTGCACCACCTTCAGGCGCGCAATTCGTCACGCGAGGTGGAAAGGATGAAGAAACCCTGCCAATTCTCTCGACCGATCGGGCGCGCGCACGCTATGGTCACGCTCGGACAATCGGGTCCCCGATTCGAATGAGCGAAATTTCAGAACCGTCGAAGCGCCCAGGCTTCGTCCGACGCGCATGGCGCGCGCTCGGACGCGAGCAGACGCTCGCGCGTCCATCCATCCGCACCAAGATCGTCATGATCGTCACGCTCGGCGTCACGATCGGCATCGGCTTGATGATGGTGGCGACCACGGTGATGTTTCTGGCCAATGAGCGCGCACGCGCCGACCGCTCGCTCACCGTGCTCGCGCAAGTCATGGCCACCAGCGTGAGCCGCGCGCTGTCGGTGCGCGACGCCAGCACCGCGCATGAATTGTTGTCGTCGCTGCGCCACCGCGACGACGTGCGCACCGCCACCATCTACGATGCCGACGGCCATCGTTTCGTCACCTTCCAATCGTCGATCGCACCGCCCGACAACACCCCCAAGGTCATGATCTCGGAGCCGGTGCACACCGACGACGACATCATCGGCCGGGTCGAGATCCTGGCCGAGCCGGTGTCGGCGATCGAGACCGGACGCTACGGACTGCTGCTGGGCACGGCCATCGGCCTGGTGGCGCTGGGCGTGTCCTTGCTGGTGTCGGCCTTTCTGCTCGGCCGGCTGCTCACGCCTTTGCACCGTCTGACGCGCACTGCGCGCGACGTGGCCGAACACGGCGATTATTCGCTGCGCGCGCACAAGCATGCGCAGGACGAAGTCGGCGGTCTGGTCGACAGCTTCAACGCGATGCTCGAACAGATCCAAAGCCGCGACCGCGATCTGGCCGAGGCGCGCGACTCGCTCGAAGCCAAGGTCGAGCGCCGCACCGCCGAGGTATTGCAGGCCAAGCACGAAGCCGAAGCCGCCAGCCGCGCCAAGAGCCAATTTCTGGCCAACATGAGCCATGAGATCCGCACGCCGATGAACGGCGTGATGGGCATGACGGATCTGCTCCTGAGCACCGACCTGTCCGAAAAGCAGCGCCGTTATGCGCGCACCGTGAAGACCTCGGCCGAAGCCTTGCTGAGCCTCATCAACGACGTGCTCGACTTCTCCAAGATCGAAGCCGGACGCATCGAGCTCGAAGACAATGTGTTCTGTCCGCGCGATCTGTCCGAAGAAGTCATCGAGCTGTTCACCGAACAAGCGCTCGCCAAGGGCATCTCGATCGGCGTGCGGGTCACGCCCGATGTGCCCGACGCGGTGCGCGGCGACCCGCATCGCATCCGCCAGATCCTGTCGAACTTCCTGGGCAACGCGCTCAAGTTCACCGACGTGGGCGAAGTCGAGCTCACGGTCAGCCCGGTGATCGAGCACCCCGAATACATCCCCGGCGCCAGTACCGTGCTGCGCTTCGAAGTGCGCGACACCGGCCGCGGCATTTCCTCCGCGGCGCGCAACAAGCTGTTCACGCCCTTCACCCAGGAAGACAGCTCGACCACGCGCCGCTTCGGCGGCACCGGCCTGGGGCTGGCCATCTCCAAGCAGTTGTGCGACCTCATGCACGGCTCGATCGACTTCTCCAGCGTCGAAGGCAAGGGTTCGCGCTTCTGGTTCGATCTGCCGTTTGCGCTCGCCTCCAAGGACGAGCTCGGCTACGAAATCGATTCCGGCCGGCTCGAAGGGCTGCGCGTGCTGATCGTCGACGAGCACGCCAACAGCCGCGCCACGCTGCTGCAGCAACTCACCGCCGCGGCCATGCGTCCGGTGGCGGTCGCCGACGGTCGTCAGGCGCTCGAAGCGCTGACCAATGCCGCCGCGGCCGGCGTGCTGTTCGACCTTGCGCTCATCGACGCCAAGCTCCCCGACACCAACGGTCTGGCGCTCGCGCGCGCCATCCGCACCGATGCGCGCTATGCGCGCATGCCGATCATCCTGGCCAGCGACGCGGCCATCGACGAGCGCGCGTTGCGTGCGGCCGAAGCCGAGATCACCGTCACCCTGCCCAAACCGATCCGCCGCGTGGATCTGCATCGCACCATCTCGCGCATCGTGGTGGGCACGCCGCGCTCCGACGACGCGCATGCGCGTCTGGCCATGCGCGTGCTGGTGGTCGAGGACAACCAGGTCAATCGCGAATACGCGATCGCGGTGCTCGAAGACCTCGGCTGTTCGGTCAGCACCGCCGACAACGGCCGCACCGGCATCGATGCCTGGCGCGACGCCAAGTTCGACGTGGTGCTGATGGATTGCCAGATGCCGGTGCTCGACGGCTTCGAAGCCGCACGCACCATCCGCCGCCTCGAACGCGAACGCGGCGTGACACGCCTGCAGCGAACGCCCATGATTGCGCTTACCGCGAACGCGATGGAAGGCGATCGCGAACGCTGCCTGGCGGCGGGGTTCGACGACTATCTTGCCAAGCCGTTCCGCGAATTCGAGCTCGAAGCGTTGCTGGAAACCTGGGCGCGCAGACCTTTGCAGGGGGCGAACATGAACCAAGCGCCATCACGCGACAACACCCAGGGCGCGGCGGCCGCACCGGCCGAACGTCCCGCCCTGCTCGATCGCACCGTGCTCGCCAAGCTCGAAGAACTGCGCCGCCCCGGCGCCGAATCGCTCGCGGTCAAGACGCTCAAGCTGTTCTCCGAATCGGGCGCGCGCCTGATCAACGACATGCGCACCGGCGCCTCGCACGGCGACCAGGACGCCATCCGGCGCGCCGCGCACACGCTCAAGTCATCGAGCGCGATCGTCGGCGCGCTGGCGCTCGCGCAAAGCGCACGCGCGCTCGAAATGCGCGCCAGTGCCGGTCAGCTCGCCGATTGCCAGACCGCCGTCGCCGAGATCGCCGATCTGTTTGCCGAAACCTCGGTCGTCATCGACGAATGGCGTGCCCACGCCGTCACCGGTTGACGAGCGCGCCGTCTTCCACCGCTGCGGCGCCGGCCTTGATCAGCGCCTCCACCACCCAGGTCTGCAAGGCCTCGGGCGCCAGGCGCAGATAGCGCCGATTGATCTCGCGCGCATAACGCATCGCCGCCAGACGCCGCGCCAGATCGGGCAAGGCGATGCGCTGCAAGTCGAGCAGCAGAAACTTCACCAGCACCTTGAGCGCATGCCGCGCATTGCGCTCGGGATCGGCGGCCAGATAGTCGAGCCGGCTGTGCGCATGCGCGAGCGCCGCGGCCACATCGGTGAACGGCTCGCCATGCCCGGGCACCACGCGCGTCGCGCCCAGGGTGGCAATCATCTCGAGCGTCGCGCGCACATCGGCAAATCCAGGCTCGCCCTCGAGTTCGGGAAACACCACGCCGAAACCGTCCTCCCACAACGCGTCGGCCGACAACAAGATGCGTTCATCGGGACACCAGAGCACGAACATGCGCGGATCATGACCCCTGGCCGCGCGCGCGATGAAGGTCAGATCGCCTAGCACGAGTTCGTCGCCTTCGGTGAACGTGCGATCGACGCGGAAACGATCGCAACGCTGGCCGGTCGCCTCGAAGCTCAGGTGCGCCGGGTCCCAGCGCAAGGCCGCCTCGGCCTCGGGCGCGGGGATGTGCGTGCGCGCCATCGGGTACAGGCGCTGCAGCTGCGCATTGCCGCCGCAATGGTCGGAATGCAGATGGGTGTTGACGATGCGATGCAGATCGCGCCCATCGAGCGCGCGCTGCACGAGTTGCGCGCCGAGCTCGGCATGCGCGACATAGCCGGTGTCGACCACCGCATTGAGCGTGCCGCAAAACACGATGGTGTTCGACGACAGCCAGCCGCGCTCGAAGACCTGCATGCCCGCAGGCCACGCGGCGGCGGGGCGTGTGCTCATGCCGCCGGATACGCGCGCGCGATGGCGTCGAACGCCAGGCCGAGGTCGTCCGACCCCGCGTTGTAGACATTGAAGCGCCCGGATTGCGTGCGCACGATCAGGCGGACCGCCATGGGCATGCGCAACACGCGCGCACCGCGGATCTCGTCCCAGCCCACGGCCTTCTTGAACATCCAGCTTTGCGCAATGCCGTGCTCATCGATCGTGGTTTGCGAGCGCAGCAAGCCGTAATAGGTGAACAGGATCGTCATGCCCGCAAACGCGAACAACAGCTTGGTCTGGCCGGTCAGCACCGAGCTGTCGCGCTCGAGCGCGCGGTAGGCGTAGAACACGATCGCCATCATCAACAGCGTCGCGGTGGCCTTGAAGACCTGGTGATAGGCGGGCCCGAACATCGGATGCTCGCCGAAGTATTTGCGCGGATCGCGCAACTCGCTCATGCCCCACTCCTTTGGTCGAACCGTGCCGGCAATTGTGCCCAGACCGCGCGGCGTTCGTCGGCATCGAGCACCGCCCAATCGGCGATCTCGTCGAGCGTGCGATGGCAGCCCTGGCACCAGCCGGTTGCCGCATCCATCGAGCAGACCGAGGTGCAAGGGCTCGGCACGTACTCGCCGCTCGCATACCGCGCCGGCAGTTCGAGCTGGCGGCGCTCGACGAGCAATGGGCGTGCGCTCATGAAGCGGTCCTCCTCATGCCGCGCGCTTGGCCAGCAGCGCATTGCCCGCGCGCGACACCGGCTTGCGCCCGAGCAATTGCGAGATGAACCGGCCGGCCTCGACCAGGCGGTCGAGATCGATCCCGGTCTCGATGCCCAGGCCGTGCATCAAATACACCACGTCCTCGGTGGCCACATTGCCGGTCGCGCCCTTGGCATACGGGCATCCGCCCAGGCCCGCGATGCTCGCATCGAAGGTGGCGATGCCCAGTTCGAGACAGGCATAGATGTTGGCCAAGGCCTGGCCGTAGGTGTCGTGGAAATGCCCGCTGATCTCGTGCAAGGGGTAGTGGCGCGCCGCGGCCTCGATCGCGGCCTGCGTCCTGCGCGGCGTGCCCACGCCGATGGTGTCGGCCACGCCGACATGATCGACCCCGATCGCCTGCATGCGCGCCGCCACGTCGGCCACCGCCGCGGGGGCGACTTCGCCCTGATACGGACACCCGAGCGCGCACGAGATCGAGCCGCGCACGCGCATGCCCGCCGCATGCGCCGCGGCCACCACCGGCACGAAGCGCTCGATGCTTTCGGCGATCGAACAATTGATGTTGCGCTGGCTGAAGGCCTCGCTGGCCGCGGCAAAGACCACGATCTCCTGGGGCTTGCCCTGCACCGCGGCTTCGTAGCCTTTCATGTTGGGCACGAGCACCGAATAGACCACGTCGGCGCGCCGTGCGATGCCCGCCATCACCTCGGCGTTGTCGGCCATCTGCGGCACCCATTTCGGGCTCACATAACTCGTGACCTCGATCGCCTTGAGGCCGGCGTCCTGCAGCCGATGCACGAGTTCGATCTTGGCCGCCGCCGGCACCGGCTGTGCTTCGTTCTGCAATCCGTCGCGCGGGCCGACATCGACGATCGCGACCCGCTGCGGCAAGCCTTTGGCTGCGCCCATGCTGCGTCCTTTCTTCAATACCCGCGCGCGCGATCGACGATGCCGCCGACGGCCGCGCCACCTTCGAGCGCCGCGATCTTGCCGGCGATCTGGGCGATGCCCGGATCGATCTCGGTCACCGCCGACACATGCGGCGTGAGCACGATGTCGGACCGCGCCCAGAACGCGTGGTTCGCCGGCAGCGGCTCGACTGAAAACACATCGAGCGTCGCCCCCGACAACTTGCCCGCGTCGAGCAGCGCGATCAAGTCCGCCTCGACCAGATGCGCGCCGCGCCCGACGTTGATCACATGCGCGCCATGCGCGAGGCGCGACATCGTGGCGTGATTGAGGATGCCGATGGTCTCGGGCGTCAGCGGCAGCACATTGACCAGCACATCGAGCCCGCGCAGGAAATCGTCGAACTCCTGGGTGCCCGCATGGCTGCGCACACCCGCGATCACATGCGGCGTGCGCGCATAACCGCGCACCGCATAGCCCTGGGCCGCGAGCACGCGCGCCACCTCGGCGCCGATCGCACCCAAGCCCAGCACGCCGACCGCAAACTGCCCCTTGGGCTTGGGGGTTTCTTCCTGCCAGCGCCGTGCGCGCTGGTGCGCGGCAAACAGATCGAAGCGCCGATGCACGCGCATGACCGCGGCGAGCACATAGTCGGCCATCGGCCCGGCCATGCCCGCGTCTTCGAGGCGCACGATGGGCAGATCGGGCGGCAAGGTCGGCAAGGCCAGCAAGGCGTCGACGCCGGCACCGAGCACGAACAAGGCCTTGAGCGCGGGCTGTTCTTCAAAGAAGGCCGCGGGCGGTTTCCAGACCAGGGCGTAATCGGCGGCGGGCTGGTCTGCCATGCGCGCCGCGTGCGTGTTCAGACGCACCGCGATCTCGGCATCGGGCAAGGCGCGTTGCAATGCATGCGCGCATTGCTCGGCAAAGCTGCGGCTGGCGCAAATGACGATCTTCATGCGGCCTCCTGGGCAAAGCGCAGCAATTGCGCGCCTTCGGCAACCTGATCGCCCGCGGCGAACAAGAATTCTTCGACCTGACCCGCGGCGGGCGCGACGATGGTGTGTTCCATCTTCATCGCCTCCATCACCAGCAAGGGCGCGCCCTTGGCGACCGCGCGGCCAGTCTCGGCCAGCAGCGCGACGATCTTGCCCGGCATGGGCGCCACCAGGCGCGCTGCGTCGCCCGCGTCCTCGCCGGCATGCGCGAGCGCATCGGGCAAGGCCAGCGCGACGAGCCCGCCGTCGGTGAACACATGCAAGGTCTCGCCGTCGAAGACCACCGCGCCGCGCACCGCATGCCCACCTTCGGCGCGGCCCCAGTTGCGCACGGTGTAATCGTCGCCCGCGCGGGTCCACGACAACGGCAAGGCATCGTCGCCGATCGCGAGTTGCAGACCATCGTGCGCATAGCGCACGCGCACGGTGTGCACCCCGGCCTCGGACGCGAAGTGGAGCGCGCGTTCATAGACCTGGTTCAAGCGCCAACCGCTGCGGCCCGACCATGGATCGGCGCCGGTGGTGCCGCCTTCGCGCTCGAGCACCGCGGCGGTGGCCAGCGCCAGCACATCCGCGGCGGGCGCTTGCGGCGCCGGCAACAACGCGGCCTGTTCGCGCGCGATGAGCCCGGTGTCGAGATCGGCCTCGGCGAAGGAACGGCAAGTCATCACGCGCTGCAGGAAGGCGACGTTGGATGCGAGCCCGACGATGCGCGTCTGCGCGAGCGCCGCCGACATCTGGCGCAAGGCGCGCTCGCGCGTCTCGCCCCAGACGATGAGCTTGGCGATCATCGGATCGTAGTTCGGCGTGATCGCATCGCCCGCACGCACGCCGGCGTCGACGCGCACGCGCGCCGGCGGGTGTGCCGGGTTCTGATCGGCGTTGCGCATGAAGGCCACATGCGCGGGCAGGCTGAAATGCGCCAGCGTGCCGATCGCGGGCAAGAAACCCTTCTCGGGGTTCTCGGCATACAGGCGCGCTTCGATCGCATGGCCGTCGATGTGCAAGGCGTCCTGCAAGGCCGGCAAGGGCTCGCCCGCGGCCACCCGCAACTGCCATTCGACCAGATCATGGCCGGTGATCATCTCGGTCACCGGATGTTCGACCTGCAAGCGCGTGTTCATCTCCATGAAGTAGAACTCGCCACCCTCGGCGATGAACTCGACCGTGCCCGCGCCCACATACCCCACGGCCTGCGCGGCGGCCACCGCGGCCTCGCCCATCGCGCGACGGCGCTCGGGCGTCATGCCCGGCGCCGGCGCTTCTTCGAGCACCTTCTGATGCCGGCGCTGCACCGAGCAATCGCGCTCGAACAAATACACGCAATGCCCGTGGGTATCGGCAAACACCTGCACTTCGATATGGCGCGGGCGGGTCAGGTACTTCTCGACCAGCACCCGATCGTCGCCGAAGGCATTGATCGCCTCGCGCTTGCACGAGGCGAGCGCGGCCTCGAAATCCTCGGCGCGCTCGACCGCGCGCATGCCCTTGCCGCCGCCGCCCGCACTGGCCTTGATGAGCACCGGAAATCCGATGCGCGCCGCCTCGCGCGCGAGCAGATCGGGCGCTTGGTCGTCGCCGTGATACCCGGGCACCAAGGGCACCTGCGCGCGCTCCATCAAGGCCTTGGCCGCGCTCTTGCTGCCCATGGCGCGGATCGCCGCGGCCGGCGGCCCGATGAAGACCACGCCCGCGGCCGCGCAGGCCTGCGCGAAGTCTTCGTTCTCCGACAGAAAACCGTAGCCGGGATGAATCGCTTGCGCACCGGTCGCACGCGCCGCCGCGAGGATGCGTTCGGCGACGAGATAGCTTTCCTTCGCGCTGGCTGCGCCGATGTGCACCGCCTCGTCGCAGGCCGCGACATGGGCCGCGCGCGCATCCGCGTCGGAATACACCGCCACGGTCTTGATGCCCAGACGGCGCGCCGTCGCGGCGACGCGGCAGGCAATTTCGCCGCGGTTGGCGATCAGGATCTTCGAGAACATGGGTTCATCCCTTTTCGTTCTTGCACGTCGCGAACGACGCGTGTCTCCTTCAACTGCTTCCTCGGCGCTCGCCGGTGCGCGCGCCACGGCTCCATCTTCAAGCGCCCTCCACCGTCACCCAATTCGGTTTGCGCTTTTCGAGAAACGCCGTCACGCCTTCGCGGCCTTCGTCGCTGGCGCGCACTTCGGCGATGCGCCGGGCGGTATCGGCGCGCAGCGACGGCGTGATGCTTTGACTGCCGATCTCGCGCACCAGACGCTTGGCCGCGGCCAGCGCTTGCGGGCCGCACAGCAACAGCGCGTCGACGATCTCGCCCAGGCGTTCATCGAGTTCGTCGGGCTGACACAGTTCGTGCACGAAACCCAGGCGGTAGGCCTCGGCCGCTTCGAAGCGCTCGGCGCTCACCATGAAGCGGCGCGCGGCCTGTTCGCCCAAGGCCTTGATCACATACGGGCCGATGGTCGCGGGGATGAGGCCGATGCGGGTTTCGCTCAGGCAGAAATGCGCATTGGTGCTCGCGACCGCGATGTCGCATGCCGCCACCAGCCCCATGCCGCCGGCATAGACATCGCCATGCACGCGCGCGACCACCGGCTTGGAGCAGCCATAGATCGCGTACAGCATGTCGGCCAGGCACAGTGCGTCGGCTTCGTTCTCGTCGAACGTATAGCCGGCCATCTTCTTCATCCAATTGAGATCGGCGCCGGCGCAGAACGCCGGCCCGTGCGCGCCGAGCACCACCACGCGCACCTCGGGGTCGCGGTCGAGCGCGGTGAAGGTCTCTTGCAACGCGGCGATCAAGGCTTCGTTGAAGGCGTTGCGCACCTCGGGCCGGTTGAGGGTGACGAGGGCCACCGCGCCATCGCGCGCGACATCGAGTCCGTTCATGAGGTTTCCCCGTTCCAGCGCCGCACCCGCGCATCGACCGCATGGCCGAGTTCGGCTTCGAGATCGCAAGGCGCGTCGACCGACCAGCCCAGATCGTTGGCGAGGCCGTCCTTGATGCCGTAGCACCAGCCGTGCACCACGAGCTTTTCATTGCGCGCCCAGGCATCGCGCACGAAGGTCGTGCGGCAGACGTTGCTCACCTGTTCGAGCACATTGAGTTCGCACAACAGATCGACCTGATCGCCGAAGACCTTGCCTTCGAGCAAGGTGCGCCGCTTCCATTGCACGTCCTGCACATGGCGCAGCCAGTTGTCGGCCACGCCGACCATGCCGCCTTGCAAGGTGCGCGCGACGCCGCCGCAGCCGTAATGGCCGACGACCAGGATGTGCTCGACGTGCAGCACTTCGATCGCGTATTGCAGGACCGACAGGCAGTTCATGTCGGTATGCACGACGACGTTGGCGATGTTCCGATGCACGAACAATTCGCCCGGCGCGAGATCGACGATCTCGTTGGCCGGCACCCGGCTGTCGGAACAGCCGATCCACAGATATTTGGGCGCCTGCTGATTGATCAGGCGCGAAAAGAATTGCGGGTCGGCGCGCACCTGGCGCTCGGCCCAACGACGGTTGTTGGCGAACAGCTCGCCCAGGTATTTGCTTTCTTGCTCTGCCATGAGGATCACATGCGGAAGATGCCGAACTTGGTTTCAGGAATCGGCGCATTGAGCGCCGCCGACAAGCCGAGCGCGAGCGTCATGCGCGTGTCGGCCGGGTCGATCACGCCATCGTCCCACAAGCGCGCGCTTGCGTAGTACGGATGGCCCTGCGTTTCGTATTGGGCCCGGATGGGCGCCTTGAACGCTTCTTCCTCCTCCGCCGACCAAGGGGTGCCCTTGGCCTCCAAACCGTCGCGGCGCACCGTGGCCAGCACGCTCGCCGCTTGTTCGCCGCCCATCACGCTGATGCGCGCGTTCGGCCACATCCACAACAAGCGCGGCGCGAAGGCGCGCCCGCACATGCCGTAATTGCCCGCGCCGAACGAGCCGCCGATGATGACGGTGAACTTGGGCACCGCCGCGGTCGAGACCGCAGTGACCAGCTTGGCGCCGTTCTTGGCGATGCCTTCGTTCTCGAATTTGCGTCCGACCATGAAGCCGGTGATGTTCTGCAAGAACACCAGCGGAATCTTGCGCTGGCAGCACAGCTCGATGAAATGCGCGCCCTTGAGCGCCGACTCGCTGAACAGGATGCCGTTGTTGGCGATGATGCCCACCGGCATGCCGTGGATGTGCGCAAAGCCCGTCACCAGGGTGGCGCCGTAGCGCGGCTTCCATTCGTCGAACTCGGACCCGTCGACGATGCGCGCGATGATCTCGCGCACATCGAAAGGCTTCTTGGTGTCGGTCGGGATCACGCCGTACAACTCTTCGGCCGCGTACACCGGGTCCACCGGCGCGCGCAGATCGACGTCGGCGTCCTTGCGCGGCAGCGCGCCCAGATTGCCGACGATCTTGCGCGCGAGCGCGAGCGCATGGGTGTCGTTTTGCGCGAGATGATCGGCCACGCCCGACAAGCGCGTATGCACATCGCCGCCGCCGAGGTCTTCGGCGCTGACCACTTCGCCGGTCGCGGCCTTGACGAGCGGCGGGCCGCCCAAAAAGATCGTGCCCTGGTTCTTGACGATGATCGATTCGTCGCTCATCGCGGGCACATAGGCGCCGCCCGCGGTGCACGAACCCATGACCACCGCGATCTGCGGAATGCCTTGCGCCGACAGATTGGCCTGGTTGAAGAAGATGCGCCCGAAATGGTCGCGGTCGGGAAAGACCTCGTCCTGATTGGGCAGATTGGCGCCGCCGCTGTCGACCAGATAGATGCAAGGCAGCCGGTTCTGCTGCGCGATCTCTTGCGCGCGCAAATGCTTCTTGACCGTGATCGGGTAATAAGTGCCGCCCTTGACGGTCGCGTCGTTGCAGACGATCACGCAATCGCGCCCCGCCACCCGGCCGATGCCGGTGATGAGCCCCGCGCCCGGCGCGTCGTTGTTGTACATGCCGTAGGCCGCGAGCTGGCTGAGTTCGAGAAACGGCGTGCCCGGATCGAGCAGCACGTCCACCCGCTCGCGCGGCAGCAGCTTGCCGCGGCCGGTGTGCTTGCGCCGCGCATCGGCACCGCCGCCTTGCGCGATCTGCGCGACCCGCGCCTTGAGGTCGTCGACCACCGCGCGCATCGCCGCGGCATTGGCTTGAAACTCCGCGCTGCGCGGATTGAGCTGGGTCTGGAGTGCGGTCATGGCGCGGGGCTCGGAGGGTCGTCGGCTCGGAAAGCCGGGGCCTGCGATTCGCGCACATACCGCTGCTCGCGCATCGTCACGCCCCAGGAAGTGTCGTCGTGTTCATCGATCAGCACGAAGCCGTGCTTGCGATACAGATGCGCGGCGGGCTCGAGCCCGCTGACCGTGGTGAGCCACACCCGCGCATAACCGCGCGCATCGGCCGCGTCGAGCGCCGCTTGCATCAGGCGCGTACCGACGCCCCGGCCGCGCGCGGCATCGCTCGCGATGAAGAAGCGCAAGCGCGCACCGGCGCGTTGATGCCCGCGCCCATCGAGCGCGAGCCCGCCGAGGAATTCATCGCCGCGCCACGCGCTCCAGGCCGACACTTCCGGGTGCTCGCCCGCCGCGGCCAGTTCGCCGGCTTCGCGCGCGACGATGGCCTCGAAGCGGGCCGGCCAGCCCAGGCCGCGCACGTAATACCACCCGTGCCAGCGCACGAGTTCGCCGACCAGGCCCGGCACCCAGCCGGTGTGCACGACGATCGCCGCGTCGTTCATTCGAGCATGTCTCCATCCACGTAATACCAACGCCCGGCATCGCGCACGAAGCGGCTGCGCTCGTGCAGGCGATGCGCGCGCCCGCCGACGCGATAGCGCGCGACGAATTCGACGCTCGCCCATTCATCGCTTTGCCGCGTGCGTGCGCGCGACCTGGCATGC
>CAYUYC010000016.1:0-23116 GCA_964448945.1 uncultured Burkholderiaceae bacterium
GATGCCGATGATCGATTCCGCCGCGGCGGTCTTGTGAATGTCCCAGGCCGCGCGCAGCGCGGGGTCGAAATGCTGGCAGAACATCGACGCCACATGCGCACCGGGCGCTGCCAGCGTGTCATCGAGCGCGCTGCTGATGTTGAGTTCGACGATGGGTTCCTTCGACCACCCCGCGTTGTGCGTCTTTGAGCGCGCGTCGAAATATGCGCGCTCCATGAAGGACAAGTCGGGCGCGAACAGAATGCCCGCGCCGTGATGGGGCTGGGCATGCGTGCCCGGCGCACACGAAAAATCCGGTAGTTCGGCGAGCGCGACATTGATGCGAAACGATGCCGACCCGACCTTGAAGCCATCGATGCGCGCGCGGAAGTCTTCATCGAGTACGCCGGCGTCGAGCATCTGGCCGTACAGCAGCTTGGGCCCGACGTTGCCGACCACCGCACGCGCCTGCAATCGGCGCCCGTCCTCCAACTCGATGCCGCAAGCGCGCGGCTTGGCCGACGCCGCATCCACCAACACCCGGCGCACCGGCGCCTCGGTCAGCAAGGTGACGCCTCGCGCGGCGCATTCGCGCGCCATGGCCTGGGTGATCGCTCCCATGCCGCCGATCGCGTGACCCCAGACGCCCGACTGTCCGTTCACTTCGCCGAACACATGGTGCAGCAAGACATAGGCCGAGCCGGGCGAATAGGGCGATGCGAAATTGCCGACCACCGAATCCCAACCCAGCGCGGCCTTGAGCGGATCGCTTTCAAACCAGCGGTCGAGCAGATCGCCGGCCGAGCCCGAGAACAATGCGAGCAGATCGCGCCGGGTCGCCATGTCGAGCGCCTTGAACCGGCGCCCGGCGTCGAGGCCTGCGAGCCAATCCGCCCAGCCCGCGGCCGGCCCAAGGGCGGGCGGGGTGCGCACATTGAGTTCGCGCAACACCGCGACTGCGCGATCGAGCATGGCGTAATACGCCGGCAGTCGCTCGGCATCCCGCGTGCTGAATTGCGCGACCTCGCGCTGCGTGGCCGCGAGCCCACCGCCGAGGCGAAACGCGCGCCCGTCCTCGCGCGGCAGGAAGTTGCCGAAAGGACGTTCGACCACGCGCAGGCCGTGGCCATGCAAGCGCAGATCGGCGATCACGCGCGGGTGCAGCAGCGAGACGGTGTAACTGGCGATCGAATTGCGAAACCCGGGATGAAATTCTTCGGTGACCGCGGCGCCGCCGAGCACCGCGCGCCGCTCGGCCACCACGACCGACAGGCCGGCCGCCGCGAGGTAGGCGGCACAGACCAGCCCGTTGTGTCCGCCGCCGATGATGGCGACGTCGAAGCGATCGGTATCGAGTCGGGCGGAGTCGATCGGTGCGGAGGGCGTCATGAGGGGCCGGAAGAAATGTAGGGTGATCGGTCGCGGAACGCGGCAGCCTGTCGCGCCCAGCCGGCATTCTGTCGCAAGCCGCGCGCTTTGCGACCGAGGCGCGCGCCATGATGTCGCATCCGCCTCATCGATCAGGAGGACGCCATGTCCCGTCATCTCATCACCGCCGCCTTCGGCGCAACACTCGCCGTCGCCATGCCGACGCTGACAACTGCCGCACCGTCATTCATGCATGCCGCGCTGGTCATCTCGACCGGGGTCGGCGCCGACCGTGTCGCGGGTTCGGGCAAGCAGGCGAACGAGGTGCGCCCGGTGAGCGATTTCCATGCCCTGCGCCTGGCCGGCCCGATCGATGTGGAAGTGCACGCCGCGACGCGCGAGTCGCTGACCGTGCAGGCCGACGACAATCTGCTGCCCTACATCGAAACTCAGGTGCGCAACGGCGCCTTGGAGATCGGTCTGCACAAAGGGGTGTCGTTCTATACGCGCAATCCGATCAAGGTGATCGTCGAGTGCAAGACGCTGAACTCGATCGCAGCATCGGGCTCGGGCGATATCCACGTCGATCGAGCGCAGGCGCGCGACTTCGATGTCGTCATCTCGGGTTCGAACGACGTCACCATCGAAGCGCTCGAAGCCGACATCCTCGCGGTGTCGATCAGCGGCAGCGGCGACTTTCGCGCAGCCGGCAAAGCGCCGACGCAAGGCATCAGCATCGCGGGTTCGGGCGACGTCGACACGGCCAACCTCGTGGGCGAGCAGGTCGCCGTCAAGATCGCGGGCTCGGGCGATGCCAAGGTGCACGCGTCGCGCACCTTGTCGGTATCGATCGCGGGCTCGGGCGACGTGCGCTATCGCGGCCAGCCGCAGATCTCGCGCGCCATCGCAGGTTCGGGTGAGGTGAGCGCGCTGCCTTGAACGCTGGGAATGCCCCCGGTGTCAAACCCATGTCATCGGGTGTAGAGTAGGTTCGGTTTGCACGGCAACATTTCGTGGCGCCGTGCATGCGTCCACATGAAGATTCTCAAACTCAGTGCGCAGGGTCTCCCGCAGTCCTGGATATCGCTCGAAGCGGCGGTGCTTCATTACGCTGCCGGAGACGTGCGTTGGGAACTTGGCTCCGAGGTGGCCGTCTTTCGCGGCGGCATCAATGCCATCACCGGTCGTCAATCGATCGTGCGCATCAATTCGATCATCGGCACCAAGGGCATTCCGCGCATCGATCCGTTCCATCTCACGCCCGGACTCACCAACGCCAAATTGTTTGCACGCGACCGCAATGTCTGCGCGTATTGCGGCGATCTGTTCCCGAGCGACGATCTGACGCGCGAACACATCGCGCCGTTTGCACAGAACGGCCGCGACGAGTGGATGAACGTGGTGACGGCCTGCCGCGCCTGCAATCACCGCAAAGGCAGCCGCACGCCCGAGCAGGCCCATATGCCGCTGCTGTACGCGCCCTATGTGCCGAGCCTGTGGGAAGACTTCATCCTGCGCAATCGGCGCATCCTCGCCGACCAGATGGAATTCCTGCTCGCGCACCTGCCCAAGGGCTCGCGTCTGCACGGCTGACCCGGCGGCCTCACGAACGTCGCGGCAACCACCGTTCGATCTTGGCGCGCAGATCGTCCAGCCCGTAGGGCTTGGCCAGGTAGTCATCCATCCCCGCGGCGCGGCAGCGTTCGGCATCGCCATCGAGCACATGCGCGGTGACCGCGATGATCGGCGCCCACGCCAATCGCCCGGTGCGTTCATGTTCGCGGATGCGCCGCGTGGCTTCGAACCCGTCCATCTCCGGCATCTGACAATCCATCAGCACGATGGCGGCGGGCGCACGCAATTGCGCTTCGACCGCCTCGCGCCCGTTGACGGCCTCGCGCACGTCGAGTCCCAGCGCGAACAACATCTCGGAGGCCACCAACCGGTTGACCTCGTTGTCTTCGACCAGCAGCACACTCGCGCCGTCGATCGGGGCCGCAGCGCGTTCGTTCGCGGCGGTCGGTGCCGTGGCCGCAACGTGCGCGACGACCGGGCTTGCTTCCTCTTCGGTCACGCAAGGCAATTCGATCCGAATCGAAGTCCCTTCACCCAGCGCGCTGTGCAAGGAGACCACGCCGCCCATGGCGTCGACCATGCGTTTGCTGAAGGCAAGCCCAAGCCCCGCGCCGCCGAAGGCGCGCGTGTCGGAACTGTCGGCCTGAAAGAACGGTGTGAACAAACGGGCCTGATCTTCGGCCGATATGCCGATGCCGGTATCGATGATCTCGATGACGAGCGTGGCCGTCGCGCCCGGGATCACATCGGCCCGCACGACCACGCTGCCCGCCGAAGTGAACTTCACTGCGTTGCCGATTAGATTCATCAGGACTTGGCGCAGACACAAGGCGTCGCCGAGGATGGTGTGCGGTACGCGCGGGTGAATCTCCAGCGTCGTCGTCAGGCCTTTGGCATGCATCGATGCGTGGAACAAGGCATGCACCGACGCGAGCAGCTCGTGCAAGGCGATCGGCTCGCGGTGTACCGCGGGCTGGCGGGTCTCGACCCGCGCGTAATCGAGCACTTCGTTGAGCACGCCCAGCAAAGCCCGGCCGGAACGATCGGCGACCTCCACCAGCTCACGCACATGCGGCTGCAGTTCATGCCGCTCCAACAGCTCGAGCGCGCCCAGCACGCCATTGATGGGCGTGCGGATCTCGTGGCTCATGTTGGCGAGAAACCGCGTCTTCGCCACCGCCGCGGCCTGCGCGGAATGCATGGCATCCTGCAACTCGGCATTGGTGCGCGCGATGTGAGCATTGGCTTCACGCAAGGCCGTATTGGCCGATTCGGATGCCGCGCGCCGCATGACCGCGTCGCGGCCCAGATCGCGGTAGTGACGCGAAGCGCGCATCAGCACGAAGGCGAACAGGCAGGCGGCCGCCACCAGGATCGGCGCGTCCAGCAGGTTCATGGCAAGACAGACCGCGACCGCCGCCACCAACTGCGGGACGACGTACAACTCGAGCGCCCAATCCACCATCGAGCACACCGGCAATGCCACCACCATCGCGCCGACGATGATGAGCAACAACAGCACCGCTTCGCCGATCGGCAGATACGGAAAGATCGTGGCGAGCGCGATCACCCAGACCACGCCGCTGAGCATCATGTTGATGCTGAACATCCATTGCAGCCGATGGAGGCTCGCCAGACAGCGCGGATCGGCCACGCGAGCGGCAATGCGCTTGCGCCAGAACCACAAGCCCGTGGCGGCGCAGATGATCACGAGCGCCGCCCAGTAACGCCCATGCCAAACCGCCAGCGCGACCACGATCGACGTGGCGACGATGAATGCCGAACCCGACCCCACCGCTTGTGCGACCGCGTGTGCAAGCAGTTCGCGCCGCACTTCGCGATCGATGGCGGCTCCAGTGTGCGTCGAGCTTTTGGCCGGCACGTCCACGTGCTGCGCCCCGCTAGTTTGGTCCAGGACATTGTTACACTGCGCGCCGTCGCATCGGCCCTAGCACAAACCACGACATTGCCCGGCATACTCCGCTCGCGGGATCGACCACAATCGCGGTTTGACGCATGCTCGCCGCGCCAATGCCAACCCCCAACGACGGCCAGACGCCGCCCGTTCCCATGGTGAATCCAACCCAGACGCTTGCTTGGCGCAAATTGCGCGCACACCGGGAGCGTCTCGACCATTTCGATCTGCGCCGCGCATTTGCCGACGACGCGCAGCGATTCGCGCGCGATGCACGCTCCTTCGACGACGCCGGCGTCGCGCTGCACGTCGATCTTTCCCGCCACCGCATCGACGCAGCCGTCTGGTCGGACTTGTTCGCACTCGCGCGCGAATGCGGACTGACGCAACGGATGGCGGCGCAATTCGCCGGCGAGCGGGTCAACACCACCGAGCATCGCGCTGCGCTGCACATGGCCTTGCGCGCGCAAGCCGGCGACGACTATCGCGTCGACGGCAAGTCCGTCGTCGCCGAAGTGCTGGCCGTGCGCGATCGCTTCCTGTCGTTCGCGGAGTCGGTGCGCGCCGGCAACTGGCGCGGTTTTCGCGGCGATCGCATCACCGACATCGTGCATCTGGGCATCGGCGGGTCCGACGCGGGTCCGCGCATGATGGTCGAAGCACTCGCCCCGTTTCACGACGGGCCGCGAGTGCATTTCGTCTCCAACGCCGATGGCTGGCATCTCGCGCTCACCCTGCGCGAACTCGACCCCAAACGCACCTTGTTCGTGGTCGCATCCAAGACCTTCACCACGGCCGAGACCATGGCCAATGCGCATAGTGCGCGGCGCTGGACGGTCGAGGCTTTCGGCGACGCCACGGCGGTCGCGCATCATTTCGTCGCCGTATCGACCAACCTGGACGCCGTCGGCGCGTTCGGCATCGCGCCTGAACGGATGTTCCCGTTCTGGGACTGGGTGGGCGGCCGGTATTCCTTGTGGTCGTCGGTCGGATTGCCGATCGCGCTTGCCGTCGGCGCCGAGCGCTTCGAACAGATGCTGCGCGGCGCGCGGGCGATGGATCTGCACTTCGTGCGCGCACCGCTCGAAAGCAATCTGCCCGTGGCCCTGGCGCTGCTGGGCATCTGGTACCTCAATTTCTGGGATGTGCAGACGCATTCCGTCGCGCCCTACCACCAGCCCCTGCACTTGCTGAGCCTGCATCTGCAGCAACTGGAAATGGAAAGCAACGGCAAGCGCGTCACCCTCGATGGCGAAACAGTCGACTGGCACACCGCGCCCGTGGTCTGGGGCGAGGCCGGCACCAACGGCCAGCACGCCTACTTCCAGGCGCTGCATCAGGGCACGGCCTGGATGCCCGTCGATTTCATCGTCGCCGCCCATGGCGACCATGGTCTTGCCGGTCACCACGAAATGCTGGTGGCCAATTGCTTCGCCCAGGCGCAGGCCTTGATGCGCGGCAAGACCCGCGACGAAGCCTATGCGGAACTGCGCGCACGCGGCATGTCCGACGACGAAGCGCAATCACTCGCGCCGCATCGCGAATTTCCGGGCAACCGTCCGAGCACGACCATCCTCGCCAAGCGCTTCGATCCGGCGACACTCGGCGCCTTGATCGCGATGTACGAACACAAGGTGTTCGTGCAAGGCGCGATCTGGAATGTGAATCCGTTCGATCAATGGGGCGTCGAACTCGGCAAGCAACTCGCGCATGGCGTGAATGCCGCGCTCGCATCGGACGGCCAGCCCGTGCAAGACCCGGCGACCGCGGGTCTGATTGCGCAATGGCATGCGTTGCGGCGCGAGTGAGATCGCGCTCGCGCCGTCATGCCAACGACCGCAGACGGCTTACACCACCGCGTGCGGTCCGGACTGCGTTGCGGCCTGGAAGCAGCGCGACACCATCGCCGTGCGATTGTTGACCTGCAGCTTGTGGCAGATCTGCTTCACATAGGCCGCCACGGTGTACTCGCTCAATTGCAGCCGCGACGCGATCTGCTTGTTGCGCAACCCGGTCGAGACCAACTCGACGATCTGCATCTCGCGCGAAGTGAGCAGATCGGTGAGCCGGCTCGTCGGCACGCCGCCGGGCCGATGTCCGTTCGGCCGCGTCGGGGGTAGCGGGTGTGCGCCGGTCGCCACGGCAATGGTCAGGTCTTCAGCCTTGGGGCGCACCGCAAAACGCCGCCCGTCGATCGAGAACGATGCCACGCCGTCGGCCAGATCGACGCCATCGGCACCGAACATGACACTGCCGTCCGCATGGGCCAGCCCGTCGAGTTCGACCACCTCGAAACGACGCGATTGCAAATCGAACTCGCAGCACACACGCGTCGATGTTTGACGCAGCCCATCGGGCATACTGGTGGGAATAGCCATCGCGACCTCCAGGAATCGAACGGCAATGCAGTTTGACCGGCGCGACCTTGAGGATGGTCGTACTACTGACGTAGCCGGGTGTTTCGTCGTGCGTGTGCGAGACACTGGCGGTATTGAACCTTGGACGTTCTTCCACGCTGACGATGAGCATCGATTATAGGAACGAGATACCTCGTTCCGATACCTGTTTCGTGGGACAGCATTCGCACTGCGTTCCTGAGCATCGCGCGGTCGCCCGATGAAGACCTTACTGTTCATGATCTTCATCATCGCGATGCTCGGCCTGGGTGCCGCCTGGCTGCGCGCCCGAGCGCAGCGCATTGCCGACGAGAGCGAAGCACGCGCGAACGCGCGCGCCGAATTGTTGGGCATCGCCGCGATCGCGCAAGACCCGTCCTTGGCCGCATCGCTTGCGCGGGCGACGCCGCAGCACGTCACTCCGACGACCGCGAGCGAACGCGCGCCGATGACGCCATCGCCCGACCCGTCAAACGCGGGCACACCAGCCTCGCCTCCCGCGCAAGCCAAGACCGCGGCCACGCGATCGGCGCCCGCGCGCGGGCGCGATGGCGATCCGGCTGCCGAATCCGGTCCGCCGGGCAACCGTCGCTTGCGCAAGATGTCGCGTTCTCGCTTCGCGCGCGTGGGTATTACGTACTTCGAGATCCTGGGTTTTCGCGCGCGCCGCTTCAACCATCAGGAAGGCACCGAGGCGCCGATCGACGCGTTGCTCTTCATGGGCACCGCGAGCGTGCCGACCATGGCGGTGCGCTGGTCGCGCAGCGAAGGCGAACGCGCCACGATCGACGAAGTGCGCAGCTTCGCCGATGCCTGTGCCGCGCTGCGCATTCCGCGCAGCACCTTCATTGCGCAATTCGGACTCGACGACGAGGCCAGCGGCTATGCCGATTCGCGCGGCGTGGTCTGCCTCGATGCCGACACGCTCGCGCGGCGCCTGGCTGAAACCGACTCCGTGCATCACGCGCGCCTGCACGAAGTCGCCTACGGCAGCCGCTGACGCCATGGCCGATGCGCGCGACCGCGCCTGGGCCTTCGTCGACCTCGAAACGACGGGCACCGCACCCGCGCATGCGCGCGTCACCGAAGTCGCCGTGGTGCGCGTCGAACCCGACGGCAGCAGCCGCGAATGGTCGACGCTCGTGCATCCCGAACAGCGCATCCCGAGCGAGATCACCTTCATCACCGGAATCGACGATGCGATGGTGCGCGATGCCCCGCGCTTTGCCGAGATCGCCGACGAGCTCAGCGGCTGGCTCGCCGATGCGATCTTCATCGCGCACAACGCACGCTTCGACTACGCCTTCCTCAAGGCCGAGTTCGCGCGCATCGGTGCGCCCTTCGAAGCGCCCACCTTGTGCACCGTGCGGCTGTCGCGCTTGCTCTATCCCGAACGCACGCCGCATACGCTCGACGCCATCGCCAGCCGCCATCATTTGCGCGCCGCCTTGGGCGATGCATCGCGCCATCGCGCACTCGGCGACGCGCGGCTGATCCGGGCCTTCCTCGCACACATCGAACGCGACGTCGCGCCGGCCGACCTCGATGTCGCGCTCAAACGTCTGCTCAAGCGCCCGAGTCTGCCTGCCCGCCTGCCGCCCGATGCGCTCGACGCAATTCCCCACGCCTGCGGGGTCTATTTGTTCTACGGCGCCAATCCGCATCCGATCTACATCGGCAAGAGCATCGATCTGCGCGATCGCGTCGGCAGTCATTTCACCAACGACCATCGCAGCGCGCGTGCGCTGCGCCTGTCGCAGGAAGTCGAACGCATCGAATGGGAACGCACCGCGGGCGCGTTCGGCGCCGAGCTGCGCGAGATCGCCCTGATCGGCGAACGCATGCCGGCGCACAACGTCGCGCTACGGCGCCGAAGCAATCAGGTCGCCTTCACGCTCGACGCGCGCGGACGGATCGTGCTGCGCCCGGCGGCGGACCTCGACGCCATGCTCGATGCCGACGATCACGCGGCGTTTTGCGATCACTTCGGCCCCTTCGCCAACCGGGCTCAGGCGCGGCGGGTCTTGAGCGAGTGCGCTGCGCAGGCCGGTTATTGCCTGGCCGCGCTCGGATTGGAAAAGCGCACGCGCGAAGACGCGCCGTGCTTCAACCGTCAGCTCGCGCGTTGCGCCGGCGCATGCGTCGGTGCCGAAGATGTACTGACCAATGCTGCGCGGGTGCGCGCAGCGTTCGAGCACACCCGGCTGCCGCGCTGGCCGTTTGCGCAGGCGATCCACATCGTCGATGAACATGATCTCGGCGCCGGCTTGCACGCCTGGCATGTGTTCGATCGATGGCGCTGGCTGGGCACGGCCACCGAAACCGCGCAGATCGACGCGCTGATCGCGCAAGCGCCGCGCCGATTGTGGTTCGAACCGATGCGGCTGTTGATGCGTGCGCTGGGCCTGATCGCACCGGCGCCCGAAGACGCCGCACAGTAGCTGCGCGAAGCGCGCTCAGGCATCAGCGCACGCCACAAACGACAACGCCGCGCAGCGCGCGGCGTTGCAGGCCTGACACGGCGCAGCGCCTCAAGCGCCGATCTCGCGTCCGTTGAATACCGCCATGGTCTCGCGCGCAATCATGCGTTCTTCGTCGGTCGGGATGACCGCCACCGCGACGCTGCCCTTGGCTTCGATGCGGGCTTCGGTGCGCGATGCCGCTGCGTTCGCCGCCGGATCGATCGCGATGCCCATCCAGGCGCAACGCTCAATGATGCGCTGGCGGATATCGGGGCTGTTCTCACCGATGCCGCCGGTGAAGACGATCGCATCGACACCGCCCGCCGCCATCGCCATCTGGCCGAGCATGAGCGCGGCGCGATAGCAAAACAGATCAACCGCGAACTTGGCATTTGCCTGATCACTGTCGAGCAGCACGCGCATGTCGGCCGAAATGCCCGACACGCCCTTGAGACCGGACCCTTGATAGAGCAGGGCGTTGATCTCGCGCTTGTTCATGCCGCGCTCGAACATCAGGTGCATGACCACGCCCGGATCGAGATCGCCGCAACGCGTGCCCATCATGAGGCCGTCGAGCGCGGTGAAGCCCATCGACGTGGCCACGCTCTTGCCGTCGACCATCGCGCACATCGAAGCGCCCGAGCCGAGGTGGGCTGCGATCACGCGCCCGCGTCCGACCGGACCGAGCACCGCGCCCAGCCGCGCCGCGACGAATTCATACGACAGGCCGTGAAAGCCGTAGCGGCGCACGCCGGCGTCGTACAACTCGCGATTGAGGCCGAACCAGGTCGCGACCTCGGGCTGATCGCCGTGAAACGCGGTATCGAAGCATGCGACCTGCAAGGCTTCGGGCAGATGCGCACGCATCGACTCGAGCGCCGCGACGTTGTAGGGCTGATGCAAAGGCGCCAGCGATTCGAAGCTGTGCAGATGCGCGACCACATCGTCGTCGACGGCGATCGGGGCGTGATAGCGCATGCCGCCGTGAACGACGCGATGCCCGACCGCGACCACGCGCATGCCATTCAGGCGCGACAGCAGCAGATCGATGGCGGCATCGATGGTGGGCACATGCTCGCGCTGCAAATCGATGCAACCGCGGTCGAGCCGCTTGAGTCCGTCGGCATCCTGGCCGTGCGGATCGTAGATGCCGTACTTGACGCTCGACGATCCGACGTTGATGACAAAGAGGGCGTCTTTCATGCGTTCACCGGTTTGCGGGCAGCGTTGAGCAGCATCGCGAGCGCGCAGCTCGCCACGCGCGAATGGGCGGAGTCGGCACGGCTGGTCAACACGATGGGCACGCGCGCACCGAGCACGATGCCGGCGGCATGCGCATCGGCCAGATACTCCAGTTGCTTGGCCAGGATGTTGCCGGCTTCGATGTCGGGCACCACCAGGATGTCGGCATCGCCCGCCACCGGCGAGCTGATGCCCTTGATCTTGGCTGCGGCCATCGAGACCGCATTGTCGAAGGCGAGCGGGCCGTCGAGGATGGCGCCGCTGATCTGGCCGCGATCGGCCATCTTGCACAGCGCGGCGGCATCGATCGTCGATTGCAGCTTGCCGGTGACGGTCTCGACCGCCGACAGGATCGCGGCCTTGGGCAAGGCAATGCCGATCGCATGGGCAAGCTCGATCGCATTGCGGATGATGTCGGCCTTCTCTTCGAGATTGGGCGCGATGTTGATCGCGGCATCGGTCACCAGCAAAGGCTTCGGATAGCGCGGCACATCCAGCACGAACACATGCGACAGACGGCGCGCGGTGCGCAACCCGGTGGATTTGTTGACCACTTCCGAAAGCAGTTCGTCGGTATGCAGCGAGCCTTTCATCAGCGCCTGGGCGCCACCTTCGCGGATCGCGCGCACGGCCTGGGCCGCGGCGGCATGGCTGTGTTCGACATCGACGATGGTCAGCCCGTCGAGCGAACATTTGGCTTGTTCGGCCACCTCTTCGAGCTTGGCGCGCGGCGCGAACACCACCGGCTCGATCAAGCCCATGCGCGTCGCATCGACGACGCCGAGCAAGGAATCGACCGAGCACGGATGCGCGACCGCCATGCGGATCGGCGGCAGCTTGGAAACGGCCGCAATCAATTGGCGATAGCGGCGGTTGTGGTCTTCGAGCACCACCTCGGGCAGCTCGGGCGCTTCGCGGCGGATCTTCTGTTCGGGCGCGATGACTTCGGCTTCGCCGGCGATCACGGTTTCGCCCTTTTGATTGGTGCACAGGCAATCGAGCGTCACTCGACGCTTGGGATTGAGCGCCTTGACCGTCACCGTCACGCTCAATTCGTCGCCCACATGCACCGGGCGCATGAACTTGAGGCTTTGCCCCATGTAGATCGTGCCCGGACCCGGCAAACGCGTGCCCAGCACGGTGGAGATGAGGGCGCCGCCCCACATGCCGTGGGCAATGATTTCCTTGAACGGACTGGCTTGCGCGTATTCCTGATCGAGGTGGGCCGGATTGACGTCGCCCGACATGGCCGCGAACAACTGGATGTCCTCGAACGTCAGGGTGCGCTTGAGCGTTGCCGTGGTGCCGACCTGCATCTCGTCGTAGGTGGTGTTCTCGATCATGAGGAGTTCCCAAACAGAAAGACGCGCAATGCGTCGAAGGCGTTTCAGTGATTGTCGGACATCAGTCTACGGCGGTGCATCAATCCCGGAGCGCCGCAATTGCTATGCTTGTTCCGCCCATTTCCCGCCTTTCAACGCGGCATCGCCGCAACAGCACCAGCCCGGTGCGCGGCGCAGATCCGCTTCACCGTTACCTATCGATCACACCATGCATCTTGTCGACGGCGTCCGCTTTAGCTGCACCGGCCTGTATTACGACTGGCGCGCCGACCGCGCCGACTTCGCCAAACGCGCGATTCTCGAGATCTTCCGTGACGGCACAACGACGCCGGATGCGAGCAGCATCCCTGATGCCGTCGTGGTCATGATGAATCCGGGCTCATCGGCACCCTTGGCCGGGTATTGCAGCCCCGAGTTCGCGGGCCGGCGGGTCCCGGCCAAACCCGACGCCGTGCAATACCAGGTGATGCGCCTGATGGCCGCGGCCGGTTGGCAGCATGCGCGCATCGTCAATCTGGCCGATGTGCGCGCCGCCAAGAGCGCGGATCTGTACGCCTTGATCGAAGCCGGCGCGACCCGCGCCGATCTGGGTGCGATGTTTGCCGGCGCGAGCGATGTACCGACCGAGGCTGCGGTCACCGCACCGCGCGTGATCTGCGCCTGGGGCATGGACAAACGCCTCGCCCCGTATGCGCGCGAAGCGCAAGCCTGGCTGGATGCGCGCGGCATCGTGCCCCTGGGCATACGCGCCGAATCGAGCTTTCCGGCCTATCGCTATCCCAAGCCGGTAGGCAACTGGAACATGGCGCTCGAATGGCTCGCGACGCTCAAGGCCCAGGCCGGCGCCGGCCCGGGCGTGGTCGCACGCTGACATACACTTGCGCCGCCGCGGCGATCCCGCGGTCGGCTTGCCCGGCCGATCGGGCGTCTTTACTTCCGGAGACCCGCCATGGCCGACACCCGGCCCACGCCGTCCACCGCAGCGTCCGTGTCGTCATCCACCGCGCAAGCATCCTCCCCGGCACCGGACGCTCCCGGCGCACCACCGCCCATTGCGCTCAGCGCCTTGCGCATCGATCGCAGCGCCTCCGCGCCGCGCCGTCGGCGGCGCTGGCCGATGTGGCTTGCGGCCGCCGTGGTGATCGTCGTCGCGCTGGCTGCCTTGATGTCGCGCCGCGCTCCGGTCGAGGTCGACATCGGGACCGTGGCCTTGGCCTATCCGACGCAAGGTCTGACCATCCTCAATGCCACCGGCCGGGTCGTGGCCCAACGCCGCGCCGCGGTGTCGAGCAAGGCCACCGGCCGGCTGGAATGGCTGGGCGTGCAAGAAGGCCAGCGCGTGCGCGCCGGAGAGATCGTGGCGCGCATCGAAAACCGCGACGTCGGCGCCGCGCGCGAACAGGCCGAGGCCAATGTGAACCAGGCCAAGGCCAATCTGGAACAAGGCATCGCCGAGCGCGACAACGCGCTGATCGATCTCAAGCGCCAGCAGGATCTGCTCAAGCAAGGCTTCGTCTCGCCAAGCGTGGTCGATTCGGCGCAGGCGCGGTATGCGCGCGCCCAGGCCGTCATCGCGAGTCAGCACGCGGCGATCGGCGTGGCGCAGGCCAATCTCAAGGCGGCCGAGGTCAATTTCGAACAGACCCTGATCCGCGCCCCCTTCGACGGCATCGTGCTGACCAAGAATGCCAACGTCGGCGACATCATCACGCCGTTCTCCTCGGCCACCGGCACCACCGGCGCGGTGGTCAACATCGCCGACATGAGCACGCTCGAAGTCGAGGCCGATGTCTCGGAATCGAGCATCGCCAAGATCACGGTCGATCAACCCGCCGAGATCCAGCTCGATGCCTTCACCGAATTGCGTCTGGCCGGCAAGGTCAGCCGCGTGGTGCCGACGGTCGATCGCAGCAAGGCGACCTTGCTGGTCAAGGTGAGCTTCATCGAACGCGACGCGCGCGTGCTGCCCGACATGAGCGCAAAGATCGCTTTCTTGTCGCGCGCCCCGCGCGCCGACGAGCGCACGCCGGTGGTGGCGGTGCGCGCGAGCGCGATCGTCAAGCGCGACGGCAAGGATGTGGTCTTCGTGGTCCTCAAGGACGAAAGCAGCGGCGCCGAGAAGACGTCGATCCGCCCCGTGGCCGCCGGCGCACGCCTGGGCGACCTGGTGCAGGTGAGCGGCATCGCGGCCGGCGATCGCATCGTGCTGGCACCGACCGACAAACTCGTCGACGGCACCCTGGTGGCCGCCGCCAAGAAATGAACCCCGCCCCGACCACCGACGCGCTGGTCAGCATCCGGCATGTGAGCAAGGCCTATCACCGCGGCCAGCAGACCGTGCCGGTGCTCGACGACATCAACCTCGACATCGCGCGCGGCGATTTCATCGCGCTCATGGGGCCGTCGGGCTCGGGCAAGAGCACCTTGCTCAATCTGGTGGCCGGCATCGACAAACCCGATCAAGGCGCGCTGCTGGTCGAGGGCATCGACATCACCCAGCTCGACGAAACCCAGTTGGCCGATTGGCGCGCCCAGCATGTGGGCTTCATCTTCCAGTTCTACAACCTGATGCCGGTGCTCAACGCATTTGAGAATGTCGAGCTGCCCTTGATGCTCACACGGCTGTCACGCCGCGAACGGCGCGAACGGGTCGAGCTTGCGCTCTCGCTGGTGGGTTTGAGCGATCGGCTCAAGCACTACCCCAATGAATTGTCCGGCGGCCAGCAGCAGCGGGTCGCGATCGCGCGCGCCATCGTCACCGATCCGGTCCTCTTGATCTGCGACGAACCCACCGGCGACCTCGACCGCCAATCGGCGGCCGATGTACTGGCGATGCTGCGCCGGCTGAACGAAGACCTCGGCAAGACCATCGTCATGGTCACCCACGACCCGCGCGCGGGCGACGCGGCCCGGCGCACCACTTATCTCGACAAAGGCCAGCTCTCGGCGACCTCGCCGTTCGCGCTGCACTGACTCCGCGCGCCGATGTTCTTCCTCAAGCTCATCGTCCGTAACGTCTTTCGCGCCAAGCTGCGTGCAGCGCTGACCATCCTCGGGCTGGTCATCGCGATCGTCGCCTTCGGCCTGCTGCAGACTGTGGTGCGCGCCTGGTATGCCGGCTCGGACATGGCCTCGAACCAGCGCCTGATCACCCGCAACGCGATCTCGCTGACCTTCGTCATGCCGCTGTACTACCGCGAAAAGATCCGCGCGGTACCGGGCGTGACCACGGTCAGCATCTCGAACTGGTTCGGCGGCATCTACAAAGAGCCCAAGAATTTCTTCGCTCAGTTCGCGGTCGACATCCCGACCTTGTTCGCGCTGTATCCTGAATTCATCGTCCAGCCCGACCAGTACGCCGACCTGCTGCGCGACCGGCGCGGCGTCGCGATCGGCCGGCAATTGGCGGATTTGTATGGTTTCAAACTCGGCGACCGCATCCCGATCCGCGGCACCATCTACCCCGGCGATTGGGAATTCACCGTGCGCGCGATCTACGACGGCCGCGACGACATCACCATCACCCGCCAGATGTACTTCCATTACGACTATCTGAACGAGTCGATCAAGAAGCTCTATCCGCGCCGAGGCGACCAGACCGGGGTATTCATCGTCGGCATCGCCGATGGCGGCGCCGCGGCCGAGGTCTCGCGCGCGATCGATGCCGAATTCAAGAATTCCCTGGCCGAGACCCTGACCGAAACCGAGAAAGCCTTCCAACTCGGCTTCATCGCGATGACCGAAACCATCATCGCCGCGATCCGCGCGGTCAGCTATGTGGTGATCCTGATCATCATGGCGGTGGCGGCCAACACCATGGCGATGACGGCGCGCGAGCGCATGGCCGAATACGCGACCCTCAAGGCGCTGGGCTTCAAGCCGGGCGCGATCGCGGGCGTGATCATGGGCGAAGCGCTGGCATTGGCCTTGATCGGCGCCGGGCTGGGCATGCTGTTGACGCCGCCGCTGGCCCGCGCCTTTCACGCCGCCACCATCACGGTCTTTGCGCGCTTCCCCGTGGTGTCCGAAACCTTTTATCTGCAAGCGTTGTGCGCCTTGGCGGTGGGCCTGGCGGCCGGCCTGGTTCCCGCGATCCGCGCCATGCGCATGCCCATCGTCGACGGGCTGCGCCATATCGCGTAAGGGCTAGTCGGTACAACTGGATACACGTGTCACTGGGCGCTTGCGTAGAATCCGCGCCCGATCCCCCTCTAGAACCGTTGAGCCTGCGACTCATGGCAGGTTTCTTGCGCCTTCCTCGTTCGACATGACCACGACGTGCCTGCAAGCGCCCGGCCCGGCAGCCTGGGTGCGCATTTGCCTCCTCGTCCTGGGGTGCCTCGGCACCCAGGCGGTGCACGCGTTCGGCTTCGACGATGTGGCACGCCGCGCCCAGCAGTTGTCGAATCGTTCGTTCAAGCCGGTGCCCGAGACCGTGCCCTACGAATTGCGCGAGCTCGATTACGACCAGTACCGCGATATCCGGTTTAGACCCGAGCGCTCGCATTGGCGCGAAGACAAGCTTCCGTTCGAACTGCAGTTCTTCCATCCGGGCCGTTCGTTCACCCGCCCGATCCGCATCAACGAAGTCACGCCCAAGGGCGTCAAGCCGATCCATTTCGATCCGCGCGACTTCGATTACGGCAAGAACGCCCGCCTGGACCCCAACTCCTTCGGCGATCTCGGCTTTGCCGGCTTTCGCGTCCATACCGCGCTCAATTCGCCCGACTACAAGGACGAAGTGCTGGTCTTCCTGGGCGCGAGCTACTTTCGCGCGCTGGGCATGGGACAGCGCTACGGCTTGTCGGCGCGCGGCCTGGCCATCGATACCGCGCAGGCCACCGGCGAGGAGTTCCCGGTGTTCCGTGAATTCTGGATCGAGCGCCCGGCGCCGACCGCGACCGACCTCGTCATTTACGCGCTGCTCGACGCGCCGCGCGCGACCGGCGCCTACCGCTTCGTGCTGCGCCCGGGCGCGCCGACCATCGTCGAGGTCAGGACACGCTTGTTCCTGCGCGATCCCGTTGCGGTGTTCGGCATCGCGCCCTTGACCAGCATGTTCCAGTTCGGCGAGAACCAACCGCTCAACGGCGACGATTTCCGCCCCGAGGTCCATGATTCCGACGGCCTGCAAGTCGCCACCGGCTCGGGCGAATGGATCTGGCGTCCGCTGGTCAACCCCTCGCAATTGCTGGTGACCTCGTTCTCGACCACCAACCCGCGCGGCTTCGGTCTCATGCAGCGCGATCGTGCGTTCACCAGCTACGAAGACCTCGAAGCGCGTTACGACCTGCGCCCGAGCGGCTGGATCGAGCCCATCGGCGACTGGGGCCTGGGCCGGGTCGAACTGGTGCAGATTCCCACGCCCGACGAGACCAACGACAACGTCGTCGCCTACTGGGTGCCGGCCACCCAGCCCAAGCCGCGCCAGCCTTTCGATCTCGAATACCGCATCGTCTGGCAAGGCTCGAGCGACACCCGCCCGCCCAACGGCTGGGCGATCCAGACCCGCAAGGGGCGCGGCTTCGTCAAGACGCCCGACGGACACATCAAATACGTGGTCGATTTCGACGGCCCGGCGCTGCAACGCCTGGACCCCGCCGCGCGCGTGGACGCCGTCGTCGACAGCAGCGCCAATGCCTTGCTCGTGGAAACCAACGCCTACCGGAACACCGCAACCGGCGGGTGGCGCATGACCGTGCGCTTCAAGCGGCTCGACGACACCAAACCCGTCGAGCTGCGCGGATACCTCCGATACCAACAGGACACCCTGACCGAAACATGGAGCACCATCCTTCCGCCCAAGTAATGCCGCCCGTGCGGCGCCGATCGATGGTCGCGCGTCCGTGGCGCGCCGGTCGTCTCGTGTCCGATGGCCCGGCGCCCGCGCCGCTGGCGCCGACCGCGCCCGCCGTCAAGCGTCCGGCAGCAGGCGACGCCGACATCGCGCATCGCCGCCGTTTCATCTTCGCGCTGACCGTGCTGGCCCAGGCTGCCGTGGCCGGCTGGGCGATGCATGAAGTCCTGGGCGAGACCGCGCACAAGCCCCTGGGCATCGCCGCGCTGGTCTTGTTCACCTTGTTGTTCGCCTGGGTCGCCGCGGGGTTCTGGACCGCCGTCATGGGCTTCGTCGTGCTGGTCACCGGACGCGACCGCTTCTCGGTCACGCGCACCCTGGCCAAGCTCGGCCCCGATGCGCCGATCGCGCCCGAGGCGCGCACCGCGGTGATCATGCCGATCTGCAACGAGCATGTGCCCACCGTCTTCGGCGGCCTGCGCGCGACGATCGAATCGGCCCGCCGCGCCGGCGCCCTCGACACGCTCGACTTCTACATCCTGAGCGACAGCGGCAACACCGATCTGCGCGCGGCCGAACAGGCGGCCTGGATGGAATTGCGCACCCATGTGCCGCAAGCACGCGTCTATTACCGCTGGCGCCTGCACCGGACCAAGCGCAAGGCCGGCAACGTCGCCGATTTCTGCCGCCGCTTCGGCGCCGATTACCGCTACATGGTCGTGCTCGATGCCGACAGCGTGATGACCGGCGATTGCCTGCTCAATCTGGTGCGCCTGATGGAAGCGCATCCGGACGCCGGCATCATCCAGACCGCGCCGCGCGCGGGCGGCCACGACAGCCTGCATGCGCGCATCCAGCAATTCGGCGCGCGCTTCGTCGGCCCGCTGTTCACCGCCGGCATGCATTTCTGGCAGCTCGGCGAATCGCATTACTGGGGCCATAACGCGATCATCCGCATCGCGCCTTTCATGCAGCATTGCGCGCTCGCGCGCCTGCCCGGCAAGGGCGCCCTCGGCGGCGAGATCATGTCGCACGATTTCGTCGAAGCCGCGCTCATGCGCCGCGCCGGCTGGCGCATCTGGATCGCCTATGACCTGCCCGGCAGCTACGAACAATTTCCGACCAGCCTGCTCGAAGAACTCCAGCGTGACCGCCGCTGGTGCCAGGGCAATCTGCAGAATTCGCGTCTGATCGCCGAGCCCGGCCTGCATCCGGTGCACCGCGCGATGTTCGTCACCGGCGCCTTCGCCTACGCCTCGGCGCCGATCTGGCTGGCCTTCCTGCTGGTCAGCAGCGTGCTCGTGAGCACGCATCGCATCGAGCCGCATCGCTACTTCACCGAACCCGGCCAATTGTTCCCGAACTGGCCGATCAGCGATCCGTCGTATGCCGTGCCCTTGTTCAGCGCCACCGCACTCATGTTGTTCGCGCCGAAGTTCCTCGCGCTCGGGCTGGCCCTGGCGCGGCGCGGCGCACGCGGCTTCGGCGGCCCCCTGCCCTTGATGGCGAGCGCCGCCGGCGAAGCCCTGGCCTCGGCCTTTCTTGCGCCGGTGCGCATGGCCTTTCACACCAAGTTCGTGATCGCCGCGATCAGCGGCTGGGGCTCGGGCTGGAAATCGCCGCAACGCGAAGGCGCGGCCACGCGCTGGCGCGATGCGATCGTGCATCACGGCCCGCATACGCTGGTCGCGCTCGGTTGGGCGGCGGCAGTGGCGCATTTCGACCGCGGCACCTTGATGTGGCTGACGCCGGTCCTGGGCCCGCTCACCATCGCGGTGCCGATCTCGGTGCTCACCAGTCATGGTGCGATCGGCGCCTGGCTGCGCGCGCGCGGCCTGTTCCTCACGCCCGAAGAAGTGCACATGCCCAAGGTGCTGCGCGATGCGCGCGTGCATGCCGAGCAATACACCGCACTGTCGGCGGTGGACTTCCGGCGTGCGGTGGTCGACCAGCAAGCGCACCGCGCGGTGGTCCATGCCATGCCGGCGCGCCGCATCGCGGCCGAAGGCACGCTCAAGCGCCGCGCTCAGCGCGCGCAGATCTGGCAGGCGATGGTCGAGGGCCCGCAGGCGCTCGAGCCGCGGGCGCGCATGCGTTTGCTGTACGACGCCGGCGCATTGCGTGAGCTGCACACCCTGGTGCTCACCCATCCGAATGCCCATGCAAGCTGGTTTGCCGACATCACCACCGACGGACCGCGGCGGCCCGATGTGCGGCGGCGCGCGGCGGTGGTACACGCGGGCACGCCGGCCACGGCGCCCGGTGCCGAACCACGTCCTGCATGAACGTTCCGCTTTCGTACATTGCGCGCAATCTCTGGGTACGCAAGTTCACGACCGCGCTGACCGCGGGCGGCATGGCGCTGGTCTTGTTCGTCTTCGCCGCGGTCCTGATGCTGGACGCGGGCCTCAAGCAAACCCTGGTCTCGACCGGATCACCCGACAACGTCGTGGTGATCCGGCAAGGCGCCGAGACCGAAATCCAAAGCGGCATCCAGCGTGATCAGGCGGCGCTGATCGAGTCGGCCCCCGAAGTCGCGCGTGGCCCCGACGGACGCGCGCTGGTGTCCAAGGAAGTCGTGGTGCTCAATTCGCTGCCCAAGCGCGACGACCCCGACAAACGCTCCAACGTCATCGTGCGCGGCGTCATGCCCACCGGCGTGCTGTTGCGCCCGCAAGTGCGTATCGTCGAAGGCCGGATGTTTCGCCCCGACTCGACCGAGATCGTGGTGGGCAGTTCGGTGCAGCGCCAGTTCGCGGGCGTCGCGCTCGGCCAGACGCTCACGTTTGCGCAACGGCAATGGACGGTGGTCGGCGTCTTCGATGCCGGCAAATCCGGTTTCGATTCCGAGATCTGGGGCGACTCCGAACAACTGATCCAATCGTTTCGCCGTCTCGGGTTTTCGTCGGTGATCGCCAAGCTCGCCGCCCCCTCCGACTTCGCGGCGCTCAAGACGCGCCTGGACGACGATCCGCGCCTGAAGGTCGAACTCAAGACCGAGACGCGGTTCTATGAAGACCAGTCCGCGGGCCTGTCGACCTTCATCACCCTGCTCGGCATGACCTTGTCGATCGTGTTCTCGCTGGGCGCGATGATCGGCGCGGCGATCACGATGTACGCCGCGGTCGCGACGCGTACCGCCGAGATCGGCACCTTGCGTGCGCTGGGTTTTCGGCGCACCAGCATCCTCGCGGCCTTCCTCGGCGAAAGCCTGCTGCTGGCCGTCGGCGGCGGCGTGGTGGGCCTGATCTGCGCGTCCTTCCTGCAGGCCTTCACCGTCTCGACGATGAACTTCCAGAGCTTTTCCGAACTCGCATTCAGCTTCACGCTCACCCCGGGCATCGTCCTCAAGACCCTGGTGTTCGCGCTGGTCATGGGCTTCGTCGGCGGCTTCCTGCCGGCGTTCAAGGCCTCGCGCATGAAGATCGTCGACGCATTGCGCGCCGATTGATTGCGGTTGCAACTTTGGGTAGCGCGCAACGACGGCGCGAGCCGTGCCCACCTAGAATCGGCCCAAACCATCCGCCCTCGGGGAGAACCGCCATGCAAATTCGCCATCTCGCGCTCGCCATCGCCGCCTGCGCCGCACCGCTCGCCGCGCAAGCCGACGACATCGACTCGCTGCAATTGCTGACCCAGCACGAATTCCGCCTGTTGTCCGAAGACCTCGGCGCGGCCTTGTCGTACAAGGCGCTGGTGCCGGCCGAGCCGCTGGGCATCACCGGTTTCGATCTGGGCTTCGGCATCACCGGCACTTCGCTCAAGCACGACGATCTGTTGTCCAAGGCCGGCAGCGGCGCCGATGTCTCGGGCACCTTGCCGGTACCGACCGTGCGCTTTCAAAAAGGTCTGCCGCTCGATATCGACATCGGCGTGATGTACTCGGCGGTGCCCAGTTCCAACATCCGCCTGTATGGCGGCGAATTGCGCTGGGCCTTCATGCCCGGCAACACCCTCATGCCGGCGGTCGCGGTGCGCGCGAGCACCACGCGCCTGTCGGGTGTCGATCAACTCGACCTGAGCACCACCGGCCTCGATGTCTCGATCTCCAAGGGCTTTGCGATGCTCACGCCCTACGGCGGCGTCGGCCAGGTCTGGACCCGCGCCACGCCCAAGGGCGTCCCCACGCTCACGCGCGAGTCGTTCACGCAGACCAAGGTGTTCGCGGGGGTGAACGTCAACCTCGGTGTGAACCTCGCCTTCGAGGTCGACAACACCGGCGGCGTCACCAGCTACGGCGTCAAGCTCGGCGCGCGGTTCTAGGCGCCGCGCCGCATGCGGCGCAAATCGAAACGCGCCGGATCGATCGCATCGGCGATGCTGCGTTCGATCGGCCAGGGGTCGCCGCACAACTGCGCCGTCACCAAGGCGGCGCTGATCCCGGCCCAGGCGATGCCGCGCGAGCCCAGGCCCGCGATGCACGCGAGGCCCGGGCGGCGCGGCATTTGCGCCAGCGTCGGCATGTGACGCGAATCGCGCGCCGCGAGCGCATCGAGATCGGGCACCACACCGGCCAGCGGCATGCGATCGGGCGCCACCGCGCGCCAGCCGACCCGCCCGGCCAGCGTACTCAGATCGACGCTCGGCTGTTGTCCCGCGAGCAGACGCGACAAGCGCTCGATGTTCTCCGCATGCGCTTCGATGCGCACGCCCGCCTCGGGCGCTTCATCGAATTCATAGGTGGCGCCGACCACGCTGATGCCCTCGCGCGCGGGCAGCACATAGCCGTCGCCGGCCACCGGCACTTGCGGCGGCCGAAAACTCTGCGCCGGCAATTCGCTCACCTGCCCGCGCAAACGCTGCAAGGCGACCTCGATGCCGAGCAAGGCGGGCGTCGCATGCGCGGCCGCGACCACCACCGCGGGCGCACTGGCGAGCACGCGGCCCTCGGCATCGAGCGCGTGCCAACCCGCGTCGTCGCCGGCGATGCGCGCCACCGCGCAGCGCGTGCGCACCGCGATGCGCGCCGATTGCGCGGCCAGCAGCGCCGCGGCATAGCGCGGCGGGATCACCCAGCCCGCTTCGCCGAACCACCATCC
>CAYUYC010000017.1:0-22944 GCA_964448945.1 uncultured Burkholderiaceae bacterium
CTGTATTCGGGCATCACGACCATGATCGGCGGCGGCACCGGGCCGGCCACCGGCACTTTCGCCACCACCGTCACGCCCGGGCCTTGGCACCTGGCGCGCATGCTGCAGGCGGCCGACAGTTTTCCGATGAACCTGGGCTTTCTCGGCAAAGGCAATGCCTCGCTCGAAGCGCCGCTTGCCGAACAGATCAAGGCCGGCGCGATCGGCCTCAAGCTGCATGAAGACTGGGGAACGACGCCGGCCGCGATCGATGCGGCACTGCGCGTGGCCGACAAGACCGACACCCAGGTGGCGATCCATACCGACACCCTCAACGAAGCCGGCTTCGTCGAGGCGACCGTCAAGGCCTTCAAGGGCCGCGTGATCCACACCTATCACACCGAAGGCGCGGGCGGCGGGCATGCGCCCGACATCATCAAGGTTTGCGGCGAGGCGAACGTGCTGCCGTCCTCGACCAATCCGACCCGGCCCTATACCGTCAACACGCTCGACGAACACCTCGACATGCTGATGGTCTGCCACCACCTCGACGCGAGCATCGCCGAAGACATCGCGTTTGCCGAAAGCCGCATCCGCAAGGAGACCATCGCGGCCGAGGACATCCTGCACGACATCGGCGCGTTCTCGATGCTGAGTTCGGACAGCCAGGCGATGGGGCGCGTGGGCGAAGTCGTCATGCGCACCTGGCAGACCGCGCACAAGATGAAACAGCAGCGCGGTTCATTGAGCGAGAAAGGGTTCAGCGACCCGAGCACGCACGACAACGCGCGCATCAAGCGCTATATCGCGAAGTACACGATCAACCCGGCGATCGCGCATGGCATCGCGCATGAAGTGGGTTCGGTCGAAGTCGGCAAATGGGCCGACCTCGTGCTCTGGAAGCCGGCCTTCTTCGGCGTGAAACCCTTCCTCATCCTCAAGGGCGGCATGATCGCGGCCGCGGCGATGGGCGATCCGAACGCGTCGATTCCGACCCCGCAGCCCGTGCATTACCGGCCGCAATTCGGCGCTTTCGGCTCGGCGATGGCCAAGACTTCGCTGACCTTCGTCTCGCAAGCTGCGCTCAAGGCCGGCGTGGGCGAGCAATACGGACTGCAAAAGCCGCTGGTCGCGGTGCGGGGCATCCGCAAGCTTGGCAAGAAGCACATGGTCCACAACGCGTTGCAGCCCCGGATCACCGTCGATCCCGAGACCTACCAGGTGCATGCCGATGGCGTGCTGCTCGAATGCGAACCGGCGACCGAGCTGCCGATGGCGCAGCGCTACTTCCTGTTCTGAGACCGGTGGGAGCGCGAGCGATGGCCGAAGCCTTGCAAGTGCGCGAACGTGCCGAAGCGCCCGCGGCCGGTGCGCGCGCGCAGTCGGCCTGCTTGCGCGCCGGCTACGACTTGCGCGTGAAAAGCCGCTTCGTCGCGAGGCTCGCCGATGGGCGCGAGATTGGCGTGGTGCTCGCGCGCGGCAGCGTGTTGCGCGACGGCGATTGGCTGCGCGCGACCGATGGCAGTCTGGTGCGCGTGGAAGCGGCGCCGCAGACGGTGTTGTGCATCACCGCCGATTCTGCGCACGCCTTGATGCGCATCGTCTATCACTTGGCCAACCGCCATGTGCCGGCGCAGATCGCGGCCGACTATGTGCTGATCGAGCCCGATCCGGTGCTCGCGCAATTGGTCGAACACCTGGGCGGCGCCGTCGAGGCTGCGCATCTGCCGTTCGACCCGGAGCCGGGCGCCTACGATGGCCGTGGGGCAGGGCAGAGCGCTGGACATCCGCATGATCATGCGCACGCTCATGGCCAGGTGGGTCAAGGCCAACCACACGATCACCCGCACGATCACGCCCGTGGGCATACGCACGGGCATCATGCCGACGATTTCGATCCGGTCTCGGCCACCGTCGGCGAACAGTTGTCGCAAGAGGCGCATCGCGCCGCCCTGGCGCGCGTGACTGCGCAGGCGGGCAAGCCGTGACGCCGCACGAGCCGATCGGCGCTCAGGCGCGTTTGCGCACGCTGCTCGCGGTGTTGCAGCTTGCAAGCCCCGCGTTGCCGGTCGGCGGGTTCGCGTATTCGCAAGGGCTGGAATGCGCGATCGAAGACCGCATCGTCATCGACGAAGCGTCGGCCGGCCGCTGGATCGGCGATGCCTTGCTGCTCGTCGTCGCGCGGCTGGAAGCGCCATTGTGGTTGCGCGCCTATGACGCGGCGGCGCGCGCGGATCACGATGGTTTTGCGCGCGTGAACGCCGAGTTGCTCGCATCACGCGAGACGCGCGAGTTGCGCGACGAGACCCGGCAGATGGGCGTGTCGATGTTGCGCGTGTATCCGGCGCTGGGCATCGTGCCGCCAGTGGTCGGCACACGAGGCATCGCTTACCCGGCCGCGTTTGCATGGGCCTGCAAGGCGCTCGACGTCGATCGTGAGGCCGGCCTCGCAGCCTATCTGTGGGCGTGGTTTGAAAACCAGGTGCTGGCGGCGGTCAAGACCGTGCCGCTCGGGCAGATGGCGGGCCAGCGGTTATTGGTGAACGGCCATGCGTCGATCCTGCGCGCGATCGAGATCGCGAGCGCGCTCGATGATGAGGCGCTAGGCGCCTGCGCCGTGCAATTTGCGATCACCTGCGCACGTCACGAAGGGCAGTATTCGCGCCTGTTTCGCAGCTGAGGCAGGGCGCACGGCAGATCACGCCCACCGGTATTCGGTGGCGTTGCGCTCGCAATCAACGGGTTGTTTTCGGGCGCGCGATGCGCAGCAGCTTTTGAAATCGCGGGCATTGCAGATGCGACGGGGCCGGACAATCGGCGACATGCCGGAGCGCATTTCGGAGCGCGGTCATGCGATGGATCTGGCGATCGAGAGCGTCGGCGCGGTCGTGCAGGGTCGCGCGAGGCAGTTGCGGCGCCCCGTCGGGATCGAACATTCCTTTGATCTGATCCAGCGAGAAGCCGGCCGCGCGTCCCAGCGCGATCAAGGCCAGTTGGGTCAGCGTCTCTTCGCCGTATTGGCGCCGTAATCCACGTCGCGCCAGCGAGCGTATCAATCCGAGTTCTTCGTAATAGCGCAGCGTGGAGGGCGCCACGCCGCTGGTCTTTGCCAAGACCCCAATGTCGAGCAGGTTCATGCCTTGACCTCAAGTTGACTTGAGCTTGCATAGTGGGACCCATTCGATATTTCGGCGAGAAAGACCATCATGACAACCGGATCAAGCGGGAGCGCCAAGTTTCTCGTGCTGGCCGCCCTCGCGGGCGCAATGTTGTTGGCATCGCTGGGGATGAGCATCGTCACCGTGGCATTGCCGACCCTGGTCGAGGCATTCTCGACCTCGGTCTTGGCGGTGCAATGGGTGCTGCTCGCGTACCTGATATCGATCACCGTCTCGATCGTGCTGGCCGGGCGGCTCGCGGATGCGTTCGGCCATCGGCCCGTCCTGTTGGTCGGGCTTGCGCTGTTCGTCGTCGCGTCGCTGGTCTGCGCAATGGCGACCAGCCTCGCGATGTTGATCGTCGGGCGCGCGATCCAAGGCCTGGGTGGCGCGACACTCATGGCCTTGCCCATCGCGATTGCGCGGCAGGCCGTGGCGACGGAGCGTTTGGGCACGGCGATGGGCATGCTGGGGTCGGTTTCGGCCATCGGCACTGCGCTGGGACCGTCATTGGGCGGTCTGCTGATCGGCACGATGGGCTGGCGGGCGACCTTCGTGCTGCTCTTCGGGCTTGGTATCGCGGTGCTGGCGCTCGCGTATCGGGTCCTTCCTGCCGCTGCGCAATTGCCCGATCGTTCGCCGAGCGCGTTGGACTGGCCGGGTGCGTTCTGGCTGACCAGCTTCTTGCTGCTTTACGCGTTTGCCGCGGTTGACGGCAAAGCCGCGGTCGCGGCGAGTCCAGGCCTGTTGGGAGTGCTTGCCGTGGTGGCGCTCGCGGTCTTTGTCAGGATCGAATCGCGCGCGTCATCACCGTTGGTGCCGATGACATTGTTGCGCGATCGGGCGACTGCGGCCTCGCTCGTGATGAATCTGCTGGTCGCCGCGGTCATGATGTCGACGCTGGTCGTCGGTCCCTTCCTCTTGACGTACGGGTTGAAGCTCAACGCGGTTCAAACCGGGTTCGTCATGGCGGTCGGTCCGGTTGTGTCGGCGTTTTCCGGGATTCCGGCCGGTCGTCTGACCGACCGATTCGGCGCGCGCGCCATGTTGATCGCGGGCTTGATTCAGACCACGCTCGGACTGCTGTGTCTGGCCGCGTTGCCTCGGTCATTTGGCGTTGTCGGTTATGTCCTTGCCCTGATGGTGCTGACGCCCGGCTACCAGCTCTTTCTGGCGGCGAACAACACCGTGGTCATGCTCGGCGCCGCCACTGCACAGCGCGGCATGTTGTCCGGACTGCTGGGCTTGTCGCGCCATCTTGGTTTCATGACCGGGGCTTCGATCCTGCCATCCTTGTTTGCGGCGCTTGTTGGAGAAGGTGGTGCACATGCCGGCGTTGCGGTGCGCATCGGCACGGCGTTCTCGTTCACGTTCATGGTGGCCGCCGGACTCGGCGCATTGGCCGTCGCGATTGCGCTGATTGGGCAGGCGCGGCGAACAGCGCTGCAACGTTAGAGCGTCCGGTGTACGTAGTACAGTGCGGCCCGATTCTTGCTGAGGATTCGGGGCGAGCGACCTTTCATGGAGAGAACGGGATGATGCAAGACAAGACCAACCCGGGGACACGCGTACCGCCCTTGCGGGTCGGCGTAGGCGGCCCGGTCGGGTCGGGCAAGACGACCCTGGTCGAGGTGCTGTGCAAACGCATGCGCGCGACCTACGACCTCGCGGTGGTCACCAACGACATCTACACCAAGGAAGACGAACGCCTGCTGGTGGCCGCGCAGGCCTTGCCGCCCGAACGCATCATGGGGGTCGAAACCGGCGGCTGTCCGCATACCGCGATCCGTGAAGACGCGTCGATCAATCTCGATGCGGTCGAACGCATGTCGGCGCGGTTTCCCGATCTCGAACTCATCTTCATCGAATCGGGTGGCGACAATCTCGCGGCCACCTTCAGCCCCGAATTGTCGGACCTCACGCTGTATGTCATCGACGTGGCTGGCGGCGAGAAGATTCCGCGCAAAGGCGGGCCGGGCATCACCAAGTCGGATCTGCTGGTGATCAACAAGATCGATCTCGCGCCGCATGTCGGCGCCTCGCTCGACATCATGCGCAGCGATACTGAACGCATGCGCCCCGGGCGGCCTTGGGTGATGACCAATCTCAAGACCGGCGAAGGGCTGGACACAGTCATCGACTTCATCGTGCGCCAAGGACAGTTGCGCGCCGCGCCGCGCGGCTGAAGCACCGCGATCAGGATGGCTTGGCGTCGAAGGTGTTGCAGGCGTCGGGCCGTCCGGTGGTCAGACCGCGTCTGAACCATTCGACGCGTTGAGCCGAGCTGCCGTGGGTGAAGCTGTCGGGCACCACATGGCCTCGCGATTGCTTTTGCAGCGTGTCGTCGCCGATCGCGGCGGCCGCGGTCAAGGCTTCTTCGACGTCGCCGGCCTCCAGCCAATGCTTGGCATCGTTGGAGTGCTTGGCCCAGACGCCGGCAAAGCAGTCGGCCTGCAACTCGAGCTTGACCGACATCGCGTTGTATTGCTTCTCGCTCACCCGGCCGCGGATGGCATCGAGCTTGGCGGTCACGCCGAGCAGGTTCTGCACGTGATGACCCACCTCGTGCGCGATGACATAGGCCTGAGCGAAATCGCCGGGCGCCTTGAAGCGATCGCGCATGAGTTCGTAGAACCGCAGGTCGATATAGACCTGTTCGTCGCCGGGACAATAGAACGGTCCGGCGGCGCTCATGCCTTGTCCGCATGCGGTCGGGATCGAGCCGCTGAACAGGTGCAGTGTCGGGCGTCGATAGTCGCGGCCGCTGGCGCGAAAGATCTCGCTCCAGGTGTCTTCGGTACTGGCCAGCGTCACCGAGACGAAGCGGGCCATCTCGTCGTTGGCGGGCGGCTTTTCGGCCACGCCCGCCGTTGATGAGCTGCCGACCGGCCCGCCGCTGAGCGCGCCGAGCATGGCGCCCGGGTCGACACCCAGAAAATACGAGGCGACCAGCACCACGACCACAGTACCGATGCCGATCGATCGGCCGCCGATCGGCAGTCCGCCGCCGCGGCGGCTGTCCACGACGTTGTCGCTTTCGCGTTCTCCTTGCCAGCGCATGGTGGGGTCTCCGTCCGTGCTCGCCTTTCGAGCGCCCAGGATAACGCTCTCGCGACGACGGCGAAGCCCCTTTCTTCGGCGCGCGTCAATTCAATGAACGCAAACCCGCAACGGTCTCCATCGACAGCGGCACACGCTCGGCGCAGATCGTCGCAGTCGGCGTCAACCATGCGGTCTGTTGGGTTTCGCGGCGGGCGTGCACCACGATGCGCGGCAGTTCGACTTCGGCCGGCGGCGTCGGTGCCGCTGCGATCGGTGCCGTGTAGGCGGAGGCATCGTGCGCGGTCATCCCCTCGATCGCCCCGGTGACGACGAACGCCAAGGCGGCGCAGATCGCGAGGAGGTTGAGTCGGTTGTCGAGTTGATGATCGTTCATGGTGCGCTCCGTGGATTCGGTCGAACGCGCAACGCGTCCGATGCGTGAACTCTAGGAAGCGAATGCGGCGAGGACGACCGACTTGCGACGAAACGCCAACTGCGGGGAGCGAACTGCGCAAGACGCGGATCGCCGGATGAATCGGCGATCGATCGGGTATTACCCGAGTCCGTCGCGAAGTACCGACAGCGCAACGATGCCTGCCCGATACAAGGGGCACCTTTGTGCGATAGGAGTTGCACAAAAAACTGTGTTACCTTGCGCGCGTATTTGCTGGAACCAAGTTGAGTAGTGCGGTAGCAGGCTGTCATTCCTTTCTTGTTCCGAGCGATATCGCCGTGAGGCGGGGCGAAAGCCCACATTCATCCCTCTTACTTGGAAAGACGTTTTATATGGCAACCGGTACCGTCAAGTGGTTCAACGATGCAAAGGGCTTCGGTTTCATCACCCCCGATGGTGGTGGCGAAGACCTGTTCGCGCACTTCTCCGCGATCAACTCCAAGGGCTTCAAGACCCTGCAAGAAAACCAGAAGGTTTCCTTCGAAGTTGCCCAAGGCCCCAAGGGTCTTCAGGCCACCAACATCACGCCGATGTAATTGGCGCCGGTTAGGCGCCGTAGCTCGGCCGCCTACCGATGTTGCATCACAAGCCCCGGCACGCCGGGGCTTGTTTTTTGTGCCCCTCACTGCGGCGGCAGCACTTCTTCCCAGTCCACCAGCAAGCGCCAACCTTCGGTCGTGCGCATCCAGACCCGCGCCCAGTTGCCCTTGCGGCCATCGGGAGCGCGCATCGTGCCGTAGACGTAGGCGAGATCCTCCGATGCGGACTCGCGCACTTGCGAGCGTGTCGTCACCGACCAGTTGGGCGCGGCACGCAGCAATGCGAGCGCGGCTTCGCCTTCGACTGCGCCGACGTCGTTTCGAAGCAGCATCATCATCGGATGGGCTGCCGCGCTGCGTGCGGCAGCGGTGCCTTGCGCCAGCGCAGTCTCGTATTGCTGCTCGGCGTGTTGTGCGTTCTCGTGCGCCATCGCGGCGCTGGGCAGCGCCCATGGTTGTAGGCGACGCTCGTGCGCGGCAGGCAAGCACGGTGCGCAATCGCGCACGCCGATGCGCACGCCCGCATCGAAGGCGACCTTCCAGGTGTTGAGTTCGTCGCGCTTCCAGAGGGTCAGGAACCGGCCCACGGCGCTGCGTTTGCCGGCGCGATCGGCGCGGACTTCCGATGGACCGGAACTGACCGCGAGATCGCCGACCGCCGAGGTGGCGATCCGATCTGGATACCAGTCGAGCCAGGTGTGGTCGGGCGGCTGCTGGCTCAAGGCATCGATCGCCGGTGTCGGCTGCGCCTGCACCAGCACGCCATCGTTGGCAAAGAACTGCAGGAAGCCATCGCGGATTCCACGCTCGGCGACGGCGGCGGCAAAGCGGGTTTCGGCATCGACGATTTCGCGCGTCATGCGGGTGTCGAATTCGGTGGGGACCGGCTGGCTTGCGCACCCCAACATTGCGACGGTGAGCGCGAGGCAAATCATCGGCATCAGTCTGACTGGCTGCATACGAGATCCTGTCTGAGGGTGAGTCGGGCTTGCGAACCGAAGATGGCCGCGCAGTCGCGGCGTCGGCCAGAAGGATCATGTACCCTCGCGGCTTTTGCGCAACCCCCGCACCTGGATCGCCATGGCTCAGTACGTCTACACAATGAACCGCGTGGGCAAGATCGTCCCGCCCAAGCGCCAGATTCTCAAGGACATTTCCTTGTCGTTTTTCCCGGGCGCCAAGATCGGGGTGCTCGGCCTCAACGGCGCCGGCAAATCGACCCTGCTCAAGATCATGGCCGGGGTCGACAAGGACATCGAAGGCGAAGCCGTGCCCATGCCCGGTATCCGCATCGGCTATCTGCCGCAAGAGCCCCAGCTCGATCCGGAGTCGACCGTGCGCCAGGCCGTCGAAGGCGGCATGGGCGAGGTGATGGAAGCCAAGCAAAAGCTCGAAGAGATTTACGCGGCCTACGCCGAGCCCGATGCCGATTTCGACAAACTTGCCGAAGAACAGGCGAAGTACGAAGCCATCATTGCTGCGGCAGGCGACAACACCGGACACCAGGTCGAGATCGCGGCCGATGCGCTGCGTCTGCCGGCCTGGGAGGCGGTGATCAAGAACCTGTCGGGCGGTGAAAAGCGCCGGGTGGCGCTATGCCGTTTGCTGCTGTCCAAGCCCGACATGCTCTTGCTCGACGAACCGACCAACCACCTCGACGCCGAATCGGTCGATTGGCTCGAACAATTCCTGCAGCGTTTCCCGGGCACCGTGGTGGCCGTGACCCACGACCGCTACTTCCTCGACAACGCGGCTGAATGGATCCTCGAACTCGACCGCGGGTACGGCATCCCGTGGAAGGGCAATTACAGCTCCTGGCTCGAACAGAAGGAAGCGCGTCTCGAAACCGAATCCAAGCAAGAGGCCGCGCGCATCAAGGCGATGAAGCAGGAACTGGAATGGGTGCGCCAGAACCCCAAGGGCCGGCAGGCCAAGAGCAAGGCGCGGCTGTCGCGCTTCGAAGAGTTGTCCAGCGTCGAATACCAGAAGCGCAACGAGACCAATGAGATCTTCATTCCGGTCGCCGAGCGCCTGGGCAATGAAGTCATCGAGTTCAAGGACGTGAGCAAAGGCTTCGGCGACCGGCTGCTCATCGACAAGCTCAGTTTCAAGATTCCGCCCGGCGCCATCGTCGGCATCATCGGCCCGAACGGCGCCGGTAAATCGACGCTATTCAAGATGATCCTCGGCAAGGAACAGCCTGACAGTGGCGAGGTCGTGATCGGCACGACCGCGAAGATTTCGTCGGTCGATCAGCACCGCGACGCGCTGCCCAACGACAAGACCGTCTGGGAAGCGATTTCCGACGGCGCCGACATTCTCACGGTCGGCAAATTCGAGATGCCTTCACGCGCCTACATCGGCCGTTTCAATTTCAAGAGCGGCGATCAGCAGAAGATCGTCGGCAATCTGTCGGGCGGCGAGCGCGGCCGGCTGCATCTGGCCAAGACCCTGCTCGCGGGCGGCAATGTGCTGTTGCTCGACGAACCGTCGAACGACCTCGATGTGGAAACCTTGCGTGCGCTCGAAGAAGCCTTGCTCGAATTCGCGGGCAGCGTGCTCGTCATCAGCCACGATCGTTGGTTCCTCGACCGCATCGCGACCCACATCCTCGCCTGCGAAGGCGATTCGCAATGGGTGTTCTTCGACGGCAATTACCAGGAATACGAGGCCGACAAGAAGCGGCGCCTGGGCGAAGAAGGTGTCGCGCCCAAGCGCATCCGCTACAAGCCGCTGGCAACCTGAGGCTTTGCAGCCGAGGGTGCTGCATCCCTGCAGCACAGGCCCGATAAATGCGTGTCGATGGTGGCGGTCCCCACCGTCACCAGATCGAAGGCGCTTTGATCGAGCAGCCAGTTGTGCAACAAGCCGTCCATGAGACTGAACAGACCCAGCGCGATGGCGCGCGGCGGTTGGGCACTGCGCACCAGGCCTTGATCGATCGCCGCGCGTAGTGCCAGCTCGGCTTCCATCACGCATCGGTTGCGTTCCGCAAGATGGCGGTCGAGCAGTGCTTGTTGCTCGGCGACGTATTCGACCTTGTGCAGAGCAATCTCGAAAACCCGGCGCACATGCGGATCGGTGGCGGTGACCGTCAGCGCGGTCATCATGTTGGCGCGCAAGCGCCCGATCGGGTCGTTGCGCAAATCGTCCGTTGCCGTGATTCGCGCTTGTTCGAAAGGCAGGGTCGCGCGATCCATCATCGCGTTGAAGAGTTCGGCCTTGTCCTTGAAATGCCAATACACGGCTCCGCGCGTTACCCCAGCGGCTTGAGCAATGTCGTGCAAGGACGTATGCGATAGCCCTTTGCGCTGAAAAAGCTCTTCAGCAGTGTCAATCAGGCGTGTGCGCGTCTCTTGCGCTTCCTCTTTGGTACGGCGAACCACGGCGTCTCCCGGTGCTGCTTCGGTGCCCCTTTGCTTTGCGGGGTTATACATACATTCAACAATGTATGTATACTACTCCAATTCGCAGCAATACAACGGCAAACCGCAGGCGGCATGCTTCGACGCCGAATGCGGCTTTGCTCGCTCGACGATCTCCCCAGAAAGAATTCCCTATGTCAGCCAATTCTCCATTTGCTATGCGCGTTGCGCGGACGAGCCTTCCGGTGGCGGCGCTCGTTCTGGTGTCCTTGCTTGCTGCCTGCGGTCAAAAGCAGGGTGCGGCCGGCGGCGCTCCCGGTGGCGGAATGCCACCGGCCGAGGTCGGGGTCGTGACGGTCGCGCCGGGCGCGGTCGGGCTCATCACGGAACTCCCTGGGCGAATGGAGGCGGCGCGGGTGGCGCAAGTGCGCGCGCGCGCCACGGGCGTGCTGCAAAGACGGCTGTTCCGCGAGGGCGGCGAAGTGCGTGCCGGGCAATCCTTGTTCCAGATCGACGCCGCGCCCTACCGTGCGAACGCCGAAAGCGCCCAGGCCTCATTGGCCAAGGCGCAAGCCAGTCTGACGCAGTCCACCGCACGCGCCGAGCGCTACAAGCCCTTGTTCGAGGCGAATGCGATCAGCAAGCAGGACTACGTCGACGCGGTCGCGGCGCAAAAACAGGCTGAAGCCGATGTGGCTGCAGCCAAGGCCGCGGTCGAAACCGCGCGCATCAATCTCGACTACACCGCGGTGCTGGCACCGATCTCCGGACGGATCGGGCGAGCGATGGTGACCGAAGGCGCGCTGGTCAGCGCTACCGAGGCGACCCAACTGGCGGTGATTCAACAGATCAATCCGATGTACGTGAACTTCACCCAACCCGCGAGCGAAGTGCTGCGTTTGCGCAAGGCACTCGAAGCGGGCCAACTCAAGCGCGCCGCCGGCGCGGAGGCCGCGAGCGTGCGGGTGGTGCTCGACGATGGCAGCGAATACGCCAAGTCGGGCAAGTTGCTGTTCTCGGACATCACCGTCGACGAAACCTCGGGTCAAGTGACGCTGCGCGCCGAGGTGCCCAACCCCGAGGGCTTGCTGCTGCCCGGCATGTACGTGCGGGTGCGCATCGAGCAGGCCCAGGCGGGCGGCGCGATCCTGTTGCCTCAGCAGGCGGTCACGCGCTCGGCGCAAGGCGACACGGTCATGGTGGTCGGTGCCGACGGCAAGGTCGCGCCGCGCACGATCAAGATCGGCAACAGCCAAGGCGGCCAATGGGTCGTGCTCGGCGGACTCAATGCCGGCGATCAGGTCATGGTCGATGGCTTCCAGAAGTTGCGTCCGGGCGCGGTCGTGAAGGGCGTGCCGTGGCAGCCGGGCGCAGCACCGGGTGCGGGTGCCCCGGCCTCCGCGGGCAAGTCCGATTCGGCGAATGCCGCCAAACCGGCCCCGGGGACCGACAAGAACAACGCAGCAGCGCCAGCGCCCAAGGACGGCGCGGCACCTGCAGCGGCGAAGTAAGGGGCGACGTTCATGGCCAAATTCTTTATCGATCGCCCGATCTTTGCGTGGGTGATCGCATTGTTCGTGCTGGTGGCGGGCGCGGTGTCGATCACCCGGCTGCCGATCTCGCAATATCCGAGCATCGCGCCGCCGTCGATCGTCGTCTCGGTCGCTTATCCGGGTGCGTCCGCCAAGACGCTCGAAGAAAGCGTGCTCAGCGTCATCGAGCAAGAGATGAACGGCTCGCCCGGTCTCATCTACATGGAATCGGTGAGCCAGGCCAACGGCACCGGTACGCTCACGCTGACCTTCGACACCTCGACCAACCCCGACTTGGCGCAGGTCGATGTGCAAAACCGATTGAGCCGCGCGACCCCGCGCCTGCCGGCGGCGGTGACGCAGCAGGGCGTGCGCGTCGAGAAATCGCGTTCGAACTTCCTGATGGTGGTGATGCTGGTCTCCGACGATCCGCGCTATGACCCGGTCGCCCTCGGCGATTACGCCTCGCGCAACGTGGTGCCCGAAATCCAGCGCACCCCGGGCGTCGGTCAGGCGCAGTTGTTCGGCGCCGAGCGTGCGATGCGCATCTGGGTCGATCCCGCCAAGCTCGTCGGCTACAAGCTGTCGATGGCCGAAGTCAACGCCGCGATCAAGAGCCAGAACGCGCAGGTGTCGGCCGGCTCGATCGGCGATCTGCCCAACACGCCCGATCAGCGCATCAGCGCGACCGTGGTGGTCGAAGGCCAGCTCGGCTCGGTCGATCAGTTCGGCAACATCGTGCTGCGTGCGAATACCGACGGCTCGACGGTGCGCCTGAAAGACGTGGCGCGCATCGAACTCGGCGGCCAGAGCTACGCGACACGCGCGCGCTTGAACGGCAAGGACGTCGCCGGTATCGGCGTGCAGCTCTCGCCGACCGGCAATGCCCTGGCGACCGCGACCGCGATCCGCGAGCGCATGGCGGAACTCGAAAAGTACTTCCCCGACGGCGTGAAGTACGAAGTGCCTTATGACAGTTCGCGTTTCGTGCGGATCTCGATTTCGCAGGTCGTCGAAACGCTGCTCGAAGCCGTGGTGCTGGTCTTCCTGGTGATGTTGTTGTTCCTGCAGAACCTGCGCTACACCCTGATTCCGACCATCGTGGTGCCGGTCGCGCTCATGGGCGCGTTCTCGATGATGTTCGTGTTCGGATTCTCGATCAACGTGCTGACCATGTTCGGCCTGGTGCTCGCGGTCGGGATTCTGGTCGACGACGCGATCATCGTGGTCGAGAACGTCGAGCGCATCATGAGCGAGGAGGGGCTGTCGCCGCTCGAAGCCACGCGCAAGGCGATGGGGCAGATCAGCGCCGCCATCGTCGGCATCACCGTGACCCTGGTGTCGGTGTTCGTGCCGATGGCCATGTTCAGCGGCTCGGTGGGCAACATCTATCGCCAGTTCTCGCTGTCGATGGTGAGCGCCATGCTGTTCTCGGCCTTCCTTGCGTTGTCGCTCACGCCGGCCTTGTGCGCGACGCTGCTCAAGCCGGTCGAGGCCGGGCACCATCACGCCAAGACCGGGTTCTTCGGCTGGTTCAATCGCTTCTTCGCACGCACCGCCAAAGGCTATGAAGGCTGGGTGGCGAAGTTGCTGACGCGTACTGGCCGCATGCTCGTGATCTTCGCGTTGCTGGTGGCGCTCGTCGGCTGGCTGTTCTATCGCCTGCCCACGTCCTTTCTGCCCAACGAGGATCAGGGCTACATCATCGTCAACGTGCAATTGCCGCCGGGCGCCACGCAGGAGCGCACTCGCGCAGTGATGCAACAAGCCGAGGGTTTCTTTCTCAAACAACCCGAGGTCGACAAGATGGTGAGCGTGCTGGGCTTCAGCTTCTCGGGCCAAGGACAGAACGCCGCGCTGGCCTTCGTGACGCTCAAGGATTGGAGCGAGCGCAAGGGTGAAGAGCATAGTGCGCAGGCCTTGGCGGGGCGCGGTTTCGGTGCGCTGATGGGCGTGCGCGATGCCTTCATCTATCCGCTGGTGCCGCCGTCGATTCCCGAACTCGGCACCGCGACCGGGTTCACCTTCCGCTTGCAGGACCGCGGCGGGCTCGGGCACGACGCCTTGCTCGGCGCGCGCAACCAGATTCTGGGCATGGCGGGCCAGAGCAAGCTCCTGGCGGGCGTACGCCCGGACGGCATCGAAGACGCACCGCAACTGCAGGTCGACATCGACCGCACGCGCGCCAACGCACTGGGCGTGTCGTTCGATGCCATCAACACCGTGCTGTCGACTGCGCTCGGTTCGGCCTACATCAACGACTTTCCCAACGCCGGACGTTTGCAGCGCGTGGTGGTGCAAGCCGATGCCAATCGGCGCATGCAGCCCGAGCAATTGCTCGAGCTGAATGTGATCAACGCGCAAGGCAAGCCGGTGCCCTTGTCGGCCTTCGCGTCGACACACTGGGTCACCGGGCCGATGCAGACCGTGCGCTACAACGGCTATCCGGCCATGCGCATCGCGGGCGATGCTTCGACCGGCAACAGCACCGGCGTGGCGATGGAAGAGATGGAAGGTTTCGCCTCGACCTTGCCGCAAGGTTTCGGCTACGAATGGACCGGGCTGTCGCGTGAAGAAAAGCTCTCGGGCTCGCAGGCGATCTGGCTGGTGGCGTTCTCGCTGCTCGCGGTGTTCCTGTGCCTGGCGGCCTTGTACGAGAGCTGGTCGATTCCGTTCGCGGTGCTGCTGGTCGTGCCCTTGGGCGTGCTCGGTGCGCTGCTCGGCGTGACCTTGCGCGGCCTGCCCAATGACGTGTTCTTCAAGGTCGGGCTGATCGCAGTGATGGGCCTGTCGGCCAAGAACGCGATTCTGATCATCGAATTCGCCAAGGATCTGCACGCCCAGGGCAAGGGGCTGATCGAAGCCACATTGCAGGCGTGTCACCTGCGCTTTCGGCCGATCCTGATGACCTCGTTTGCCTTCATCCTCGGCGTGCTGCCGCTGGTGGTGGCCTCGGGCGCCAGCCATGCGAGCCAGAACGCAATCGGCACCGGCGTGATGTTCGGCATGTTGTCGGCCACGGTGCTCGCGGTGTTCTTCGTGCCGATCTTCTTCGTCGTCGTGCGCCGCATCTTCAAGGGCAGCGAGCGTCAGCGCCAGATGTATGCGCATGAACTCCCGCCCGATCCGACCGGCCATGCCGGCACGACACAGGACCACGCATGATGAGTACGACAACCATGCCCAAGCTGATTCCACATGCCTTGACGGCATTGGCCGCGGCGCTCGCGCTCGGCGGCTGTTCGCTGATTCCGACGCTCGAAAAACCCGCGGCGCCGATCGCCGCGCAATACCCGGCGGCCCCGGAAGGCGCAAACGTCCCCGCGCCCACCACCGATGTGCCCGCGGCCGACCTCGAATGGCAGGCGTTCTTCACCGACGCCCGCCTCAAGCGCCTGATCGAGATCGCGCTCGCCAACAACCGCGATCTGCGCGTGGCGATGCTCAACGTCGAACAGATGCGCGCGCAGTACGACGTCAAGCGTGCCGACCAATGGCCGACGATCAACGCCGCGGTCACGGGTTCGCGCGAGCCGGGCTCCAACGGCACGATCTCCAGCGTCTACACCGCGGGCATCGGCATCACCTCGTACGAGCTCGACCTCTGGGGCCGGGTGCGTGCGCTCAAGGAAGCGGCGCTGGCGCAATACTTCGCGACCGAAGAAGCGCGCAAGACCGCACAGATCACGTTGATCTCTTCGGTCGCGAGCACCTATCTGGCCATGCGCGCCGACGACGAGTTGCTGGCGCTGACCAAGGAGACGCTGCGCACGCGCGAGGAATCGCTCAAGCTCACCCAACTGACCTACGACTCGGGCGCCGCCTCGGCACTCGATCTGCGTCTGGCGCAATCGCTGGTCGCCGCGGCGCAAGTCAGCTACGCGCAGACGCAACGCCAGCGCATGCAGGACGAAAACGCGTTGACCTTGTTGCTCGGGCAACCGGTGCCGGCCGATCTGCCGGCGGCGGGCGAAGTCACGCTGGCCGAGGTGTCGGCGGGGCTGCCGTCCGAGTTGCTGGCGCGTCGCCCGGATGTGCGTCAGGCCGAGCAAGCGCTGATCGCGGCCAATGCCAACATCGGCGCGGCGCGCGCGGCCTACTTCCCGCGCATCACGCTCACCGGCACCTTCGGCATTGCGAGCACGCAATTGTCCAAGCTGTTCAGCGACGGCGAACGCGCCTGGACCTTCGCACCGGTCGCGTCGATGCCCTTGTTCGACGGTGGCCGCAACAGCGCCAATCTCGATGCGGCCAAGGTTGGGCGCGACATCGCGCTCGCGCAGTACGAGAAATCGATCCAGAGCGCCTTCCGCGAAGTCGCCGATGCGCTGGCCGGACGCGCGACCTATGGCGATCAGGCCCGTGCCGCTCAGGCCTTGGCCGAGGCCGAAGGCGAGCGCTTCAAGTTGTCGGACCTGCGTTATCGCAACGGTGCGGCCAGCTATCTCGATCTGCTCGACGCGCAGCGTTCGTTGTTCAGCGCCCAGCAATCGGCGATCCAGGCCAAGCTCGCGCTCGCGCAGAACCAGGTCACGATGTACAAAGTGCTGGGTGGCGGCTGGAAAGAACCCGCCGCGGGCGAGACTGCGGCGAAGTAGATCGCGCGCATCGTCGAGTCGTTCAAGGCCGGCAGGGCGCCAAGCCCGCCGGCCTTGTTCTTTTGGGACGGTTCAGATCGGCTGGGTGCGCGCCTTGAGCCAGAGCAGGGCCGGCCCTTGCACATGCGGCGCCACGCGCGCGCGCACTTCGGCGTGATAGGCGTTGAGCCATTCGGCTTCGTCGTCGCGCAACAGGCTGCGCTCGATGCAACGGGTGTCGATCGGACACAGCGTCAAGGTCTCGAAGCGCAGGAACTCGCCGAACTCCGTGGTTTCGTGCGCGACATTGAGCAACAGGTTCTCGATGCGCACGCCCCAGTGGCCGGGCCGATAGATGCCCGGTTCGTTCGAGGTGATCATCCCGGGCTCCATCGCGGTCTGCGGTTCGGGCGCGGTGTGCGGCGAGATGGATTGCGGACCTTCGTGCACATTCAGGAAGTAGCCCACGCCATGGCCGGTGCCGTGGCCGTAATCGATGCCTGCCGACCAGATCGGTGCGCGTGCGAGGGTGTCGAGCATGGGCGAGCGCGTGCCGCGCGGAAAACTAGCGCGCGACAAGGCGATCATGCCCTTGAGCACCAGCGTGAAATCGCGCTTTTGCTCGGGCGTCGGCGTGCCCACCGGCACCACGCGGGTGATGTCGGTGGTGCCGCCCAGGTATTGCCCGCCCGAGTCGATCAGCAACAAGCCTTCGGCCGCGAGCCCGCCCGGGCGCGAGATGCTGGCGTGAGACGTTGGCGTGGCGTGGTAATGCGGCATCGCGCCGTTGGCGTTGAAGGCTGCGATGGTGCCGAAGCTCGGGCTGACATGGCCGGGCCGGCGCGCGCGTGCTGCGCAGACCTGTTCGTCGATGGTCAGCTCGGTGATGGTCTCCTTGCCCAGTGCCGCTTCGAACCAGGCAAAGAACTCGGCCAATGCGGCGCCGTCCTGTTCCATCGCGGCGCGCACATGCGCCGCTTCGGCCGCGGTCTTGCGCGACTTGGCGTAGACGCTCGGATTGGTCGCCTCGATGACGCGCACGCCGGCGGGCACCGCTTCGCGCACACCCAGCGTGATGCGGCGCGGGTCGATCAGCAGCGCCGCATCCGCGGGCAATCGGGCGATGTGGGCCGCCGCGTCGGCGTACGGCGCGAGATCGACACCGTCGCGCGCGAGCGTGGCACGCAAGGCCGCGTCGATCTTGCCGTCGGCCACGAACAGCGTCGCGCGTTCGGGGCCGATCAAGGCGTGGGCGACGAAGACCGGGTTGTAGTTCACGTCCGCGCCGCGCAGATTGAACAGCCACGCGATGTCGTCGAGGGTCGAGATCAGATGCCACGACGCCGACGCGTCGCGCATCGCGGTGCGCAGCGCCGCGAGCTTGTCGGTGCGCGGCGTGGGCGCGTTGGGCGACAGGTGCTCGTAGATCGGTGCGCCCGGCAAACCCGGCCGATCGGTCCACACCAGCCCCAGCACGTCGAGGTCGGTGCGCAACCGCGCCCCGGCACCGGCGAGGGCGTCGCCCAATTGGCGCGCTGCGGCCAGCCCGAGCACCGCCGCGTCGACCGCGACGGTCTGCCCGGCGCGCATCCGGGTGCGCAGCCAATCGACATGGCCGGCGCTGGCTGCGGACGCGATCTTCATCAGCGCGATGCCGGTGCCGGCGAGTTCGGCCTCGGCCTGCACCCAGTAACGGCCATCGACCCACAAGCCCGCGAAATCGGCGCTGACGACAAGCGTGCCCACCGAGCCGGTGAAGCCGCTGGCCCAGACCCGGCCTTGCCAGCGCTCGGGCAGGTACTCCGACAAATGCGGGTCGGATGAGGGGATGACGAGGGCATCGATGCCGTGTGTACGCATGGTGGTGCGCAAAGCGGCGATACGGGCGCGGATCGTGGCGCGCGCGGTGTCCAGAGTGTCCATGGTCGGTTGGCGCCGGTGACGGCGCTCGCGTCGGTTGGAATGCCGCAGTGTACTGGCGCCACGCGCACGCTTCGATAATCGGTTAGCCTTACCAACCCAGGATCGCCGTGCACCATGCGCGCGCGGCCAGCCCCCATGCGCGACATGCCTACCGAGCCCAACGCGAATCACCCCGTGCTTTCCGCACGTGGGCCGATGGCGGACGCGCTGCTCATGCGGGCTTTCGCGGTCTGCCCCGATTACCTCACGATCTCCGAGGTCGAGACCGGGCGCATCCATCTCTTGAGCGCGGGCTTCACCCGTCTGGTCGGCTGGACCCAAGCCGAGGCAAGCGGGCTGACCGTGGCGCAACTCGGTCTGTGGCCCGACCCCGAACAACGCGCGGCATTGCGCGAACGCTTGCGCACCGAAGGCGCGATCCGCGAATTCACGCATTGGTTGCGGGCCAAGGATGGCCGGCTGATTCCGGTCGTCAGTTCGGCCAGCTGTTTCGAGTACGAGGGCGTGCACTATCTGGTGGCCGTGGTGCGCGACACCTCCGAAAGCGATCGCACGCGCATGGAGTTCGAAGCGATCTTCGAGAATGCGCACGTGGGTATCGCCCTGATCCGCGAGGGCCGCTTCCAACGCACCAACGCGCGCTTCGAGGAAATGTTCTGTTGGCCGCATCTGGACATCGTCGGTCAGCGCGAATCGGCGATCTGGCCGTCCGAAGAGGTCTATGCGCGCAGCAGTGCGCGTGTGGCGCGCGAATTGGCCGACGCCCGCGCGGTCGACATCGAGCACGAACTCATGCGGCGCGACGGATCGACGATCTGGTGCCGCATGCACGGCAAGGCCATCGATCGTTCGTCGGCCGCGCGCAGCGGCGTCATCTGGATCATCGAAGACATCACCGACGTCAAGCGCAACGAGTTGGCGCTGCAATCGGCGCGCCGCGATGCCGAAGCGGCCAGCCGCGCCAAGAGCGCCTTCCTGGCCAACATGAGCCATGAAATCCGCACGCCGCTCAACGCCATCGTCGGACTGGCGCGCATCGCGCTGGCGCCCAATGTGCGGCTGCGCGAGCAACGCGATCATCTGCAGCGCATTCTCGACAGCGCCGAAGCCTTGCAGGACATGATCTCGGGCGTGCTCGATCTGTCCAAGATCGAAGCCGGCAAGCTCGACATCGAGCACGTTGCCTTCGATCTGCACGATCTGCTCATCAGCGTGCACGCTGCGTATGCGGCGCTGGCCGAGAGTCGCGCGTTGAGTCTATCGCTCGATCTCGACGAGCATCTGCCCCGGCATGTGCGCGGCGATCCGCTGCGCGTACGCCAGATCGTGGGCAATTTCGTCGGCAACGCGCTCAAGTTCACCGAGCATGGCGGCATCACATTGCGCGCGATCGCGGCACGCAACGACCGGGTGCGCTTCGAAGTCGTCGACACCGGCATCGGCATCGAGGACGCGACGCGCGAGCGCTTGTTCATGCCTTTCATCCAGGCCGATCAGTCCACGACCCGGCAATACGGCGGCTCGGGGCTGGGCTTGGCGATCTGCCGCGAACTCGCCAGTCTCATGGAGGGCGACGTGGGCGTGCGCAGCACGCTCGGGCAGGGCAGCACATTCTGGGCCGAGATCCCGCTGCCGCCGGCACAGCCGCCGGTGTCTGCGGCGCCCGAACCCGAGGCGACCGGATTGAAGGACGTGCGCGTGCTGCTGGTCGAAGACAACCCGATCAATCTGCTGGTGGCCGAGACCATGCTGGCGCAATGGGGCATGCAGGTGACGACCGCCGAAGACGGCTGGACGGCCGTCAATCTCGTCGAGGCGCAGCCCGAAGCCTTCGAGGTCGTGCTCATGGATGTGCACATGCCGGGCATGGACGGCATCGAGGCCACACGCCTGATCCGCCGAAACTTCGACGCGGTGCGGCTGCCCATCATCGCCCAGACCGCCGCGGCGCTGTCGTCGGAACGTCAGCAATGCCTGGACGCGGGGATGAACGATTTCATTTCCAAGCCGATCGACGTCAACCGTCTGCACGAAGTGCTGCGGCACTGGACCCGACGCTAGACCGCGCTCACACCAGCGGCGCGAGTTGCGTCGTGCCGGCCAGATGCACGCGGTCGCGCCCGGCGTGCTTGGCGGCATACACCGCGCGGTCGGCTTCGGCGATCAGGGTGCGCGCGAGCAAGGGCGTCGAATCGCTCGACGCGACGCCGATGCTGCAGGTCAGCGAGATGTACGCCCCGTCATTCTCGACCACGATCTGGGCGATGCGCATGCGGATGCGCTCGGCGATCGCCAGGGCGTCGGTGGTGCTGGCGCCTTGCAGCACGATCAGGAATTCCTCGCCGCCGTAACGCCCGATCGCATCGGTCTGGCGCAGCTCGGCTTGCAGCGGCGCGATCACGGCCTTGAGACAGGCATCGCCGGCCAGATGGCCGTAGGTGTCGTTGATGCGCTTGAAATGATCGAGGTCCATGAACAGCACCGACACCGGGTCCTGGGTGTCGCGCGCTTCGGCGACCACGGCATGCAGATGCTCGACGATCGAGCGGCGATTGAGCACGCCGGTCAGCGGATCGGTCGCGGCGCGGCGGCGCGCATCCTGCAGCGCATGGCGTTGTTCGCGCATGCGGTCGGCCAGACCGATGGTCAACACGATCGAGGTGGAGACGATCGCGAACGGAAAGCCGTAGGTCAGCAGGCGCGGCGCGACATTGCCGAGCAATTGGTTGACGACCATCCATGCGATGAACAGCACGATCAGCATGAACGCAAGGATGAAGTAACCCGTGCCGCGAATGCCGCGCCGCCATTGGCGGATCAGCAGCGCCATGATGCATCCCATCGCGACCAGAACCAGGGCATTCGACAACGGCCCGAGCACCGGCAACACCGCCGCGGGCAAGACGAAATGCACCAGCGCCAGCACCGAGAAGACGATGGCCAGGCTGCCGAGGATGCTCACCAGGCGGCGCTCGCCGGCGCTGACGACGGTGATCGCACGAATGAACCAGCACAGGCAGGCGGTGGCGAACATGCCGGCCGAATTGCCGGGTGCCGATCCCATCGTGCGCAGCAGGTTGAACACCGGCCAGGCATAGCCTTCGCCCGAGGCATACAGGAGCCAGATCGACTCGAATCCGACGGTGCCCGCGAAGTACAGATAGGGCAGATCGCGCACCGCGACCCAGATGAACAAGGCCGAGATCATCAGGGCGAACAAGGCACCGATGGCGAAGCTGGTTACGCGCAAATGCATGACGCTCGCGGCATTGGCCTCGTGCAAATCCTCGATGACGACGCCGATGCGGCCGGCGAGCGTGCCGGGTTCGGGATCGACCCACAGATACAAGGCGCGCGGTTGTTGCTGGCGCCGGTCGAGCGGGAAGACCAGTTCGTTGCGCGCGCGTGCGACCGGATAGTCGGCGGAGTACAGATTGAGGGCGATCGGGTCGACGTCGGGGCCGGTGAACAAGGTGACGGTGATGCTGCGCGCGTTGCGCACCACCAGCGCGGACGGCGGCGCATCGTCGTCGGTGACGGCCGGTATGACGCGCAACCAGAACCCGCCGAGGTCGGTTCGAAAGGCGTCGTGACCTTCGATGGTGAATGCGGCTTCGAAGTCGCCCGCGAGTACGCGCGTGGCATCGGGCAGGCCGATCGCAGGCAGCGACAACCGTGCGATGCGGACCTCCGGATTGGCGGCCGCGAAAGTGGATGCACCGACCAGCAGCAGCGCAATCAGCCAGCGTAGAACGAAAGACAAAGCAGAACCGAACCCGTGCAATTCACCAGGCAGCCGGGCATCGAGGAGGCGGCGCATCCACGACCGACCGCGCGACGCATTATGAGGCCGGGGGCGCGGCGTCGGTGTGCGAAAGTAGCGCCGAGAGGCTTTCATCGAGCGCGCGTGGCAACGGCGTCATCGGCGGCGCGCCGATCCATCGCGTCAAGGAGGTGCCGCTCAGGCGATGCGGCTCGTTCCAGAGGTAGCGCATCTCGGCGATCTCGCGCCACATCGGCAGCACCAGGCCGCCGGCGCGCAGCCAGGTCCAGGGCAAGCCGCTTACGCGCAATCTGCGGTCTTGCGGCAGCAGACCCAGCCGATGCGCGCTGGCGTCGAGCGCGTCGATCAGCGTGCGGCCGGTGAGAGTGTGTCCCGGAAAGTGCAGCGCGGTGTGGTGTCCCAGCGCTTCGCGTTGCGCGGCCACCCGCACGAAGGTCTGCGCGAGGTCGGGCACATAGGCCCAGGCGTGCTCGATGTCGAGCGGGCCGGGATAGACCGCGCGGCCATGTTCGATCTGCTTGGCGATGACCAGATCGAACCACGACCCGCGACCGGGGCCGCCGAAGAAGTCGCCCGCGCGCACGACGATGC
>CAYUYC010000018.1:0-22687 GCA_964448945.1 uncultured Burkholderiaceae bacterium
CGCGCGGCGATCGCGCCTGGGGCATCGGCGTCGCGACGCAGCCCCGCTGGATCGGGGCCCATCCGCGGAGTCGGATCCGGCGGTTTGCCGTTGGCCAACGGCGTTTGCGGCCGAGATGGACCTGGTCCGGGCGCGCCCACCATGGGCGACCGTTGGAGGGCCAGCACTGCGTAGCCGGCGCGCGCCCAAGCATCGCGCCAGCGTTCGCCTTCGTCGGCAGGGCCGTTCAGGCTGGGCAGATACACCACGACCGGCGCGTGTGTTTCGTTGCGCGGCATGGTGACGGACACCATCAGCGCGCTGGTGGGCGTCGCCCAGGCTTCGACGAAGTGTTCGGTCCCGGCTTCGATCGGGGCGTGATATCCGCGTTGCGCCAAGGTCTGCGCTGCGGCTTGTTCGGCTGCGATGTCGCGCGCCGATGGTCCGGCCTCAGGCGCGGCACAGGCCGTGATGGCGCAGGCCAGTGCGCACGCGATCGCGATGCGCAGGCATCGGGCGCTGGGATGGGAGGAGTCGATGAAATCGTCGGTGCGGTGCGTGCTCGGCATGACGGGCGCCGTGATCGGGGTCTGGATGCGCCAATGGTGGCGCCAGCGTCCGTTAAGCGCGGTTAGCGCTTGGTAATGCGTGGCGGGCCACACCTGCGCGCCAGCGGCTACAGTACGGGGATGAGCAAGGCATTCGTCAAGGAAACCGAGTCGGACGACGACGCGGACATCGGCGCGCCGGCATTGCCGCCGGGCGCGAAGAACTACATCACGCCCGCGGGCTATGCGCGGCTCAAGCAAGAGTTGCTGCATCTGATCGACGTCGAGCGGCCTGAGGTGGTGCGCACGGTGTCGTGGGCGGCGAGCAATGGCGATCGTTCGGAAAACGGCGATTACATCTACGGCAAGAAGCGCTTGCGCGAGATCGATCGGCGCATCCGCTTCTTGACCAAACGGCTCGACATCGCGGAAGTGGTCGATCCTTCGCTGCAGGAGAACCCGGATCGCGTGTTCTTCGGCGCCACCGTGCTGTACGTCGATTCGAGCGGCACCGAACGCACGGTCACCATCGTCGGGATGGACGAAGTCGATCCGGCCAACGGTTATGTGAGCTGGATCTCGCCGGTGGCGCGGGCGCTGATCAAGGCCCGCGAAGGCGATGTGGTGCCGTTGCGCACACCGGCCGGCCTGGAGGATCTCGAGATCCTGGAAGTGCGTTACCCGCCGCGCGGCGTCTGAACTGTTCAGCCGCGCGGCCGCGCGATGCGGATGACCTCGGGCAGATGCCGCAGATTGCGGATGATGTTGGCGAGGTGGGCGCGATTGGCGACCTGCACTACGCAATGCAATACGGTGGTGCCTTCGTCGCGCCGTTCTTCGGTCGACAGCTTGGAGATGTTCGATTCGTTGGCGGCGATTTCGGCGCCGAGCTTGCCGAGCACGCCGCGCTCATTGCGCACCAGCAGAATGAGTCGCACGTCGAAGGTGTGGCCGAGATCGTCGGCCCAGGTGACGTCGTCGATCCACCATTCCGGGTCCTTGGCGCGCAAGCGCGCGGCCTGGGCGCAATCGGCGGTGTGCACGATCATGCCGTGCCCTTTGCGCAGATAGCCGACGATGGCGTCGCCCGGAATCGGGCAGCAGCAGGTGCTCAGTTGCACCGCCATGCCTTCGGTGCCACGGATGACGACATGCGGCACATCGCCCGTGAGCGCGGTGGTGGCGATGCCCTCGCTGGGCGCGGTGCCCGGCCATGCGCCGACGATGCGCCGCGCGACCACGGCGGCAATGCGTCGGCCCAGACCGATGTCGGCAAACAACTCGTCGCGGGCACGCACGCCCATCGCGCGCAGCAGGCGATCCCAGTCGGCGTCGGTCAGTTGCGCGAGGTCGGCGCCGCTTGCGCCCAAGGCCTGGCGCAACAATTGTTCGCCCAGCGAAATCGACTCGGCCAGGCTGCCCGTGCGCAAGGCGTGGCGAATTTCGAAGCGCGCTTTGGCGGTGCGCACGAAGGCGAGCCAACTGGCGCTCGGCGCTGCGTGCTGGGAGGTGAGGACTTCGACCACATCGCCGCTGTGCAGCTCGGTGCGCAGCGGCACGGTGATGCCGTTGACCCGCGCGCCGATCGCGGCGTTGCCCACGCCGGTGTGGATCTGGTAGGCAAAGTCGATCGGCGTGGCGCCGCGCGGCAGCGAGACGATCTTGGACTTGGGCGTGAAGACGTAGACCGAGTCGGGGAAGAGGTCGATCTTGACGTGCTCGAGAAACTCGCTCGAATCGCCGGTCTGCTTTTGCATTTCGATCAGCGATTGCAGCCAGACGTGGGTGCGTTGCTGCAACTCGTTGAAGCGTGCGTCGTCGGCCTTGTACAGCCAATGCGCGGCCACACCGCTTTCGGCGATGTGGTTCATTTCTTCGGTGCGGATCTGGAACTCGACCGGTGTGCCGAAAGGACCGATCAAGGTGGTGTGCAGCGACTGATAGCCATTGATCTTGGGGATGGCGATGTAGTCCTTGATCTTGCCCGGCACCGGCTTGTACAGCGCATGCAGTGCGCCGAGTGCGAGATAGCACTGGGGTTGCGTCTGCACGATGACGCGAAAACCGTAGATGTCGAGCACTTGCGAGAACGACAAGTGCTTGTCGCGCATCTTGCGATAGATGCCGTAGAGCGTCTTCTCGCGCCCGATCACGCGCGCGTCGATGCCCGCGCCGGGCAACGTGGTCTTGATGGCGTCGAGGATGCGACTGACGACTTCGCGGCGATTGCCGCGCGCGGCCAGCACCGCCTTCTTGAGCGTCTGGTAGCGCACCGGATGGATGTTGGCAAAGCTCAGATCCTGAAGCTCGCGGAACATCTGGTTCAAACCCAGGCGGTTGGCGATCGGCGCGTAGATCTCGAGCGTCTCGCGCGCGATGCGGCGCCGCTTGGCGGGCGCGACGGCGTCGAGCGTGCGCATGTTGTGCAGCCGGTCGGCGAGTTTGACCAGGATGACGCGCACGTCGCGGCTCATGGCGAGCAGCATCTTGCGGAAGTTCTCCGCCTGCGCGTCCTCGAGACTCTGGAATTCGAGCTTGTCGAGCTTGGACAGGCCGTCGACCAATTCGGCGACCTTGGCGCCGAACTTCTCGACCAACTCCTGCTTGGTGATGCCTTGATCCTCCATCACGTCGTGAAGGAGGGCGGCGGTCAACGCCTGCGCATCGAGATGCCAGCCCGCGCAAATGTGCGCGACCGCGAGCGGATGGCTGATGTAGGGCTCGCCGCTGGCGCGAAACTGGCCGAGATGGGCTTCGTCGGAGAAGCGATAAGCCTCGCGCACGCGGGCGACATCGGCTTCGCCGAGATAGCTGAGCGCTTCGCCCAACGAGGCGAAGGTGGCGACACCGGGGTGTTCACCGGCCGGCGCGGCGGGGGCTTGGGCTTCGTTCTCGCGCCGGCGACGCGGCGTGATGTCGCGCACGGCCGAGGCCAGCGCAGTGCCTGCCTGGGCGATTGCCTGCGTCAGATGCGCGGTGATCGAGGGGAATTCGGCGATGCGCGCACGCGCACCGCGTTTCGGGGTGGCGGGCTGCGCTGAGTCCGCCGGGGTGGGCGCGGCCGAGGGAGTCGAGGGGCTCGTCGCAGGCCGGTCCATCGATCGTCAGGTGGGAACCTTCTTGAGCATCTCGATGCCCACCTTGCCCGCAGCGATTTCGCGCAGCGCCGTCACCGTCGGCTTGTCTTTGCTTTCGATCTTGGGCGTATGGCCCTGGGCCAACTGGCGCGCACGATACGTGGCAGCCAGCGACAGTTGAAAGCGGTTGGGGATTTGCTTGAGACAATCTTCGACGGTGATGCGTGCCATGCGTGAAATCTCCAGATGGTCGGCGAAGCGGGAACTGAACGCGGTGTATCGGTATCCGTGCTCAGTTGTCGTCGACGCTGATGCCCAGTTGGGCGAACAATCCGCGGTTGCGCGCGCGTTGCGCGGAGAACCGCGTTCGCGCCGCTTTGACGATGCTGATCAACTCGTCCAAAGCGCTCGCAAAGTCTTGATTAATAATAACATGTTCGAATTCCGGCGCATGCGCGATTTCGCTGCCCGCGCCCAGTAAACGGCGGGCGATCACATGGTCGCTGTCTTGTCCGCGGGTGCGCAAACGCGCTTCGAGCGCCTCGATCGACGGCGGCAGAATGAACACACCGGTGACGTTCATGCGTGAGATCGCGGCAAACCTCGAGCGCACCTGCCGCGCGCCTTGCCAATCGATCTCGAGCAACACGTCGACATCCGCGCGCAGCTGGTCTTCGATCCAGGCGCGCGAGGTGCCGTAGTAATTGCCGTGGACTTCGGCGTGTTCCAGAAATTCGCCCGCGGCGACACGACGTTCGAATTCTTCCACCGAAACGAAGTGATATTCCCGGCCGTCTTGCTCGCCCGGTCGTGGCGCACGCGTGGTGTGCGAAATCGATAGTCGTACGTTGCTCACGCGCTGGAGCAACGCGTTGACGAGCGTGGATTTGCCGGCGCCGCTGGGCGCCACGACCATGAACAGGCTGCCGGCGTAATGCGTGTCGAGAATGCTCATGCGAAAAGAGGCAGTGCACAGGAGCGCCGCATCTTACTCTTGCGGCGACGGCAAGCGCGACACGGATCGAGCCGCCGAGCACATTGGTGAGCGTGCATCCGACGATCCGGCCATGGGTGCCGCGATCACTCGATGTTCTGGATCTGTTCGCGCATCTGTTCGATCAGCAGCTTGATTTCGATCGAGGCTTCGGCGAGTTCGACGGCGACGGCCTTGCTGCCCAGCGTGTTCGCCTCGCGATTGAGCTCTTGCATGATGAAATCGAGGCGCTTGCCGATGCCGCCCGCCGCAGGTTTGCCGAGGATGCGGCGCACTTCGGCCAGGTGGGTGTCGAGACGCGAGAGTTCTTCGTCGACATCGGCGCGCATGCCGAACAAGGTGGTTTCGCTCGCCAGACGCGCGGCGATTTCTTCGCGCGACATGACCTGGGTTCCGTTGGGTGCGGCCAAGCCCAGTGCCTCGGCCAGGCGGTCGGCGATCTTGCGTTGGTAGGCCTCGCGCAGGGCCGGCAGGCGCGGGCGCACGGTTTCCACGATCGCGCCGATGCGCGCCACGCGGTCCAGGATGTAGGCGGCGAGCCGCTCGCCTTCACGTTGGCGCGATGCCACAAATTGGCCGATGCAATCGCGCGCCGCGTCGAGCACCGTTTCGCGCAGGGCATCGGGATCGGGCGAGGTGTCGCCGACGACGCCCGGCCACCGCAAAACGTCGGCGACGCTCAGCAGCGGGGCATCGTGCAGCACACGACGCACGGTGGACTGCCAATCGAACAATCGGGTGAGGGCCTCCTGATCGGGACCGGTGTTCGATGCGTCGAGGGTTTCGGCGCGCTGGAGGGCCACGCGACACTCGACCTTTCCACGCACGATCGCCTGGGTGATGGCTTCGCGCAGCGCGGATTCGTTCGCGCGCAGATCGTCCGGCATGCGGAATTGCAGATCGAGAAAACGCGAATTGACGCTGCGCAGTTCGACGGCGACGCGGCCGCCGACGAATTCGCGTTGGGCGTTGGCGTAGCCGGTCATGCTGGCGCAAGCAGCGCCGGAGTTTGATTTGGACATGAGTCTCGACGGAGTTTGCGGTGCGGTTGCGCGGGAATTCGCGCGTTTGGAATCAAGCCGCGACGTGGCTTCGGTGCAACTGTGAAGTATCCTCGGCGCTGATGGGCGGCGATTAATTACAATTCGAGGTCCTCTTCACTCACTTTGACGTGATTTGCGCATTGCAGCTCACGCGCAACCACTACTGGCCCCGGTCTCTGCATGGCATCACAACAAAACGCTGCGTTGCCCGCGGGCTTGGTCCTCGGTGGGTATCGTATCGTAAAGAAGATCTCCTCCGGCGGCTTCTCCATCGTCTATCTGGCGCTCGACGAGGCGAACAATCCCGTCGCGATCAAGGAGTACTTGCCCAGTTCGCTGGTGGTGCGTCGCGAAGGCGAACTCGAGCCTTCGATCGTTCCGCAGAATCTGGCCACTTTCCGCATCGGCTTGAAGTGCTTCTTCGAAGAAGGGCGTGCGTTGGCGCGCATCCTGCATCCGAACGTGGTGCGCGTGCTCAACTTCTTTCGCGCCAATGGCACTGTCTACATGGTCATGCAGTACGAAGCCGGTCGGTCCTTGCAGGAACTGATCATCCGGCGCCGCGATACCCCTGGGCGCGACTACATCATCGGCGAGGGGACGATCCGCAAGATCTTCTCGCAGGTCTTGAATGGTTTGCGCGAGGTACACGCGAACAAGCTGCTCCATCTGGACATCAAGCCGGCCAACATCTACCTCCGATCGGATGCCACCCCGATCCTGCTTGACTTCGGCGCGGCGCGTCAGACACTGACGTCGGAGGAGGAAAAGTTGTACCCGATGTACACCCCCGGATTCGCCGCTCCCGAGTTGCACGCGAAAGAAGCCGCGCTCGGTCCGTGGACCGACGTCTACAGCGTCGGCTCGTCGATCTTTGCGTGTATCGCCGGGTCGCCGCCTCAAGCCGCGGACGCACGCAAGCAGTCCGACAAGATGCCTGCCGCGCTCAAGCAGCATCGGGCCTATTACTCGTCCGAGCTGCTCGATCTGATCGGTTGGTGTCTCAAGCTCGATCCGTTGGAACGTCCGCAGAGCGTGTTTCAGGTGCAGAAGTCCTTGCTCGAAGAATCGGAACCCGAAGAGAAAGTCGGGTTCGGGGAGCGTTTCAAGCGCTTCGTGGGTATCGCGGATCGCCGCAAGGCGGACGCGGCGTCGCAGTCGTCGGCCGAGACCGATTTGCCGACGGACTGGCGTTGATCCTAGGGGAGACCTGAAGTGCGTTTTTCGATCTACCAGGAAAGCAAGCGCGGCGGCCGCAAGATCAATCAGGACCGCATGGGGTATTCGTACACCAAGGACTGCTTGATGATCATCGTCTGCGACGGCATGGGCGGCCATATGCAGGGCGAGGTCGCGGCGCAGATCGCGGTCCAGACCATCGGATCCGAGTTTCAGAAGGCGGCCACGCCGACGATCAAGGATCCCAAGCAGTTTCTCGAAGACGCGATGATGGCGGCGCACGTCGAGATCCATCGCTATCGCGCCGGACGCGGTCTGCCCGAATCCCCCCGCACGACCGTGGTCACCTGCATCGTCCAGCACGGCCTCGCGTTCTGGGGGCACGCCGGTGATTCGCGCATCTACCTCATTCGCGACGGCAACATCGAACACGTCACGCGCGACCATTCTCAGCTCGAAGCCATGATTGCCGACGGCTTGCTCGAGGATAAGGACCGCGACGAATTCCCTGACCGCAACCGGCTGTTCAATTGCCTGGGTGCGCCCGCGATGCCGATGATCGAATTGTCGGACCCGATCAAGCTCGAACCGGGTGATCACATGCTGTTGTGCTCCGACGGTCTGTGGGGGGCGGTTTCGGACAACATCATCGCCGCCGCATTCCGGACCAACTCGGTCATGCGCGTGGTCCCCGAACTCATCAACTATGCGTTGATGGAAGCCGGCGCTGGTTCCGACAATGTGACCGCCATCGGCATGACCTGGGAAGGCGACGACATCGAAACCGTGGCCGACGATCCGGCCTTTCCTTCCTCGCGCGCAGTCGGTGAGGCTTTTCGCTCGACGATCCAGTTGCCGCATCGCGCGCCCGAGGGGGCAGACAAGCCGATGACCGATGACGAAATCGAATCCGCGATCGCCGACATTCGCCGCGCGATCGCCAAGACCAACAAGTCGGCACCGCAAAAACCATGAATTCCAACGCATTTGCGCGCCCGTCCGGGCGCGCTGCGGACGCATTGCGTCCGGTCTCCATCACCCGCGGTTTCACCAAGCACGCCGAGGGTTCGGTCTTGGTGTGCTTCGGCGATACGCGCGTGGTCTGTACCGCGAGCGTCGAAGACAAAGTGCCGGGTTTTCTCAAGGGCAAAGGCCAGGGGTGGCTGACGGCCGAGTACGGGATGCTGCCGCGTGCCACCCATACGCGCTCCGACCGCGAAGCCGCCAAGGGCAAGCAAAGCGGACGCACGCAGGAGATTCAGCGCCTGATCGGCCGCAGCTTGCGCGCCGTGGTCGATCTCGACGCGCTGGGTGAGCGCACCATCGTCATCGATTGCGACGTCCTGCAGGCCGACGGCGGTACGCGTACCGCATCGATCACCGGGGCTTTCGTTGCGGTTCACGACGCGATCGACCGGTTGCGTGCGAGCGGTGCATTGGCCGTGCAACCGATCCGCGACCATGTTGCCGCGATCTCGGTCGGCATCTGGCAAGGACAGCCGGTGCTCGACCTCGATTACATCGAGGATTCGGGCTGCGAGACCGACATGAACATCGTGATGACGGGGGCGGGTGGGTTCGTCGAGGTCCAGGGCACTGCGGAAGGTGCGCCGTTCTCCGCGCAGCAACTCGATCGACTGGTGGCGCTCGCCGCAGGAGGCATACGCAATCTGGTGGCGCTGCAAAAGCAGGCGCTGGGCATCGGTTGATTGCGCATGAAGGATTTGGTTCTCGCGTCGAACAACGTGGGCAAGTTGCGCGAATTTGCGCAGATGCTCGAGCCGCTGCAATGGCGCGTCGTGCCGCAGCGCGAATTCGGCGTGGAGGAAATCGCCGAACCACATGAGACCTTCGTCGAGAATGCGCTCGTCAAGGCGCGGCATGCTGCGCGTATGACCGGGCGGCCAGCGCTGGCCGACGATTCCGGGCTCTGTGTTCCCGCGCTGGGCGGTGCACCGGGCGTGTATTCGGCGCGCTACGCCGGCGAGCCCAAGGACGATGCGCGCAACAACATCAAGCTGGTCGAGACGCTGACCGCACATGCGCGGTGCGAGAGCGACTGGGATGCATTCTTCGTGGCAGTCCTGGTGTTCGTGCGCTCGGCCGAGGATCCCTTGCCGACGATCGCAGAGGGGCGCTGGTACGGGCGCGTCGTGGCGCAATCGCGCGGCGTCCGTGGCTTCGGCTACGACCCGCATTTCTTCGTGCCCGAGGTCGGTGTCACCGCGGCCGAACTCGATGACCATGCGAAGCACGAACGCAGTCATCGCGGGCAGGCGTTGCGCGAACTCGTGCGTCGCTTAGACCACGCGCGCTGAATGTAGGTGCGCCGATGGCTGGACGAGTCATCCCGATCCGCATCGCCGATGACCATCGGCGCGCCGATCCGGCGACGGTGGCGGATCGCCATTTGCGACCCGGCGCCATTCGGTTCGATGTGCTTCCGCCGTTGAGTTTGTACATCCACTTCCCGTGGTGTGTGCGCAAGTGCCCGTATTGCGATTTCAATTCGCACGAGGCTCCCGGCGGTGTGCCCGAGGCGTCGTATCTGCGTGCGATTCGCAGTGATCTGGAGTGCGCGTTGCCGATGGTTTGGGGACGGCGCGTGCAATCGATCTTCATCGGCGGCGGCACGCCATCGTTACTGAGCGCGCACGGACTGGATCACCTATTGAGCGATGTGCGGGCGATGCTGCCGATCGAGCCCGATGCAGAGATCACGCTCGAAGCGAATCCCGGCACTTTCGAGGCCGAGAAATTTCGGTCGTTTCGACAAAGCGGCGTCAATCGCCTGTCGGTCGGCGTGCAATCGTTCGATGACGCACGACTGAAGGTGCTTGGACGCATACATACCGGCGAAGAGGCGATGCGTGCGCTCGAGATCGCGGCGCGCGAGTTCGACAACTTCAACATCGATCTGATGTATGCCTTGCCCGGGCAGGACGAAGGCGGGCTGGCGGCCGATCTCGCGCGTGCAATCGGCTTTGCGCCGACGCATTTGTCGCTCTATCACCTGACCATCGAACCGAATACGGTTTACGCGAAGTACCCGCCAGCGATCCCCGACGAGGATACGGCGGCCGAAATGCAGGCCCTCATCGAGGCGCACACCGCTGCGGCAGGGTTTGAGCAATACGAGGTGTCGGCGTACGCACGCGCGGGAGCGCGCTCGCGCCACAACCTCAATTATTGGGAGTACGGCGACTACCTGGGTATCGGGCCCGGCGCGCACGGGAAGATCAGCTTCGCCGAACGCGTCATCAGGCAAGCACGATTCCGCGGGCCGGACGCCTATTTCGCGGCGATCGAACGCGGCAATCCGGTGGCCGAGGAGCGCGAGGTCGCCGCAACGGAGTTCGGCTTCGAGTTCATGCTGAATGCCCTGCGGCTGCGCGACGGGGTGCCGGCGGCGCTGTTTTCCAGCCGTACCGGCATTGCCCTGGATCGGATATCGGATGCGCTGGCGGCCGCGCGCGATCGGGGATTGCTCGACACCGATCCGACGCGATTACGGGCCACGGCCTTGGGTTGGCGGTTCCTCAATGAATTGCAGCAGTACTTTCTCATCGACGAATGAACCGGGCGTGCACCCGTACAGGGCTGGCGATTGCTCCAAGATAGGGCGCTCAACCGCACCATGCGGGTGCGTTTCGGGTGGGCGTGGAAATGCGGTTTCGGGTGATCTTCATCGCCCCCGGTTTTGCGCGATGGATCGCTTCAGATGAAGGTGGATTTCAGGTCGGGAAAGCGTGGCATGACAAGTGCTATATTCCGGCTCGAAGTCAAGAAATCCCTCGTGTCGAGGTGGATTCAGCTGCCTCGATCTTCAGCGATTCTCGACCCAAAGAAGAAGCCGCGTCCCGCTCCCCAATTGGCATGGAAAGCGCAGGGCAAGGCGTCCGCATCGTTCAACATCAGGAGAACCCAATGGCAATCTCTGCCGACGACGTCGTGAAGATGGTGAAGGACAACGAGGTCAAGTTCGTTGACTTCCGCTTTACGGATACGAAGGGCAAGGAACAGCACGTTTCCGTGCCGGTGTCGCATTTCGATGGCGACAAGTTCACTTCGGGACACGCTTTCGACGGTTCGTCGATCGCCGGCTGGAAGGGCATCGAAGCCTCTGACATGCTGCTCTACCCGGATCCCGACACCGCCTTCATCGATCCGTTCCGCGAAGAAACCACGCTGGTGCTGTCGTGCGACGTGATCGAACCGTCGGACGGCAAGGGCTATGACCGTGACCCACGCTCGATCGCCAAGCGCGCCGAGGCCTTCCTGAAATCCTCCGGCCTGGGCGATACCGCCTTCTTCGGTCCGGAACCCGAATTCTTCATCTTCGACAGCGTGCGCTGGAACGTCGACATGTCGGGCTGCTTCGTCGAGATCGAATCCGAAGAAGCCCCGTGGAGCACCGGCAAGAAGTTCGAAGGCGGCAACCTTGCGCACCGTCCGGGCGTCAAGGGTGGCTACTTCCCGGTCCCGCCGGTCGACAGCTTCCAGGACATGCGCTCGGAAATGAGCCTGATCCTCGAACAAATCGGCGTGCCCGTCGAAGTGCATCACCACGAAGTCGCGGCCCCGGGCCAAAACGAAATCGGCACGAAGTTCAGCACGCTGGTTCAGCGCGCCGACTGGCTGCAAAAGCTCAAGTACGTCGTGCACAACGTCGCCGCCAGCTACGGTAAGACGGCGACCTTCATGCCCAAGCCCGTCGTCGGTGACAACGGCTCCGGCATGCACGTGCACCAATCGGTCTGGAAGGACGGCAAGAACCTGTTCGCCGGCGATGGCTATGCGGGTCTGAGCGAGTTCGCGCTGTACTACATCGGCGGCATCATCAAGCACGCCCGCGCGCTCAACGCCATCACCAACCCGGGCACGAACTCGTACAAGCGTCTGGTGCCGGGCTTCGAAGCCCCGGTCAAGCTCGCCTACTCGGCACGCAACCGCTCGGCCTCGATCCGTATCCCGTACGTGAGCAACCCGAAGGCGCGCCGCATCGAAACGCGCTTCCCGGACCCCACGGCCAACCCCTACCTGTCGTTCGCCGCGCTGCTGATGGCCGGTCTGGACGGCGTGCAGAACAAGATCCATCCGGGCGAAGCCGCGGACAAGAATCTGTACGATCTGCCGCCCGAAGAAGACGCGAAGATCCCGACCGTCTGCTCGTCGCTCGACCAAGCGCTCGAGTACCTGGACAAGGACCGCGCGTTCCTGACCAAGGGCGGCGTGTTCAGCGATGCGATGATCGATGCCTACATCGACCTCAAGATGGAAGAAGTCACGCGTTTCCGCATGACCACCCATCCGGTCGAATTCGACATGTATTACTCGCTGTAAGTCGAATCGGCTTTGGTCACAAGAGAACGCAGGCACGCAAGTGCCTGCGTTTTTTTCATTGCGATGCGCATTCGATCGCATGACGGCGTCGCGCAGAAGGACACAAACGGGTCGTTGAGGCAGGGGGTGGAGTAATCTAGACTGCATCGAGGTTCATGATCATCTCCCGACGCCATGAAGGTTCTTGTCTCAGTTCTTTGTCTGACCGTTTCCGCATCCGCGGCGGCGCAAATCGTCTACAAATGCGAAAAGCCCAATGGCGCGGCCGAATACGCCAACGGAGCTTCGGTACCTCCGGGTTGCAAGAAGATCGATGTCGAGGCGGCGACGGTCGTCACGATTCCAGCCCCCAAAGCGACGCCCAAGAGTGCCACCGCATCGACGCCGGAGGATTTTCCGAAGGTTGATCAAAGCACGCAGCGCGCGCGCGACAACGATCGTCGCAAGCTGCTGGAGTCCGAACTGCAGACCCAGCAGGACAAGCTTGCCGCGTTGCGCAAGGATTTCAACAACGGGCAACCCGAGCGCCTGGGTGACGAGCGCAACTATCAAAAGTATCTGGATCGCGTGGAGCAGATGCGCAGCGAGATCGCTCGCACGGAGGCCAATATCGCTTCGGTCAAGCGCGAACTATCCCAGTTGCGCGACTGATCCGAGGATTGCGGGATGCCGGATTACGCCGGGCTGGATCTGCTTGCGTCCGCCGTACTTCTCGTGTCGCCGGACGCAGAGATCGTCTTCGTCAACACCGCGCTGGAGGATTTGCTCAATACCTCGCGACGTACGCTCGAAGGTCAGCGCATCGGGCAACTGTTCGGCGAGGGCGAGTTGTTCGCATTGTTCGAGCAGGCGCGCGAGCACCGTTTCGATGAGAAGCGTCAGGACGTCACGCTCGCGCTGACGGGACGCGAACCGCTCACGGTGCACAGCACGGTCGTTGCATTGCATGAATCCGGACTTGCGGCCTTGTTCGAATTTCGCGAGATCGAACAGCAAATGCGCGTCGATCGCGAAGCGCGATTCATCGAGCAAGGACTCGCCAATCGCGAACTGATCCGCAATCTCGCGCACGAGATCAAGAATCCCCTGGGCGGGATTCGTGGTGCTGCGCAATTGCTGGAGCTCGAAATCTCGGAAGGCGATCGCGGCGCGGAGTTGCGCGAGTACACGCAGGTCATCGTCAAGGAAGCCGATCGCCTGCAGACACTGGTGGATCGCTTGCTGGCGCCGCATCGCAAGCCGCAGATCGTTGCGGATGTGAACATTCATGAAGTGTGCGAACGCGTGCGCGCGGTGTTGCTCGCCGAGTTCCCGCAAGGGCTCACGATCCGCCGCGATTACGACACCAGCATTCCCGAGTTTCGTGGCGACAAAGAGCAATTGATTCAGGCGCTGCTCAACATCGCCCACAACGCCGCGCATGCGCTCAAGGATCGAATCGCCGCACGCGATGCCGTCATTACCTTGCGTACGCGGGCGACCCGCAACGTGACGGTGTCGCGCCATCGCTGGCGGTTGGCACTGGATTTGCATGTGGTCGACAATGGTCCTGGCATCCCAGAAGAGATTCGAGATCGCATCTTCTTTCCGCTCGTGTCCGGGCGTGAAGGCGGCAGCGGGCTCGGGCTCACTCTGGCCCAGACCTACGTGCAGCAGCACCAGGGCGTGATCGAATGCGAGAGTCGACCAGGGCAGACCGTGTTTCGCATCGTGCTTCCGTTGGCGTGAGCACTCGCGCTCGCGTTCACGCATTCCTCGGCAAGAACAACAATCAGCGCAGTGCGATGCTGCGTCCGAGTCGGACGCGCGTTGCACATGCCGCACAACAACAAGGCTGACCATCCATGAAGCCCATCTGGATCATCGACGACGACCAATCCATTCGTTGGGTGCTTGAAAAGGCGTTGGTGCGCCATCAGTTCCCGGTGCGCACCTTCGTGAACATGCGCGAGGCACTCGAAGCGATGCAAGACGAGTTGCCTCAAGTCATGGTGTCCGACATTCGTATGCCGGGCGGGGCCTCGCAAAACGCAGGGCTCGAGCTGTTGCAGACCGTCAAGCGCGAACATCCGGAAGTGCCGGTCATCATCATGACCGCCTACTCCGATCTGGAAAGCGCGGTCGCGGCGTTCCAGGGCGGGGCCTTTGAATACCTGCCCAAGCCGTTCGACGTCGACAAGGCGGTGGAGCTCATTCAGCGCGCGGTCGACGAGACTTTGCGCGAAGAGTTGGCCGCGCCCGATCACGGCACGGAGACGCCGGAAATCCTGGGCCACGCGCCCGCGATGCAGGATGTGTTCCGCGCCATCGGGCGGTTGTCGCAGTCGAATGTGACCGTGTTGATCACCGGTGAATCCGGGTCGGGCAAAGAACTGGTCGCGCGTGCACTGCATCGGCACAGCCCGCGCCACGATGCGCCATTCATTGCCATCAATACCGCGGCCATTCCGCGCGATCTGCTTGAAAGCGAATTGTTCGGGCATGAGCGCGGAGCATTCACCGGCGCACAAACCCTGCGCCGCGGACGATTCGAGCAGGCCGAGGGCGGTACGCTCTTCCTCGATGAAATCGGCGACATGCCGGCGGAACTTCAAACGCGGTTGTTGCGCGTGTTGTCCGAGGGTTCGTTCTATCGTGTCGGCGGCGTCAGCCCGATTCGGGCCAATGTGCGCGTGATCGCAGCCACGCACCAGAATCTCGAGGAGCGCGTGCGGCAAGGTCTGTTCCGCGAGGATCTTTTTCATCGCTTGAACGTGATCCGGCTGCGCCTGCCGCCGATGCGCGAACGGCGCGAAGACATTCCCGTGCTTGCGCAGCACTTTCTCAAGCAAAGCGCCAAGCAGTTGCAGGTCGAGACCAAACGCCTATCAGCCGAGGCGTTGCAGGCGTTGTCTGCACTGCCGCTGCCCGGCAATGTGCGTCAGCTCGAGAATCTCTGCCATTGGCTGACGGTGATGGCGCCGGGTCAAGTCGTGGAAATCAAGGATCTGCCGGCCGATCTGCTCGGTGCGGCCGCCGCGCCGGAAGTCGCAGCGAACCCGACTGCGGCATCCATGGCGCAGTCGCATGCTGGGGCGGCGGCGCCGACAACTGGCGAGATCGCGCGCGAGCAGGCTGCGGTGGAAGTTTGGATCGCCGCGCTCGAGCGTGAATCGCTGCGCATGCTCGTGGCACGCACGCCGGACGTGATGAACGAACTGACGCGCAAGTTCGAGGCAGCGGTCATTCGTACTGCACTGGCGCATACCCACGGCCGGAGAATCGAGGCCGCGCAACGCCTGGGGATCGGGCGCAACACCATTACCCGCAAGGTGCAGGAACTCGGTCTGGAGCCCGACGACACGCAAGAGTGAAATTGGGCGCTGCCAGCGCCCAATGTGGTCAAGCGTGCGTTGCGATGAAGTTCTTCAGCTTGGGATAGACCACTTCGCGCCAGCGACGTCCCGAGAAGATGCCGTAATGCCCGGCGCCTTCGACGACGAAATCGAACTGGCGCTCCTTGGGAATCCCCGTACACAGGCGGTGAGCCGCCTGCGTCTGGCCCGGCCCCGAAATGTCATCGAGTTCGCCCTCGATGGTCATCAAGGCAACGGTCTTGATGTCCTGCGGCCGGACTGGCTCACCGCGCACCACCCACTTGCCTTGCGGGAGCAAATGCTCCTGGAACACGACGCGGATCGTCTGCAGGTAGTACTCCGCCGGTAGATCGAGAACAGCGTTGTATTCGTCGTAGAACTTGCGATGCGATTCAACGTCGTCGAGATCGCCTTTGACCAGGTCGAGGTAATAGTCGTAATGCGATTGGGCGTGCCGATCCGGATTCATCGCGATGAACCCGGCGTGTTGCAGGAAGCCCGGATAGACCTTGCGCAGATACCCCGGGTGCTGGGCGGGCACCGAGTAGATCACGTTGTTCTCGAACCAGTACAAGGGCTTGCGTGAGGCCAGCGCGTTGACTTCTGTCTGGCCGACGCGGGTGTCGATGGGCCCGCCCATCATGGTCATCGAGCGCGGCAAATGCGGATCCTTGGCCGACGCCAGCAATGACACAGCGGCGAGGACCGGCACCGTCGGCTGGCATACCGAGATCAGATGCACGTTCGGGCCAAGGTGCCGAATGAAGTCCTTGGCGTACTCGATGTAGTCGTCGAGATTGAACGGGCCGGCGGCAAGTGGAACGAGGCGCGCGTCCACCCAATCGGTGACCCACACGTCGTGATGCTGCATCAGCATGCGCACCGTGTCGCGCAGCAAGGTCGCGTGGTGGCCCGACAGCGGTGCGAATACCAGTACGCGCGGATCTTTGGCGTTGCGCGCAGCGGGAATCGCCCGTTTGAAGTGGATCAGTTTGCAGAACGGCTTGTCTACGGCAACTTCGGTTTCGACGGCGACTTCCTTGTCGTCCACCTTGGTCGTCGGCAGATCCCATGTGGGCTTTTCGTAAGACTTCCCGAGCCGATAAAGAAGTTCAAAACTCGCCGCGATCCGGCGAGACAACGGCGCATACGCAAACGGGGAATTGGGGTGCGAATACAGATTCGCATTGGCATGCGCCCATGCGGACAGCGGATTGAGCAGCGCGCGTTGTAGCTCGTGCCATTGATACAGCATCGACGACCCCTTTGACTTAGCTAATCACGATTCTAGTACGTTAGGGGATCGAAATTGCTGCAACGCCGCAAATATATATCGGCGCGAGCGTATGGCCGCACTTTGCAGCGGGGGTCCTGATCGCTACCAGTAATTCTCCACGGCGATATTTCCGGGCTGTTTTTGGCGGGACACCGTCAAGCCTCGCAATTGCAACGCACGACGGACGTCATCCACCATGTCCGGATTGCCGCAAATCATGACCCGGCTGCGCTCTTGGTCGAGCGCGGTTCCGGCCGCAGCCTCGAGTCGGCCGTCGGCGATCGCTGTTGGAATGCGTTCCGATAGGGCGCCCGCAAGCTGACCGCGCGTCACGATGGGCACATAGATTAGTTGGGCAATGCGACTGGATTCCTCCATCGGCAATCCGGCGGGTAAGGACGTGATTTCCTGACGGTAAGCCAGTTCATCAGGCGAGCGCACCGAGTGGACGACCACGATCTTCTCGTACTGATTCCAGACCTCGGGATCGGCGAGGATCGAGATGAAGGGCGCCAATCCTGTGCCGGAGCTCAGCAGCCACAGATCCTTGCCGCCGACGAATCGATCCGTGGTCAGGAAGCCGTAGTTCGTCTTTTCGATGAACAACTCATCGCCGACGCGCAATTGGGCCAACCTGGACGTGAATTCGCCATTCGGAACGACGATCGAATAGAACTCCAGATGTTCGTCGTAAACCGCGGAGGCAATCGAATATGCGCGCCAGACGTATCTCGGGCCAACGACCCCATCATCACGGAACACGCCGAGTCGCGCGAACTGCCCGGGCGCAAACCGGAACGCGCGATAGCGCGTGGTGCGAAACCGGAAGAGATGGTCGTTGATCGCGTCGATCCAGGTGACGCGTTCGACCGAATACTTCTCGGGTGGCAACGCGCCGGGGATCTTGTTGACTGCTGGCGGCTGAGCGGATGCGCTCACGGGCGATCGTCCTGGTTGACTGGACGACAGTGTTGAAGTGTCGCCCAGAAGAAAAAAGCGCGTGGCAAGCCACGCGCTTAAAGGCCACTATTGCTAGCTGCCCTCTGGAGATCACTTCTCCAGATATTGCAGCTTATTCGGCTTGTCGCGCCATTGATCTGAGTCAGGAAAGTGTTCCTTCATGCGCGTGATGGAAGGCCACTTCTTCGACAGTTCGGCGTTGAGCGAGATGAAGATCTTTTGGTCCTCGGGCACATCTTCTTCAGCGACGATCGCGCTGACCGGGCATTCCGGGATGCATACCGCGCAATCGATGCATTCATCGGGATCGATGGCGAGGAAATTCGGGCCTTCGCGAAAGCAGTCGACAGGGCATACGTCGACGCAATCAGTGTATTTGCAGCGGATGCAGTTTTCGAGAACGACGTGCGTCATGATGAGGAAGTTCCTAGGTCCAGGGTGGCGAATTCAAGGCGTCGCGCCATTCGCGGGTCCCATTTTTTCGCGCGCATTGTAGCTCAGCGTTAAGGGCTGAGTGGTCGAGCCCTTGGGTGGGCTGCGGCTTTTGCGGACGAGCGTGTCGGAAGTCACTTCGATCGTCGAGCACTCAATGGCCGTTGCTCGTCGTTGAGGGTCGCATGCCTGGTCTAGAATGCGCGGCAGACCCTGCGGTCGGATTCGCGTGCCGATGGGGCGCAGCCCAGCGGGCCTGCAACGGGCTGGAGACCCCGATGATCATCACCTCGCTGCTCGACACCGATCTCTACAAGTTCACGATGATGCAGGTGGTCTTGCATCATTTCCCCGGCGCCCAGGTCGAATATCGGTTCAAGTGCCGCAACGCGGGAATCGATCTCGCGCAATTCGCCGATGAGATACGCGCGCAAATCAGGCTGCTCTGCACCTTGCAGTTTCGTGAGCACGAACTGGACTATTTGCGCGGCCTGCGTTTCATCAAGAGCGACTTCGTCGATTTTCTAGGTCTGTTTCGGCTCAACGAGAAGTACATCACCGTCACCGCGCTTGACGGCGGCGGACTCGATATCGCGGTCAGAGGCCCTTGGCTGCACACGATCCTGTTTGAAATCCCGGTGCTCGCGATCGTCAACGAGGTTTATTTTCGCAACCTGCATCGCATGCCCGATTGGGCCGAGGGGCGCCGTCGGCTGTTGGAGAAGGTTGCGTTGGCCAATGCACCGGGACTCGATGATTTGCGTATTGCCGATTACGGCACGCGCAGGCGCTTTTCTCGCGAGTGGCATGAGGAAGTGCTTCTGAGTTCGCGTCAGGCGCTGGGGGATCGTTTCGCCGGCACCTCGAATGTGTACTACGCGATGAAGCACGCGATGATCCCCTTGGGCACCATGGCGCACGAATACCTGCAGGCTTGCCAGGCGCTCGGCCCGCGCCTGCGGGATTCGCAAACCTTCGCCTTCGAGAAATGGTCGGCCGAATACCGTGGCGATCTCGGCATCGCGCTATCCGACGTCTACGGCATGACCGCGTTCCTGCGCGACTTCGACCTGTATTTCTGCAAACTGTTCGATGGCGCTCGCCACGACTCCGGCGATCCGTTCGAGTGGGGCGAGCGCTTGATTGCGCATTACCAGAGAAACCGCGTGGACCCGCGCAGCAAGCTGTTGGTCTTTTCCGATGCGCTGACCTTCGAACGCATCATCGAGCTTTATAGGCGCTTTCATGGTCGGGCAAAGGTGGCTTTCGGGATCGGCACCAATCTCACCAACGACCTTGGCTACGTGCCGTTGCAGATCGTGATGAAGATGGTCCGCTGCAATGGTCAGCCGGTGGCCAAACTGTCCGACGAACCCGCAAAGAACATGTGCGAAGACACGGCCTATCTCGCCTACTTGCGCCAAGTGTTCGACATCGCCCCTCAAGGAGTCTGAATGCACATGGTCTTTGGAGTGCATCGTGTAGCTATCGCTGATGCGCGCATGACGTCGAGGTTCGCTGTCTTGTTAACGATGGTGGTCGCAAGCCTGCTCTGGCCAGCCGCCGCTTCCGCGTCGGTGGTCATGAGCTTCGCAGGTCCGGTGCTCGGCGGCATTCCGATCGAGTTCTTCTTGTTTGCCTGCGTGCTGCTGTGCGTGGCGCTCTTTCACCAGTACACCTTCGGCGTGGCGGTCACCGGCGCCATCGTCATTGCGCTTTACAAGATCGCGTTCTCGCCGTTTCGCTTCGGCGCCGGCATCGAAGGCTTCACGCTGCATGCGACGCATGAATGGGTGACGTTGGCGAACCTGCTTTGCCTCTTGCTGGGGTTCGGCGTGCTGTCGCGCTACTTCGAAGAAAGCAAGGTGCCGGACAAATTGCCGGCCATTCTTCCCGACGATTGGAAGGGTGGCTTCGTGTTGTTGGTCATGGTGTTCGTGTTGTCCAGTTTCCTCGACAACATCGCGGCCGCGATCATCGGCGGGCTCGTCGCCGCGCATGTGTTCAGGCACAAGGTGCATGTGGGTTACCTGGCGGCGATCGTGGCGGCATCCAATGCCGGCGGCGCCGGATCGGTGGTCGGCGATACCACCACCACCATGATGTGGATCGCGGGGGTCAGTCCGCTCGAAGTGCTGGAAGCCTATGTCGCTTCCGCGGTGGCAATGGTGGCGTGTGGCATACCGGCGTCGATCCAGCAACAACGCTATTCCCCCATCGTGCGCGAGGCCAAGCGGGCGGTCCCGGTGGACATGGCGCGTGTGGGGATCGTCGTGTTCATCCTGGCCATGGCGATCATGGTCAACGTGGTCGTCAATCGCGGTTTTTCCGACATCGCCGACACCTTTCCGTTCCTGGGGGTGACGGTCTGGGTCGCGATCGGTCTGTCGGCATTGGTGCGGCGTCCCGATCTATCGGCGGCGGTCGATTCGATCAAAGGGTCGGTGTTCTTGTTGTGCCTCGTGCTGTGCGCATCGATGATGCCCGTCGATCAATTGCCAACGGCATCGTGGAAGACCGTGCTCGGCCTGGGCTTCATCTCCTCGGTGTTCGACAACATTCCGCTGACCGCGCTGGCCATCAATCAAGGCGGATACGACTGGGGCTATCTGGCCTATGCGGTCGGGTATGGCGGCTCGATGATCTGGTTCGGGTCCAGCGCCGGCGTTGCGCTGTCGAATATGTATCCCGAGGCGCGATCGGTCGGTCGATGGCTGCGCCATGGTTGGCATGTCGCGCTCTCCTATGTCATCGGGTTTGCGGTCATGTTGATGGTCATCCCCTGGCATCCGGGAGCGACCAAGGCGACGGCGGCGGGCGCGGCCCCACATGCCGAGGCTGTCGTCGGCGCAGGTGCTCAGCGGCCATAGTTTGCGGTGCAGCAGCACGGCGAACTTACGGCGACGACCTCGCCATTACGTACAATGGCCGCCACCGATGGCATCGACCTCAGCGTGTTGACCACAGATCCTGCCCACGCCCGTCCTCACCGTCGCGCTTTCATCGCGCGTGGTGCGGGTGCTGTCGCGGCGCTGAGCGCGCCGGCGATCGTCAAGGCCGAAGCGCCGATCACCTTGCGATTCCAGAGTTCCTGGCCGACACGCGACATCTTTCATGAATTCGCGCTCGACTTCGCCAAGAAGCTCAACGAGATGTCGGGTGGTCGTTTGCGCGTCGAGATGCTTCCCGCGGGCGCCGTGGTCAAGGCTTTCGATGTGCTCGATGCCGTCCACCGTGGTCTGATCGATGGCGGACACGGGGTCTGCGCGTACTGGTATCCGAAGAACAGCGCCTTCTCCTTGTTCGGTACGGGTCCCGCCATTGGCCTGGATGGCAACATGCTGTTGGCCTGGATGGAATACGGCGGCGGACGCCAGTTGTACTCGGAGTTGATGCACAAGACCCTCCGCCTCAACGTCGAGGGATTGTTGTACGGGCCGATGGGGACGCAACCGCTCGGTTGGTTCAAGAAGGCGATCAACGAACCCGAAGATTTGCGCGGCATGCGTTTTCGCACCGTCGGCCTCGCGATCGACCTGATGCGCGAACTCGGCGCAACGCCGGTACGCCTGGCCGGGCAAGAGATCGTGCAGGCGCTCGAGCGCGGCAGCATCGACGGCGCGGAGTTCAACAACCCGTCCTCCGATCGCGCCCTCGGTTTTCCCGAGGTCGCCAAGCTGTGCTACTTGCAGAGCTTTCATCAGCCCAGCGAGGTCTTCGAGGTGTTGATCAACAAACGCCGCTTCGATGCTTTGCCCGGCCCGCTCAAAGTGTTGTTCCGCTATGCGGCGCAGGCCGCCAGCGCCGACGCGAGCTGGAAGAGCGCCGATCGGTTTGCCACCGACTATCACGAGATGCGTTCGCGCATGGGCGTGCGCTTCGTCAAGACGCCCGACAGCGTACTGCGCGCCCAACTCGACGCGTGGCGCCGCGTGGTGCAAATCAAATCGGCCGAGAATCCCTTGTTCGGCAAGATCCTGCAGTCGCAACAGGAGTTTGCGCGTCGCGCGGTCGGCTATCAGCTCGATGCATCGGTGCCTCAATCGATGGCCTACGAATTCTGGTACGGCAAACGATGAAACCACGTGTCGCGATCACCCGCAGGATCTTCGACGAGTTGCTGCCGCGGCTCGCCGAGTGCGATGTCATCCACAACCAGTCCGATGCGCTCCTCGATGCCGCCGCACTCGCCCAGCATGTGCGCGATGCGCATGTGATCTTGAGCACCGCCACCGATCGGCTCGACGCCGCCGTGCTCGATCAGGCGCGCAATCTGCGTGCGGTGTGCAACATCGCCGTCGGCTACAACAACATCGATCTGGCTGCCTGCCGCGCGCGCGGCATCGTGGTGACCAACACTCCCGACGTGCTCACCGACACCACGGCCGATCTCGGCTTCGCCTTGTTGCTGGCCACCGCGCGCCGCGTGACCGAGGCCGAAGCCCGGCTGCGCGACCGGCACTGGCATCGCTGGGAGCTCGATCAGATGCTCGGCCAGGA
>CAYUYC010000019.1:0-22311 GCA_964448945.1 uncultured Burkholderiaceae bacterium
GCCCACGCCATCGACGCCGCGGCCGACGATGTCCTCGCCGATCTCGCTGACGATCTGGCCGCCGAAACTGGCCATCAAGAAGGTGTTGCCCACGCTGAGGATGACGAGACCGAAGGTGCCGACGAGCCAACCGTCGAGCATGGGCGCAAAGCGTTGCGCGTTGCCGGCAGCACCGTTGCGCGCCATGCGGTCGACGAATGCGACACCGGCCCACCACAGCGCCACCATCGCGAGGATGACGATGCGCACGCGCAAGGTGGTCTCGACCGAAAGCTCATACGAATAGCCGTGGTAATCGCGGTTGAGCCAGACGATCGCGAACGCCACGCTGGCCAGCAAGGCGAGCGAGGCGCGCATCCAGGCCGCGGGCAGCGCGAGCGCCAGCCCGAGGGCGAGCACGGTCACCACCGCATTGCCGGCCTCGATCTCGAAGTCGCTCATGAGCACGAACCACAACAGGCCGAAGCCGGTGGCGAAGGCGATGACGCCCCATTGTTCGAAGAACAATGGGATCGCGCGTACGCGCAGCAGCACCAGCCCCAGGCCGATGAGCAGAGCGCCGAGCACGTAGTAGGTGACGTGCTCGTGCAGCAGCGGCTCGAACAGCAGGAGGAAGAAGCCCGCGAGCGGAATCGCGGCGAGGAAGGCGCCGATGAAGGTCAGCACCACCACGGGCCAGGGGCGCTCGTGATGCGTGGTCGCCTGTTCGCGCGCGTCGGCGGGCAATACACCCTGCGCAATCGCGCGATCGATGAAGTCCAACAAGGCGCGGGTGCTCATTGCGCGGCCTCCGCGTTCACGTCGCGCCTGACCTTGGCCATGACCGCCCAGACCGTCAGGCCGACCACCGCGGCCGACAGGATGCCGACGGTGAAGAAGGATGACACCGCCTCGGCATGACGCCAGTCGAAGAAGACTTTGACGATGCCGCAAAGGATGAGGATGTCGCCGGTCAGGGCGATGGCGCTCAGCAAGAACACATCCGACACCGCGCTGCGCCACAGCCACGTGAAGGCCGCGCCGCAGATCAGCAAGGCGACGTAATAGGCCAGTACGGTCTGTTCGCTGAACAAGGACGGCAGCGACACGCTCAGCATGATCAAACAGGTCAGCAAGGCCGCGGTGCGCAAGGCCCACATGCCGATGCCGCCCGCGCGCGCGATCGGCGACCACGGCCCCGCAACGCCGATCAGCAGCGCCGCGCAGCCCCAGCCGATGTAATGCGCGCGCACCGTGTCCGCGTCCACGCGCCAATGCCAGCCGGTGTTGGCATGGATCCAGAGCGAGACCGCCGACATCACCACGAGCATCCAGGGGCTCCAGAGCACATCGGAGCGCGCAGCCCAGGCCAGGGGCAGCGCGAGCACAGCCCACAAGGCAAACAATTGCCAGGGATCGGTGCCGGTCTGATAGGTCTGACCAAAGAACGCGAACAGGCCGCCGATGACGAAGAAGGCCAGCAGCAGCAACGCGGTACGCGCTGCGGGCTTGAGCCATGCACCCAGGCAGGCGGCCGCGAGCAGGCCTTGCAACAGTCCGAACTTGCCTGCGCGCGGGATGACCGACCAATTGGCCGCCAGCCACAACAACACGCCAAAGCCGAACAAGGCCGCGGCCAGGACGGTGGCGACGCGCACGCTGCGCGGCCCCAGGCGTGCGGGCGGGCCATCGAGCCCGGCCAGGGCCAAGAGGTCTTGAAATTGCGCAGGCGTGACCGAATGACGCGCGGCCAGTTCCAACACTTGCGTGCGGCCGATCGAGGACAAGAAACTCATGCAATCGTCTCCACGAAACCGAAAGCGGTGCGCGAGTATGACAGCGCGCGACGCATCAGCGCCTTGGTGTCATGGACTGAAGCCGTGCGCCTCTACAATCCGCGCGATGCGAGAACCGAACTGCGAAAGGCTGCGATCGTGACGAAGGCCGAGGTTTGTGAATTGCCCGCGAACGCGCTGCTGGCGCGCTATCGCGACTACACGCCGGCCGGTGCAGCCGGCGCGCGCGCCTACACCGATTGCTTTTGCGCCGATCTCGCGCGCGCGGTGACCCTGGCCGAGTATGTCGACGCGTTCTATCGCGGGCCGGTGATCCGCATCGAGCGCGCGGCGATCGGCGTCTTGCTCGGCCGGCGTTCGACCGCGGCCGACATCGCCGCGCTCGCGCAAGGATCCGCCGACAGCTTCTCGGCCTGGAAGGTCGAAGACCGCGCGCCGGACCAATTGCTCTTGTGCGATTACACCGACAGCACGCGGTCGTGGTTGATGTGCGCGCCCACGGCCGAGGGCACGCGTCTGTACTTCGGTTCCGCCGTCGTGCCCATCGTCGATCGCAAGACGGGGCAGGCGCGCATGGGGGCTTTGTTCAAACCGTTGATGGGCTTTCACAAGGCCTATTCGCGGCATCTGCTCAAGGCTGCACACGCACGGCTGCTGGCACAGGCCTGAACTTCACGCCCGCCTTTCACACCGGCATCGAGCGCGTGAGCGTCGGGCCGAGCAAGGCGTGCAGGCGTTCGATGTAATCCGGCGGCCCGGCCGCATACACATCGGCGACCTCCGGCGCGCCACCGGCGGCACGCAGCGCGCTCGATACGGCGTCGGCGCTTTGCGCATCTTCGCCTGCGTCGAGCTGGACGTAGCGGAAATCGTCGAGCGCTTCGGCCCAGGCCCGACATTGATTGGCGAGGTAATGCCCGCCCGCCGCGGCTGACCACACCAGGGTGATCGATTCGCAGGTCTGCGCCGCCATCGCGTGTTCGATCAGGCTCTTGATCGGTGCAAAGCCGTTGCCGGCGGCGAGGAAGATCAATGGACGCTCGGCATCGTGCGCGATGACGAAGTCTCCCCATGGGCCGCGCACGTCCACCGCCTCGCCAGTCCGTAGGGCGCCGGCAAACAAGCGCGCGGCAAAGTCGTCGCCGGCCGTGCGCCGCACATGAAAATGCAGGTTGCGGTCGTCGCACGGGCAACTCGCGATCGGATAATCGGCCGAAAAATCGGCCGTGCCGCCGGCCAGTCCCAAGGTCACGCCCTGCCCGGCGAGAAACCGCAACCGGTGGCTGCGCGGGGTTTGCAGATGCAATAGCCATACGTCGTCGGTGAGCGGTTTGATCGCGCGTACCGTGGCCACGATCTCTTGCGTGGGGATGTCTTCGGGCGCGCCTGCTTCGAGGGTCTCGATGGTCACATCGGTGATTGCGGTGTGCGCGCACATGAGGACATGGCCTTGCTGCTGCTCGGCTTGCGAAAAGGCGTAGTCGGTGGGACGGATGCGCTTGACCTCGCCCGCGATCACGCGTGCCTTGCACAACCCGCAATTGCCGTTGCCGCAACCGTAGTTGGGGGAAATGCCGGCTTTGAGCGCGGCCTCCAGCAAGGTGTCATTGCCTTCCACGAGAAATTCGCGGCCCGACGGCCGCAAGGTCACGCGGGCCGAAATCACACGCAGCATGTCGTCCATGAGAGCGAAAGTGTCCTGTTCAGTCGCGCTGCCGAGTATCGCGGCCAATCCGCGATCGACGGACTGCGCGATGGCATCGATGGCGGGTGCGGTGTTACGCAACGCAGCAAGCTGGCTTTGCGTGGCGACCACCAGTGCGTGATAGCGGGCCAGATGTCGACGCAATTCCGCCAGTTCGGTCCCTTGCGCAAACAAGCGTTGGGCGAGGGTTTCCTGACTGGGCAGCACGCGCTCACGCACGCGCTTGCCGAAGGCTTCGTCCTTGATGCGTGCGATACGCTCGAACGCTCCGCCGTCGTCGAGTTGACGCGCGATGTCGGTGTCGGGGAAGGCGCGGAACAGATCCTCGGTCGAGACCATGCCGTCGAAGCTCGGCAGATCGCCTTCGCGAATCTTCTTTTGCAGTGCACCGCGCGTCATCCCCGTCAGATGCGCGGCGCGCGAAAGCGTGAGCCATTGCGCCATGCGAAGCCTCCCCAAGCACCGCGAGCATAGGGGCGGGTGCGCGCGAGCGGAATACCGCTGATGGGGAGGTGGTGGATGGGCGTGCGGCGCCTCGCGCGAACGCCGCAATCCCGAGTGCGGATCGCAGTACGTAGCCATATGAGGTCCGATGCGCCGGCAATCGATGCACCGCATCTGCCATGAGCTTGCGCGGCGTCAAGCGCTTGCCGCGCCGACAGGCACAGCATCGTCACGGGTTCAACGGTGTCATCGACGGCGAAGTCGAGCCCGTGGCAGCACGGCCCGAACGAACCGCAAAGACGCCACCACGCGTGGAGGTGCCGATCATGCAAGACGTCAGATGCGAGCGTTGTGGTCAGGTGTACGCAAGTGATCTACCGGCGTGCCCGCAGTGCGGGGCCAACGAGCCGATGGAGCTGAGGATTCGTCCCGTCGACCCGGTGCAATGCGAGAACTGCGGTGCGCGGTACGACCGGGCGAATGGGGATGAGTGTCCGCAATGCCATGCGCGACAACCCATGGAACTGCGGCCTTAGCCCGCGTTGAAAGCGCCGCCGCGAACCGGATGTCTCAGTTCGCGAGCGGCGTCAGCACCCAGCAAGCATTGTCGAACTCGATGCGCTTGGTGTCAGTCGATGCCCCGAAGCGCGTGAATCGGGCGTACAGGCAGGGCCCGCCGCCGAGCAGGCGCGTGTCGTCGCCGAGCGCTTCGCGATAGACCTCCATCAAATGCAGTGTGCGGCCCGTCATGGCGTGCCGGATGGTGTAGGCATGCGCGTAAGCGTCGCCATGACTCGGGTCGACTTGATCGATGCGCCATAGCGCACCGCTGCCGTCGCCGGTCGGATCCTTCTTGGCGATGGGATCGACCAACAGCACCGGCGGCAGGACATCCGGTCCGGCGAAGCGATTGTCCCAACCCAGCAGCAGGTGATTGAGTTCGTACTCGATCCAATACAGCGGGGCGTGATCGCTGGCGTCACGCTCGCCGCTGAAGGTGATGTGCCACCGCTTGGTCAGGTGCAGTCCGGCCACACCGGTCAGCGTGACACCGGGAAAGCTCTTGCTCGGAAGTACCAGCGCGTCGGGCTGGTCATGCTCGGAACGGATCAGATGCGAGTCCTTGTGCGGCTCGACGCCCGGAACGCGCGGCTTCAGATTTGATTCGAGGTGGTCTCGATACCGTGGCTGGATGGATTTGACGAGATCGAGAAGGCGTAGGTGCTGCGCGTCCTTGGCAATCCGCGGGTACAGCGGCAGTGTGATGGGCGTGGTCCCGGGCGTGCGGTGCTCCACCAGCATGGTCTTGTCGGGCGTCAGCAGATTGGCAAGCGCCTGGATCGAATAGACCTTGCCGTCGAGCGTCGGCTGCGGATAACCCTCGGTGTCGTGGTCGCGGTACTTGTCCCACAACGCCAGTACCCGGTCGCGCAAGGGATCGGGCAGCAGATCCACCGTGGCCTTTGTCTCCTCGATCGAGATCGTCGACCACAAGAGTGGCTTGGCGACCGTCGGAATCCACTTGTCGGGCGCCGAGGCGAGCAAGGTGTCGCCGCCGTTGGCGCGGATCGATTCTTTGCTCGCGATCTCCAAGGCCTTGTGCGATTCCGCCAGGCCTTCCGCGTGTTCGCCGCTCGCACTGCCGCCGAAGCCCGCGGTCTTGATGGTGAGCGCGGCGCGGACGTCGGTCTCGATGCTCGATTCGTCGGTGGTGGCGGTCTTTTGCTCGATGTGTTCGAGAAAGAGTTCGCTGCCGACGACGAACTTCCAGGGCACGACATGGCCGAATCGATGGAAGACTTGCTGCAAGGCCTTGTAGGCGCGATAGCCTTCGCCGTTCTCGCTGAATGCGCGTTCGACGGCAGCGACGAACTTCGGCGACACCGCACTGCAATACTCAAGGAACAGTCGTGCGCGCGGATAGCGCCAGGTGCTGACCACATACAGCTTTGAAGTCTTGTCCGCGTGCTTGCTCTTGGTGCCCACCGTGACTTCGGCCGAGACCGCCGCGAACATGTACTTCGCGCTGATCGCCGCCTTGGTGAAGCCGGACTTCACCAGGCTGTTGTCGCGCTCGGTGTAGGTGGTCGTGCTGATGACCTCGCTGCGCTGGCAATAATCCTGGACGAATTCCGAATCCATCGGAATCTTCCAGACCAATACCGGCGATTCGGCCAGCGCGGCTTCGTCTTCATGCATCACGAAGCCGGTCAGGAGATTGCGCTCCTTGGCGATGATCGGCCATTCGGTGCTGGTATCGAGATCGAACGGCGACGGCAGCGCGTTCGCATGCTCGGGGTTGCTCAATACCGAGGGGATGCGGATCGCAGTGCCATCGGGCAGCTTCGGGTCCGAGAGATCGAGCGTGGCGCCCTTTTCGAGCTTGGGAATCTCCGGGGTCTCGTAGCCTTGTTTGCGCTCGGTCGCGTCGCGTATCAGGCGCTTTTGCAGACCGACCGGCGTGACGATTCGTTTGATCGTGGCCTCGTCGATGTCGCGCAGATCGGTGAATTGCTCTTTCTGGAAAGCCGGCAAATAGTCGGCGGCCTCGTTCGCGCGCAACCACGCTTCGACGTCGTATTGCTTAGTCACGGCACCCTCCGTTCTCAGGACAGTTCCCGTACAGATCGCAAGAACCAGCTTAGGCAGGGGACGCCGAGAATCCTTGCGTCAGCGCAAGTGCAGCGATCGCGCCAGCGTCGGGGCGACGAACGGTCGTGGGGTCGATCGGGTCGGCTATCATCGCGCCGACCATCACGGAGAAAACATGAAGCATGCAATTGCAGCCATTGTGCTGACGGTCCTCGCAGCGCCAGCGATGGCGGCGGATCGCCAAGCGCCGGCGTTCTTCGCCTACTCCGATTTTTCGATGGTGCACCCGACCGGGCAGGTTCACATGACGCAGTTCATGGTGCTGGGCAGCCGCACCGACTGCGAGACCGCGCTTGCGGGCATTCAAGCCGGTTACGTCCGGGCGCGACAAAACAAGGGGCCCGACGCGCCGGCCTTGAAGCAGCATCAGGCGAGCTGTCTGACCGAATTGCCCGGGGATCTGAACAACACGCGATCGGGACTGCCGTTGCGCGACGCGTATTACGTCACCAAGAGCGTGTCCATCGGCCGGGGCAGTGTGCTGTCCGTCGATGTCCTGTATCCGGTCGAGGGCATGAACGATCCCGCCGAATATTGCAAACGCATGTTGAGTCCTTTGCTGCCCAAGTTTCCCGACGCGAAGTGCGTCGCGCCCAGGAAGTGAATTCCGATCGATTGCAGCAAGGCTTTGGAATGGCAATGCAAAGAAGAACATTCGCGCTGATCGGCGCGGTCGTCATGGGCGCGGGGGCGGCGATCTATTTCGCGCTGATGAACATCAACGCGAATCCGCAGTACGCCATTGGCGATGTGGTGGATGAACTCAACGGCGTGCCGGTCCATTTCAATGGCGCCATCAACCACAACGAAGGCCGCAACACCTCGCCCGATGGCTACAACATCGGCATACGCTATCAATGCGTCGAGTTCGTGAAGCGCTATTACTACGTGCGCTTCGGGCACAGGATGCCGGATACGCACGGCAACGCGAAAGACTTCTTCGATCCACGCGTGGCCGACGGCGCTCTCAACACGGAGCGCAATCTGGTGCAGTTTCGCAATGGCGGCGCAAACAAGCCGGCGCCGGACGATCTGGTGGTGTTCGGCCCCTGGTTATTCAATCGCTACGGGCATGTCGCGATCGTCGCTGGCGTCACCGACGATGCGATCGAGATCGTGCAACAGAACCCCGGACCATTCGGCGCTTCGCGTGAGACCTATGCGTTGACGCAGGTGGGTGGCGCCTGGACGGTCGGGCATGATCGTCTGCTGGGCTGGTTGCGCTTGCCGCCGCCGGTTGCGCAGCCCGCCGTCGCTCGACGGTGAGACACTGAACATCGCCCATGAAGGTTCTCACCATCCTCGAGTCCGTCTTCGCGAGCATCGGCATCGCCATGCCGGTCGGCGCGTTCTTCCTGTATCGGATCACCGTGCCGATCGAGCGCGACAATCCCAAGCGCTACCTCGTGGATCCGTCGTTCCTGCCCAAGCTTGCGCAATGAGGCTGTGCCATGACGGTTCGCATTCGTGTCTTTGAACCTGGCGACCATGCGGGCGCTTACGCGTTGTGGGCGCGCACGCCGGGCATGGGGTTGAGCGCCGCCGATGCGGCTCCGGAGATCCGGGCATTTCTCGCGCGCAATCCGTGTCTGAGTTTCGTCGCCGAAGCCGAGGGCGCGATCGTCGGCACCATCTTGTGCGGGCACGATGGCCGGCGCGGCCTCATTCATCATCTTGCGACCGATGCCGCGCATCGGCGCCGCGGCATTGCGCGAGGATTGTTGAACGCCGGTTTGAGCGCATTGCGGGCAGCCGGCATCGCGCGCTGCCATTTGCTCGTGTTTCGCGACAACCGCGAGGGCGTGGCGTTCTGGCAGCACATGAGCGCCGAGTTGCGCGACGACATCCAACTGTTCTCGATCAATACGCAGCACTAGCACCTTCGTGCCGGTCGGTGGATTGGATTTATCATCGCGCACCTTGCGATGTCCGGCAGGGTGCCGTCATTGTCTCCATTCGACCTCGATCGTTCATCGAAGCTGTTGCGAACCGTCGTCTGCGTTCTTCCTCCCATGAGCCCAGCGCCCATCGATCTTGCCGAGCACCGCAAGCGTCGCGCCGCGATCCGACGTGAGCAACGCGGTTTCGATGCGGCCGCGGCGGTACAGCGCATCAAGGCCCAAGCCGAGCACAGTACGCCGCCGCCCTTTGGGCCCGGCGATGTGCCGTGCGCGCGTTGTGGCGCGCCGGTCGCGAGCAATGCGCGTCGATGCCTGCATTGCGGGGTGCATTTCAGCGGCCATGCCGAGGACCATGCGCGCGACCCGCGCAAGACGCGATGGACCACCGTCGTCATCGTGGTGTTGTTGATCCTGTGCATGGTGCTCGGCGGGCTGATGGACTGGACTGTCTGATGGCAATTTCTTTTTTGCTGATTCCACGATTCCCATGAATGTTCCCAAGTTCCTTCGCTGCAGTCTGGCCGCACTCGCCTTGGCGGGTGTCGCCGGTGCGCATGCGCAAGCCAACCTCGAATCCGGCCTGATCGAGGCCATGAAGCTCAACCCCGAGACGCGTGAGCGCATCGGCGCGCCGGAGTCCGCGATCGAGGCGTATGCGGCCGCGGGCTTGATCAATGTCGATGCCGATGCCCGCGCCGACTACACCAGCTATTTCGTGCTCAAGAAGCGCACCGAATTCATGGGCCACACCCTGGTGGTCATCGAACACGAATACATGGACGAATACGTCGGCTGTTGTGTGAGCCCAGGGGTGGGCATCACCGTGCGCGTCAAGGGCAGTACCGATGCGCTGGAGCAGTTTGCGCAGGACAACGGCTGCTCGTTCGCCGATAACACCGATCCGGCGGCGGAACTCAAATCCTTCGGCCTCAAGACCTTGTTGTTCAAGGCCAGGTACGCGTCGCTGAGCTGCCGCGAGCGCGACATCGAACAATGACGTGCGTCGGCACCGGATCCACGACCCCATTCCTGAGTTCACCAGCGATTCGCCATCAGAGCGAAACCACTCCTCTCCTCATCTAGGAACCTATGCACTCGACGCTGCGCAGCAATCTCTTCTTCGTCAAAGAGCAGGTCGGCATGTTCAAGGCCGCCAACAACTTCGACATCTTCGATCCCAACACCAGCCAGCAGGTGCTCCAGTGTCGCGAGCCGCGCCTGGGGCTGTTCACCAAGCTGTTCCGGTTCACCGACTACAAGCGCATGACGCCGTTTCATGTCGAAGTGAGCACGCCGCAAGGCCAGCGCGTGTTGTCGATCAAGCGCGGCTTTTCGTTGATTCGTTCCAAGGTCGAGGTCTGCGACGAGCATGAGCGCGTGGTCGGCTCGTTCCGTCAGCGCCTGATTTCCATCGGCGGCAAGTTCGACGTGCTCGACACCCAAGGCCAGACGATCTGCACGCTGCAGGGCAAGTGGACGAGCTGGGACTTCCGCTTCATGCGCGGCGAGCGCGAACTGGCGCATGTGTCCAAGCAATGGGCCGGTCTGGGCAAGGAGTTGTTCACCAGCGCCGACAACTACATGCTGGAAATCAAGCCCGATGTCGGTGCCGATGATCCGGTGCGCATCCTGATCATGGCCGCGGTGTTGTGCATCGACATGGTGCTCAAGGAATGAGGCGCGCGATGTCGTTTGCGCGGCGCGCGGCGATCGGTACTGCAGTGGTGGCGTCCACGTGGTTTGCCGCCGCTGCCGCAATGGCGCAGGACGCTCCGGTCGGCACGGCGAACATGACCAAGGTCGGCAAGGCAGACGGCTTTTGCGCGCGCCGCGATGAGGGCATCTGCGCGGAATGGCGCTTCACACGCGCGCCGCAATTGCGCCTGGTCGCCGATGGCGACGAAGATGGAATGGAGTACGTGTTCTATCGGCGCGATCCGTTGGGTCGGTACAGCTACCTGCTACGTGTCTACCCGGCGATGCGCGATGCAGCGCGTCCCGGGCAATTGTTCTGGGGCTATACCTGGGACATCACCGACATCGTGCTGGAATCCGGTGAAGGTCCGGTGCGGGTTCAGGCAAGCTTCAGCCACGCAGTGGAAGATTTCGGTCCGATCGAAAATCAGCCTTGGCAAAAGCAGGTACCGGTCGTGCTTTTCGTCGGTACCGCGACCCAACCCGACATGACGGTCGAGGCGCAGGACTTTCAAGTGAGTGCCTTGCCTGATCTCATCAATGAGGCTCGCCGATCGCCACGGGAGACCAAACCATGAATGCCTTGTTGCCACTACATCTGCTTGCGGTCGGGCTCTGGCTGGGCTGCGTGTTGACCGAAGTGGCGTTCGAGCGCGCCTTGCTGGGCAAAGGCCGGGCGCAAGAAGCCTTGCTGGCCGATCTGCATCGGCGCGTCGATGTATTCATCGAGGTACCGGCCTTCGTGCTCGTGCTCGGCACCGGCATCTTCATGTGGCCCAACACGCCGGGCGGCGTGATGCTGCACGCCAAGATCGGTTTCGGCCTGCTGGCGATCGCGGCCAATGTCTATTGCGTGTGGCTGGTGCTGCGCCGCGCGAAAGCGGCGCACGACGGCCGTTGGGACGATTTCGCGTGGATCGATCGGCAACAGCATCGCTACGGCGCCGTGGTGCTGGTGGCGATGCTGGTGGCCATCGTGCTCGGCCTGGTGCGCCTCAACGCCTTGTGAGCGTCGGGTGCGCGCGGCGCCCGCATCCGCCTAGAATGGCGGCACGCACCGCCGCGTGCGCCCACCTCTTCCCGGCTCTCTTTCATCCCCGACCATCATGAAACTCAACGCCCTGATCGCATCCTGCATCGCCGGTGCCCTGACCTTCGTTGCCGCGCCGAGCGCGCAGGCGGCCACCGGCATCTATACCGACACCCTCACCAAATGCATCGTGCGTTCGACCACCGATGCCGACAAGAAGCTCGTCGTCACCTGGGTGTTCTCGATCATCGCCTTGCACCCCGATGTGCAGGGGATGATGCTGGTCTCCGACGCCGATCGCGACGACGCCAACAAGAAGATCGCGAATCTGTTCGAGACCTTGCTGACCAAGTCCTGCCGCACCGAATCGACCGAAGCGATGAAGTACGAAGGCAACGAAGCGATCGGCAAGAGCTTCGAAGTGCTCGGCCAGATCGCGATGCGCGAATTGCTGACCAATCAGGAAGTCACCGCGGGCCTGTCGGGCTTCACCAAGTACATCGATGCACAACGCATCGAAGACGTGCTGCGCCCCAAGAACGACACCAAGGCGCCGGCCAAGCCCCAGCCCAAGGGACAGGTCAAGCAGTAAGGTGTGTGCCGCGCGGCGTCAGCGCCGCGCGATCGCCTTCTTGACCATCCGGCCCAGCGCGCGGCCGCGTTCTTCGATCACGTCCTCGCGCACATAGGCATAGCCCACCACCAGGCCGCGCGCGACCGGCATCGCGATGTAATAGGCCGACAACGGCCGCACGCCGATGCCTTCGCGCGCGCAAGCGTCGGCCAGCGCCGCATCGTCGACCTGCGCGGGCAGATGGATCACCAGATGCAGTCCGGTTTGTATCGGCGAGAGCGACAAGGCATCGCCGAGCACCGATTTGAGCGCGCGTGCCAAGGCTTCGCGCCGTTGGCCGTAGACCTGGCGCTGGCGCCGGATGTGGCTGGCGAAATAACCCATCTCGATGAAGTCGGCGAGGGCGGCCTGCACCATCAATTGACCCGGACGCTGCAAGTCGTACAGCCCGACGCGCAGCGCATCGAGCAGGGCCGGCGGCACCACGATGTAGCCGATGCGCATGCCCGGGTAGAGCACCTTCGAGAACGTGCCCATGTAGAGCACGCGCCCTTCGCTGTCGAGGCCTTGCAGCGAGGCGATCGGCCGGCCTTCGTAGCGGAACTCAGCGTCGTAATCGTCCTCGATGATCCAGGCGCCGGTGCGCGCGGCGAAATCGAGCAACTGGCGCCGGCGCGCCAGACTCATCACCACGCCGCTCGGATATTGATGCGAAGGCGTGACGTAGATGAGGCGCGGCCGGGTGGCGAGGTCGTCGGCATCGGGACAGATGCCTTCATCGTCGACCGCGATCGGGCGCAGGCTCAGGCCGTTGGCGCGCAGCACGCGTTCCGCCGCCCAGTAGCACGGGTTTTCGATCCAGGCGGTGTCGCCCGCGTCGGCGAGCATGCGTGCGGCCAGATCGATCGATTGCTGGGTGCCCGCGGTGATCAGCACTTGTTCCGGGGTGACGTTGACCGAGCGTGAGATGCGCAAATAGTTGGCGATGGCGCGGCGCAGACGCATCGCGCCGCCATGCGCGTCGTAATCGAGCAAGCTGGTATCGGCCGCGCGCCAATGCTTGTTCTGCAGGCGCTGCCAGACCTTGACCGGAAAGCTGCCCCAGTCCTCGGCATCCTCGCCGCCGAAGGGTTGCACCTCGAAGTGTTGTGCGCCGCCATGGGCGGTCAGCGCCGCGCCGCGTCTGGACAGCGTTGCGGGTTCGGGCGCGGGCGGTTGCGGTGCGCGTGCCGCGAGGCCTGGCGCCGTATTGCGCGGGCTGCCCAGGCGTTGCGCCGTCGGGCGCGCAATCGTGTCGGACACGTAAGTGCCGCTTCCGACCGCAGCATCGACATAGCCTTCGGCGATGAGCTGATTGAAGGCCGACATCACCGTATTGCGCGAAATGCCCAGCTCGGCAGCGAGGTCGCGCGAGGACGGCAGACGGTCGCCGCCGGCCAGCCGGTGCTGCAGGATTGCCTGGCGTAGCGACTCGTAGACCCGCCGATGCATGGGCAGGCGGGCATGGGTATCGGTGTGGGCAAGCTCGCGCGCGATCAGGTCGGCGACCGGGGCTACGGCCATAGTGGTTCCAGCGGGTTGTTCAAAGTGGTACTTTCAAGAGTACCAAAAGGCCGGCACTCTGCGACCGCATATCTGGTCATAGACTTGTGCTGCGCGGCGTCTGGAGCGCTGCGGCGCACCGACAAAGTCGGTGCCTGACCAGGAGGAAACCAAGATCATGGCTGCCGAAGCATCTTCTTCGACGCGACCGCCGTTCGTGCTGATCCCGTGCGACAACCGCATGCTGGGCAAGCATCCGTTTCACGTGCTGGGCAAGAAGTACGCCGATGCCGTGCACGACGTCGCGCAATGTCTGCCCTTGCTGCTGCCCACCAGCGGGATCGCGGATTACGACACGTATCTCGATCATGCCGACGGGGTGTTGTTGCCGGGGTCGCCGTCCAATGTGCACCCGGCCAATTTCGGGCGCGAAGTGCACAACCCGGCGCTGCCGCTGGACCCGGATCGCGACAACGTGACCTTGCCCTTGATCCGCATGTGCGTGGAGCGTGCGATTCCGTTGTTTGCGATCTGCCGCGGTTTGCAGGAAGTCAATGTCGCGCTGGGCGGCTCGCTGCACCAGGCGGTGCAGGAAGTGCAGGGCAAGCGCGATCACCGTGCGCGCGACGAAGACGATGTCGAGACCCAATACGGTCCGGTGCACGAGGTCGAGGCGGTGGCGGATGGCATGTTCGAGCGCATCGTGGGCGAGCGCCGGTTCTTGGTGAATTCGTTGCATGGGCAGGGCATCGAAAAGCTCGGTGCCGGGTTGACGGTCGAAGCGACCGCGCCCGACGGCATCGTGGAGGCGGTGAGCGTGAGCGCACACCCGGGCTTTGCGATCGGTACCCAATGGCACCCCGAATGGCAGGCGGCGCGCAATCCGATCTCGACGCGCTTGTTCCAGGCCTTCGGCGACGCCTGCCGGGCGGCGCGCGATCGTCGCCTCAAAGGCTACGCACGCGCCGCCTGAGCTTGTGGTAGAGGTAGCAGTTCATAGGTTCAACAACAGGACCGCGCACGAACATCCAGGCGCGGCCACGAAAGCAAGGAGTAAGACATGGCATTGCGCGACAATTTTTCCCACGCCGATCTCGAGCGCTGGCTCAACGAAAAACGCGTCACCGAAATCGAATGCCTGGTGCCCGATCTGACGGGCGTCGCACGCGGCAAGATCTTGCCGCGCGAGAAATTCACCGAAGACCGCGGCATGCGTCTGCCCGAAGGGGTATTGGGCATGACGGTGACCGGCGAGGCGCCGGTGGATGGCCGCATGGACGAGATCATCTCGACCACCGACCGCGACATGGTGTTGCTGGCCGACCCGGCCACGGCCTGTTTGGTGCCCTGGGCGGTCGACCCGACGGCGCAGGTGATCCACGATTGCTTCTTCTCGGACGGCCGTCTGGTCGACTTTGCGCCGCGCTCGGTCTTGCGACGCATCACCGAGTTGTACGCGCAAGCCGGCCTCACGCCGGTGGTGGCGCCCGAACTCGAGTTCTATCTGATCGCGCAGAACACCGACCCCGACCAGCCCTTGCGTCCGCCGATCGGCCGCAGCGGTCGCGCCGAAACCAGTCGCCAGCATTACAGCATCGACGCGGTCAATGAATTCGATCCGCTGTTCGAAGACATCTACGACTATTGCGCGGTGATGGAGCTCGAGGTCGATACGCTGATTCATGAAATCGGCGCCGGCCAGATGGAGATCAACTTTCTGCACGGCGATCCGCTCGAACTCGCCGACAAGGTCTTTATCTTCAAGCGCACGCTGCGCGAAGCGGCCTTGCGCCACAACATGTACGCGACCTTCATGGCCAAGCCGATGGCCAACGAGCCCGGCAGCGCGATGCACGTGCACCAGAGCATCGTCGAGAAGAAAAGCGGGCGGAACATCTTCAGCAATCCCGACGGCACTGCGTCCGATGCCTTCCGGCATTACATCGGCGGGCTGCAAAAGTATTTGCCGGCGGCGATGGCGATGCTTGCGCCCTACGTCAATTCGTACCGGCGTCTGGTGCGCCATACCGCGGCGCCGATCAACATCCAATGGGGCAAGGACAATCGCACCGTCGGCATCCGCGTGCCGCATTCGCAGCCCGAAGGCCGGCGGGTCGAGAACCGCGTGATCGGCGCCGATGCGAATCCTTATGTCGCGCTGGCCGTCACCTTGTCCTGCGGCTGGCTGGGCATGAAGGAAAAGCTCGAGCCCACGCCCGAATCGACCAACAGCGCCTACGACAGTGAGTACCAGTTGCCGCGCAGCCTGTCCGAAGCCTTGCGTCTGCTCGACGATTGTCCGGAGTTGTCGCAGGTGCTCGGCGAGCGTTTCGTCACCGTCTACAAGGCAGTGAAGGAAACCGAGCACGACGAATTCATGAAGGTCATCAGCCCCTGGGAACGTGAGCATCTGCTGCTCCACGTCTGATCAAGGAGAACATCTTGGGCCGCAACGAAGTGCCGCAATTGTCGACCGCCGAAATCCAGCGCCTGGATTCGGCGCATTTCATTCATCCTTTCACCGATACCAAGTCGCTGGCCGCGAAGGGCGCGCGCGTGGTCACGCGCGGCGAAGGCATCTACGTCTGGGACAGCGAAGGCCACAAGATCCTCGACGGCATGTCGGGTCTGTGGTGCGTGAACGTGGGCTACGGCCGCAAGGAACTGGCCGACGCCGCGTACAAGCAATTGCTCGAACTGCCGTTCTACAACAGCTTCTTCCAGACCACGACCGCGCCCGCGGTGCAGTTGGCCGCACGGCTGGCCGAAGTCGCGCCGCCGCAGTTCAAGCATGTGTTCTTCGCGGGCTCGGGCTCGGAAGGCAATGACACCGTCATCCGCCTGGTGCGTCGCTACTGGGATCTGATGGGGCAGCCGCAACGCAAGACCATCATCAGCCGCTGGAATGCGTATCACGGCAGCACGCTCGGCGGTGCTTCGCTGGGCGGCATGAAGGGCATGCACGAACAAGGCGGTCTGCCGATTCCGGGCATTGCGCACATCGAGCAGCCGTATTGGTTCGGCGTCGGCCGCGACATGGGCTACACCGAAGCGCAAAAGGACGAATTCGGTCTCAAGGCCGCGTCCTGGCTCGAAGACAAGATCCTCGAACTCGGGGCCGACAAGGTCGCGGCCTTCATCGGCGAACCGGTGCAAGGTGCAGGCGGCGTGATCATTCCGCCCAAGACCTATTGGCCCGAGATCCAGCGCATCTGTGACAAGTACGGCGTCTTGCTCGTGAGCGACGAAGTCATTTGCGGCTTCGGACGTCTGGGCACCTGGTTCGGTTGCGAGAAGATGGGTTTCAAGCCCGATCTCATGACCTTCGCCAAGGGCGTGACCAGCGGCTACATCCCGCTCGGCGGCGTGATGGTCGGTGATCGCATCGCCGATGTGCTGATCGAGAAAGGCGGCGAATTCGCGCACGGTTACACCTACTCGGGGCATCCGGTGGCGTGTGCGGTCGCGCTCGAAAACATCGACATCATCCAGCGCGAGAAACTCGTCGAGCGGGTCGCGAACGAGACCGGGCCGTATCTGCAGCAAAAATTCGAAGCCTTGCGTGATCACCCGCTGGTGGGCATCGCCGAAACCTGCGGGCTCGTGGCCGGTCTGGTGCTGGTCAAGCGCAAGACGCCGATCGAGTTGTTCGATCCCGCGCTCGAGGTCGGCATGATCTGCCGCGGACATTGCTTCGGTAACGGCCTGGTGATGCGTGCGGTGGGCGATCGCATGATCATTGCCCCGCCGCTGGTCATGACCAAGGCCGACGTCGACGATCTCGTTGCACTGGTACGAAAGTGCCTGGACCTGACCGCGGCAGACCTGAAACAGCGCGGTTTGCTGTGATGCGCTTGGGGACAACCCGCACCTTGCTGGGGCTGCGCGCGAATGACGGCGGGGCTATGCTTCTCACGTTGGTGCGAAGCCCGTTGCCGATCCGTCCTCGTGCGCGGTATTCGTCGTGGCTTGAGATTTGCTTCTGACCATTGATGTGACCCGGGTCATCATCCAAGGAGATACCTTCATGTTCTGTGTACCGAAGTCCCGCCGCCCCTTCCTTAGTCGGCTGGGTATTGCACTTGCGGGATGTGCGTTGTTCGCCGCGGGTGGCGTTGCCCAAGCGCAAAGCAAAGTGGTCAATGTCTACAACTGGTCCGACTACATCGCCGAAGACACGATCGCAAACTTCGAGAAGGACACGGGCATCAAGGTCCGGTACGACAACTTCGATTCCAACGAAATCCTTCACGCCAAGCTGGTGGCAGGCAAGACCGGCTACGACGTGGTGGTGCCGTCATCCAACTGGGGCAAGATCCAGATCGACGGCGGCCTGTTGACCAAGCTCGACAAGAGCAAGATCCCCAACTACAAGAACCTCGATCCGTTCGTGATGGCGGCGATCGCCAAGATGGATCCGGGCAATCAATACCTCATCCCCTGGCTGTGGGGCTACACCACAGTCGGCATCAATGTCGACAAGGTGAAGGCGGCCCTGGGCAGCCTGCCCATGCCCGACAACGCATGGGATCTGGTGTTCAAACCCGAGTACATCAGCAAGCTCAAGTCGTGCGGCGTGTCCATGCTCGACTCGGGCGATGAAGTCTTCCCGGCTGCACTGCGTTATGTGGGCAAGCAGCCCTACAGCCGCACCAGCGCCGACTATCAAGAAGCCTTCGGCATGCTCAAGCAGATCCGCCCGTCGGTGACGCTGTTCTCGTCCTCGGGCTACATCAACGACATGGCCAACGGCTCCATCTGCCTGGCGCTCGGCTGGTCGGGCGACATCAACATCGCGCGCCAGCGTGCGATCGACGCCAAGAACGGCGTGAAGATCGAAGCCCTCGTACCCAAGACCGGCGCGGTGCTGTTCTTCGACACCATGGCGATCCCGGTGGACGCCGAGCACGTCGATGAAGCCTATGCCTGGATCAACTACATCCTGCGTCCGGAAGTGCACGCGTCGCTCTCGAACAAGGTGTTCTACGCGAACCCGAACGCGCAATCGACCAAGTTCGTGAAGCCCGAAGTCGTCAACAACAAGACGGTGTTCCTGTCCAAGGAAGACCTCGGCAAGATGGTGGCGCCCGATGCGGTCAACAACGACATCCGCCGTTTGCGCACGCGCTTGTTCACGAGCTTCAAGACCGGGTTGTAAAGACCGAGCGCATGCCCGGCGCGCCATCGGGTGCGCCGGATGCGCTTGAATGGCAATACAAGACAAGAACTACACGAGGGGAGCTGCATATGCAGCCAGCCGCCGCGCAGGGAACCACGCGCGCCGACGATGCGCATTTCCTGCGCATCGAACGATTGACCAAGCGCTTCGACGAAGTGGCCGCGGTCTCCGATGTCTCGATCTCGATCCGCAAAGGCGAAATCTTCGCCTTGCTCGGGTCGTCGGGCTGCGGAAAGTCCACCTTGCTGCGCATGCTCGCAGGCTTCGAGACGCCGACCTCGGGCGGCATCCATCTCGAAGGCAACGAGATCTCGCATCTGCCGCCTTACGAGCGGCCGATCAACATGATGTTCCAGTCGTATGCCTTGTTCCCGCACCTCACGGTCTGGGACAACATCGCATTCGGTCTGCGTCGCGACGGGATGGAAAAAAGCGCGATCGCCGAGCGTGTCGAGGCGATGCTGCAACTGGTGCAACTCAAGCAATACGCCAAGCGCAAGCCGCACCAGCTCTCCGGCGGCCAGCAGCAACGCGTGGCGCTCGCGCGCAGCCTGGCCAAGCGGCCGCGCCTGCTGTTGCTCGATGAGCCGCTGGGCGCACTCGACAAGAAGCTGCGCGAGCAGACCCAGTTCGAACTGGTCAGCATCATCAAGGAAGTCGGCGTGACCTGCGTGATGGTCACCCACGACCAGGACGAGGCGATGACCATGGCCGACCGCATTGCGGTGATGAGCCAGGGTGAGTTCCTGCAAGTGGGCGCGCCGAGCGAGATCTACGAAACGCCCAACTGCCTGTTCGTCGCCGACTTCATCGGCAACGTCAATCTGTTCAAGGGCAAGCTGATCGTCGACGAGCCCGACCATGTGGTCCTCGAAGGGCCCGAGTGCAAGCATTACGTGAGTCACGGCATCACGGGTTCGCTCGGGATGAAGGCGCACGTCGCGATCCGGCCCGAAAAGATCTGCCTGCAAAAGCACGAGCCGACCGATGACCAGCGCGAGTCCGCCGCCGAGCACGGCTTCAACCTCTCGCGCGGTCGCATCTCGGCGCTGGCCTACTTCGGCAGCTTCACCTTGTTCCATGTCGAACTCGAAAGCGGCCTGGTCATCAAGGTCACGCGCGAGAACACGGCGCGCCACGAAGAACACCAGCTCGCCCGCGGCGAAGAGGTGTACGCGTGGTGGGACGGCAGCGATGTCGTGGTATTGACCCAATAGGCTGCGCGATGAGTGCCACCACCTCGATCGCCGACACCGCCCAACCGCGTCGCATGCCCGCGTGGCTCGGCCGCTGGTTCGTGGTCGGCGTGCCCTATCTGTGGCTGATCCTGTTCTTCGCGGTGCCGTTCCTGATCGTCTTCAAGATCAGTGTTTCCGAGTCCGACGGCATTCATTTCGAGGATCTGCTGAGCTACGCCGAAGGCGTGGTGCAATTCAAGATCAAGCTGTCCAACTATCTCTTCATCGCCAGCGACGAGCTGTACTTCAAGACCTATCTGTCGTCGGCGATGTATGCACTGGTCACCACGGTGATCTGCCTGTTCATCGGCTATCCGTTCGCGTATTTCATGGCGCGCTCGCCGGCGTCGTCGCGCCCGGCCTTGCTCATGCTGGTCATGCTGCCGTTCTGGACCAGCTTCCTGCTGCGCATCTACGCCTGGAAGGGGCTGCTCGACATCAACGGGGTGTTCAACAACATCCTGTTGTGGATGGGCGTGATCAACGAGCCGATCGTGATGATGCACACGCCGTTCTCGCTGACCATCGGCATGGTCTATGTGTACCTGCCGTTCATGATCCTGCCGCTGTACGCCAACCTGGTGAAGATGGATCTGCGCCTGCTCGAAGCCGCGGCCGACCTCGGTGCCAAGCCGTTGACCGCGTTCTGGCTGGTGACGGTGCCCTTGTCCAAGTCGGGGATCATCGCCGGCTCGATGCTGGTCTTCATCCCGTGCGTGGGCGAGTTCGTCATCCCCGGCCTCTTGGGCGGTCCCGAGACCCTCATGATCGGCCGCGTACTGTGGGACGAGTTCTTCAGCAACAACGACTGGGCCATGGCCTCATCGGTCGCGGTGGTGATGATTCTGCTGATCCTCGTGCCCTTGGCGATCTTCAACCGGTATCAGGCCGACAGTGCCGGAAGGGGGGCCTGAGATGCGCAGCAAATTCGGCATGACCTGGCTCATCGCCGGCTTCGTGTTCCTGTATCTGCCGATCCTGACCTTGATCGTCTTCTCGTTCAACGACTCGAAGATGGTCACGCTCTGGGGCGGCTTCACCTTCAAGTGGTACGCCGAGATCGTCAACGATCGCGAAATCGTCGAGGGCTTCTGGCGCTCCATCCGCATCGCACTGGCATCGGCCAGCGCATCGGTCGTGCTCGGCACCTTCGCGGCGTTTGCGATGGTGCGTTATCGCAAGTTCTTCGGCCGCACCGCGTTCTCCGGAATGATCAACGCGCCGCTGGTGATGCCCGAAGTCATCATCGGACTGTCGCTGCTGCTGATGCTGGTGTCGGCGCAGCGCGCTTTCGGTTATCCCGAAAAAGGGCTGCTGACCATCTGGCTCGGACACACCTTGCTCGGGATGGCGTATGCCGCCGTCGTCGTGCAATCGCGCCTGCTCGAAATGGACAAATCGCTCGAAGAAGCGGCCATGGATCTCGGCGCGCGGCCGTTCCAGGTGTTCTATCTGGTGACGCTGCCGATGATCGCGCAGGCCTTGATGTCCGCGTGGCTGCTGACCTTCACGATTTCGCTCGACGACGTGGTGCTCTCGGCCTTCCTCTCCGGCCCGGGGTCGACGACCTTGCCGCTGGTGATCTTCTCGCGTGCGCGCCTGGGCTTGAGCCCGACGGTGAATGCGGTCGCGACGATCATGGTGGCGGTGGTGTCCATCGGCGTGATCGCCGGCAGCATCTGGCTCGCGCGGGCCGAAAAGCGCCGCGCCAAAGAACAAGCAGACGCCTATCGCGAGGGCACTGCGCAGCAAGACCCGCAGGCCGCTCCGGCGGCCGCCAATTGAATTCCACGAATCGCCAACCAAGGAGGAGCGCGATGTTCAAGCCCAAGCAGATCGTGATGGCACTGGCCCTTGCCCTGCCAGCACTGGCCCACGCCCAATCGAATGCGGACGTGCGCAAAGAGCTCGACGCACTGAAGGCGCGGATCCAGCAACTCGAAGAACAGCTCAAGCAGACGCAAAGCGCGCCGGCCGGCAGCGTCGATCCGGCGGAATTCAATCGCATCGCCGTCAAGACCGAAGCGCTCGAAGACAACGCCGAGTCGCAAGGCTTCAAGGGCCTGACGATCAGCGGCTACATGGACCCGACCTTCATCATGAACTCGCGTCAGGACCGCGCCGGGTTCCAATTCCTCAACCGCGTCGAAGACGACGGCTACAACTACGACAACTCGTATTTCGGCACCGCCTCGATCGATTTTGTCAAGGAAACCGAATCCGGTACGCGCTGGCGCCTGACGCTGTCGCCCAACCGCGGCGTGGGTTCGGTGTTCGACGGCAACTCGCCCGTGCATGAAGCCACCGTATCCATCCCCTTGTCCGATCTGCAAACCCGCTTGATCGCGGGCCAGATGCCGGACTGGAGCGGCTACGAGTACCTGCAGCCCACGCTCAACAAACTGATCACCCACAACCTGTTGTTCGATTTCACCCTGCCCACCGCCTATACCGGTGCCGGCCTCGAAATCACGCGCGGCAAGTGGATCGTCAAGGGCATGCTCGCCAACATGAACGCGAGCAAGAAGACCTCGGGCAACAAAACTCCGGTGCTCGCCTATCGCGTCGACTATTCC
>CAYUYC010000020.1:0-21060 GCA_964448945.1 uncultured Burkholderiaceae bacterium
TGCGTGGGGTGTGCGCGCTCAAGCCGGGCGTCAAAGGGCTGTCGGAGAACATCGTGGTGCGCTCGATCGTCGGGCGCTTTCTCGAACACAGCCGGATCTTCTATTTCTACGACGACGGCAACGAGCATGTGCTGTTGTCGAGCGCAGACTGGATGGATCGCAACTTCTTCCGTCGCGTCGAGATCGCATTCCCGGTGCGCGATCGCAAGCTCAAGCGGCGCGTGATCGACGAAGGTTTCAAGGCGCATTTGTCCGACAACGCGCTGACCTGGGTCATGGATGCCGAGGGGCGCTATACGCGCCTGCAGGTACGCGGCGCGGCACGGCGCGCCGGCCAGGAGAGTCTGCTGGCCACGCTGGCCCGTACCGCGATCTAGGTGCGGGGCGCCGCGCTGGCGTCGTCGAGCTTGAACTGCGCGACGATCTGCGCCAGGCGTTGCGCTTCGTCGCGCAAGGTGTGCGACACCGCGGTGGCCTGTTCCACCAGTGCGGCGTTCTGCTGGGTCATCGCGTCGAGTTGCGTCACCGCGCTGTCGATCTGCGCGATACCCGACGATTGCTCGTGCGAAGCCGTCGAGATCTCGGTCACCAGACCGGTCACGCGCTCGACCGATTCGACCATCGCGGTCATGGTGGTGCCGGACTGCGCCACGAGGTCGCGGCCCTGATCGACTTGCGCGACCGTGGTGGTGATCAACGCCCGGATTTCCTTGGCCGCATCGGCGCTGCGCTGCGCGAGCATGCGCACTTCCGAGGCCACCACCGCAAAGCCGCGCCCCTGTTCACCGGCGCGCGCGGCTTCGACCGCGGCGTTGAGCGCCAGGATGTTGGTCTGAAACGCGATGCCATCGATGACACCGATGATCTGGCTGATCTGCCCGGCCGATTGGCTCATGTTGTGCATCGATTCGACGATGCGTCCGACGAGCGCGCCGGCATCCTTGGCGACGTGCGACGCTTGTTCCGCCAATTGCGATGCGCTGTTGGCGTGATCCGCGTTCTGGCGCACGGTCGAGGTCATCTGTTCCATCGACGCGGCGGTTTCTTCGAGGTTGGATGCTTGCTGCTCGGTGCGCGCGGAAAGATCAGTGTTGCCATTGGCGATTTCGTTGGTCGCGTTGGCGATCAGATCGCTGGATTCGCGCACTTGCGCGAGTGACGCGTGCAATTGGTCGCGCAGCGCGCCCAGCGCTTGCATCAGATCGCCGATCTCATCGTTGCGCGTGACCTTCACCGGCCGGCCGAAATCCCCGCGATGCAGGCGCAGGATGATCCCGCGCAGTTCGGCGATCGGACGGGCGATCAGTCGTTTGCCCATCAGCCACAAGGCGAGTCCGAGTGCCATGGCCGCAATCAGGGCGATCAAGCCGATGCCCACCATCACTGCACGGATGACGCCGTAGAACTCCTCGTCGGGAGACTCGGCCACCAGCAGCCAGTTGAGCACGGGGAGTTCTGCAAACGCGACCACGTGGAGATCGCCGAGGTCTTCGGCGCGCGTGGCCGGCGCTTCGATCATGAAGCCGTGCTTCTCCTTGAGCAGCAGCTTGGGAAATTCGGGGTCATGCGTGAGTTCGGCCAGCGCCTTGCCCTTGGCCGTGGGGTGCATGACGATCTTGCCGAGGTTGTCGCCCGGGCTCATGTCGATCGCATACAGGAATCCGGTGCGCCCGATCTTGGTGGTGGCGAGCATGTCCTGGAAGGCTGCAGCCAGGTCCGAAACATCCACCCCGACGAACAGCAGGCCGATCGGCGTGCCGCTACTGTCCTTGATGGGCTGGTAAGCGGTCATGTAGCGCTTGCCGAACAGCACCGCATTGCCGACAAAACGTTCGCCGCGCATCAGTGCTGCATAGGCGGGATGCTGGGAGCCGAGCAAGGTGCCCATTGCGCGCGATCCGTCTTGCTTCTTGAGCGATGTCGCCACCCGGATGAAATCGTCGCCGACGCGCACGAAGATCGTGGCCACATTGCCGGTCAGCGCCGTGTAGTGATCGACACGTTCCAGGTTTTGGTTGAGCTTTTCCTTGCCGTGAAAGAGCAGCGGGACACGCTGACCGCCGAAGTCTTCGGTCTGTGACGACAGGCTGAACGGCTGGGTGAAGGTGCGCGCGAATTGCTCGAATGTGTGTTCGGTGGTGTCGCGCATGCCGCGTTGCATCGACGTGAGCGAATTGACGATGGTGTCCATCTGCGCCACCAGCGTGGCACGGCCGTTTTCGCGCAGCTCCGGCGCGATCCGCGCGTTCATCAAGACTGCGGCAACGAACAGCACGCAGAACGCGGTGGCGACACCGGTCAGGACGAAGCGCATGGAAATGGAACGCAGGGCCGTGTGCATATGGAACTCCGCTGGGGACGCAGAAGGGGACAACGGCATCATCCGGTGCACGGTGTTTTGCGAAGCCTTGAACAAAGGCCGGGAATGCCGTGACTTCCGGCGATGTCCCGTGTTCACGGGGTATTGCATCAGATCCCGGGTGTTTGCGGCCTTCGAAGCTCGATGCAGACCTGTCGCTGAACCCCGAAATCGTTGATCAGGCTGACATGCCCGATGCCCGAATAGGCGATCTCCCGGGAGCCCGGTAGGACGGCGGTGCGCTGCGGCATCACGATGTTGTCGTGGTAGCTGAAGATGCAGGTGATGGGCACGCTGCGCACGGTGCGTTCCTTGGCCAGCAGCGCCTTGAGAAAGCTGCTGCCCGGACGTACTTCTCTGACGTTGCGCGCATTGCCGAAGTGCGCCAGATGGGTGCCGAAATGCGGGCTTGCGATGGTGATGACCCGTTCCAGGCGCGCATCGCCCTGCGCCGCGATGTAAGCGCGGATCGCCAGACCGCCCAGGCTGTGCGCCACGACGGGCAGGCGATCGATCCCGCGCAACTTGCAGATGGCCTCGATCCGGTCATCGAGTTGCGGCACGCTCATCGCGATCGGTCCGAAGATCGGTGCGAGATTCACGACCTCTACATCGAAACCCGCCGCCTGCAACGTCCGACGCATCGATCGCCATACCGAGGCGTTGCACAACAGGCCATGCACCAGGAGCACCACCGGGCGGTCGCCGCGTCGTGGTTCGTCGAAGGCCCAGCGCGCGAACAAGGGCGCCAAGGGCTGCAGGAACGAGAAACTGCGCGCGATCATCAGCCATTCCCGGACCATGCAGCGCAATTGGCGGGCACGGCTGATCTGCAATTCGGGCGGTATCGCATCGCCCCAACGGCGCGCGAATCTAAATTCGATCGCGATCAGCACGGTGCGCACCAAGCACCATGGCACGACGATGCCGGGCAGGATCAGCCAGCGCGAGACGTCGAGCGCCATACATGCCAATGCCGCCAGCCCGGCATACAGCGCGAGCTCGCCAATCAGGATGAACGAGAGCAACAGTGAGACGGACATGAAGCATCCATGCGCCGCTATCGGGCGCCGCAGCCGGAGTTCACGTCCGGACGAGTCGGGTGCCCAACAGTCGATCGTGAAGAAACTGCCGTTCGGGGTCGAACAGCATCCAGATCCACGAGACAAGCGTACACGCGAGCAAGGCCAGCGCGGCATACGGGCCGTTGCGCGTAGCGAAGAACACCAGCGCGCCGGGCAGCAGCCCCCACCAGAGCAAGGCGTAGCGGACACAGCATTGCGTCAAGGTCGGCGCGCCGCCTTGCGACCCGACCAGCCGCATGCGCCAGGTCTTCATGGCCAGGGTCTGGCCGCTGCGGCGCCAGAAGTAGATGAAATAGAGGCCGATGACGCACAGCATGTAGGCCTGCAGCAGCGAAAGCTGCGTGGGCTGAAGCGGCCAACGCCATTGAGCCAGCGTGAGGAGCAGATAGCCCGCGATGAACGAAACCCCGAACAACAGGCAGAACTCGTAGGCAGCGCACATCAGGCGACGACCGAAAGCGGGGGCTTGTGCTGGCGCGATGGCGTGCGCGCCGTCGGGCGCGCCAGAGGTCGGGGCAGCGCTCATGCTCAGGATCCCGCAGCCTTGGTGGCCGCCTTGGCATTGCGCTTGGCTTGTTTGGTCGAGGCGTTGTGGCGTCGCCGGGTCTCTTCTTCGAGACGCTGACGTTCTTCCGGCGTGAGGTTCTGATATTCCTCCCAGGCGCGCTGACGACGTTCGGAGGGCACGACACGCGACTGCTTGTAGTTGTCGCGCGCCTTTTGCCGGGCCTCGGGCGACAGCAACGCCCATCCGCGCATGCGTTCTTGCATGCGGGCTTGTTCTTCGGGCTTCATCCGGTCGTACTTGGCCGCAAACTCGATCCATTTGCGTTTGCGTGCCGCGTCCAGCGTGTCCCATTCGGATTGCATCGGTGCCAGGGCGGTTTGCTGGGCCGGCGTGAGATCACGCCAGGACGGCCGCGCGGGCTGCGCGGTGACGGACGAGGTCGATTGGGCATGCGCCGTACCGGACCAGGCAGGCGCAAACAAAATCGCCGCGCCGATGAAAGGCAGCGCGGCGATCAGGCGGAGGGGAAGCGACTTATTCGGCACGAACGAGCAAGGTCTTGTAGTTGGGATCCAGATGGGCAGTGAACGGCAATTCATCGGCCAGGATGGCGCTATCCAGTTCCGCGAGTTCGTCGATCTGCACCTGTTCTTGCCATTCGCTCATTCCGGCCAATCCGATCGCGAGCACCAATGCGGCCAGCGCGAACGCAAACCCGGGGAAGCGCCGCTCGTTCTGATGGACCCGCACGGCAGGCGATGCCAATGCCGGAACGGCGGCGAAAGCGCGTTCGCCCTTCATGCGCCCGAGCGCGCGCGAACGCGCTGCCGACAGGCGCTGTGCCGTGCGTTCCGATACCTCATCGGCGCCGGAATTCAGCACCTGACGGACGCGATAGCCGAATTGGTCGGACGCGTGTTCCAGACGTGTGCGATGCGAATTCATAGCCGGATTCCTTTTGCCTTGAGCGCCTGGGCCAGCGCGTGCACGGCCCGAAAGCAATGTGTCTTCACACTCCCTTCCGAGCAGCCCATCACGGCGGCCGTCTCGGCGACATCCATGTCCTCCCAGTAACGCAACAGGAATGCTTCTCGTTGACGCGCCGGCAGACGGGACAGCTCGTTTTCGATCTGCTGCATGGTTTGTGCCCGGATGACCTTGTCCGCGGCACTTTCCGCCTCAATGGACCCGAAGTCGGGTTCAAGAGTTTCCAGAATATCGATGTCGTCGACGTCTTCGTTGTCGGAAGTGAACGCCGAAAACACCGTCGTCCAAGCCGATCGGATCTTTTGCCGGCGGAAGTGGTCGTGAATCGTGTTCTGGAGGATGCGCTGGAAAAGTAGCGGCAGCTCAGCGGCCGGCTTGTCGCCATAGTGCTCGGCGAGCTTGATCATCGCGTCTTGCACGATATCCAGCGCAGCGTCGTCGTCCCGAACCGCGTAGACGGCTCGCTTGAACGCGCGGCGTTCGATGCTCTCGAGGAAGTCGGAAAGTTCTCGCTGGGTGGCCATGGTGCGGCCAAGCTCCGGGCACGGTTTGTCACGAACCACCGGCAACGTGTCGGACGTGGCGCGGAGTCTAGCAGACAGGGCATCGAATCCCGCACCAACCGGTGGCCTCGTTTGACCACATTGGTGCGCCGCATTAGCATGCGGGGCTTGCGCTTTGGAAAACGCACTTGGCGCAAGAGCTGTCTTTCAGCGGTCCTCAGTATTTGAAGCCACTCAAAGACGCGTCGCCGAACCCGTGTTCACGAGACCGGGACAGGCAGCCCAATCAAATCCGTGCCGTGCACTTTGAAAGGACTCCACCATGGACGCGTTCCGCCCGGACGTGCTTAAGCCGTCCACCAAGGAACTCAACGGCGCCGAAATCGTCATTCGGTGTTTGCATGAAGAAGGTGTCGAGCATGTCTTCGGTTATCCCGGAGGCTCGGTGCTCTACATCTACGACGAAATTTTCAAGCAGGACAAGTTCCAGCACATTCTGGTTCGCCACGAGCAAGCCGCCGTCCACGCGGCCGACGCCTATTCGCGTTCGAGCGAGAAGGTCGGCGTTTGCATCGTGACCTCCGGCCCCGGCGTCACCAATGCGGTGACGGGGATCGCAACGGCGTACATGGACTCGATCCCGATGGTGATCATCTCGGGTCAGGTGCCTACGCACGCGATCGGTCAGGACGCGTTCCAGGAATGCGACTCGGTCGGTATCACCCGGCCGTGCGTCAAACACAATTTTCTGGTCAAGGACGTGCGCGATCTCGCGCCGACCATGCGCCGCGCTTTCCATATCGCCAAGACCGGCCGTCCCGGTCCGGTGCTGGTCGATATCCCGAAGGACGTGACGATCGCCAAATGCCGTTTCGAGTATCCCGAGCGGGTGGAAATGCGTTCGTACAACCCGGTCGGCAAGGGCCATCTCGGTCAGATCAAGAAGGCCGTCGCGCTGCTCATGAGTGCCGAGCGCCCGATGATCTACACCGGCGGCGGCGTGGTCCTGGCCAATGCCGCGCCCTTGCTGCAAAAACTGGTCGATCTGCTCGGCTATCCGTGCACCAACACCTTGATGGGCTTGGGCGGGTACAAGGCCACCGATCCGAAGTACGTGGGCATGCCCGGCATGCACGGCACGTATGAGGCCAACATGGCCATGCAGCACTCCGATGTGCTGCTTGCGATCGGCGCACGCTTCGACGACCGCGTGATCGGCAATCCCAAGCACTTCGGGCTCATCGAACGCAAGATCGTGCATGTGGACATCGATCCGAGTTCGATTTCCAAGCGCGTCAAGGTCGATGTGCCCATCGTCGGCAATCTGCACGATGTGCTGATCGACATGATCGCGCTGGTCGAAGAAGCGCTGAAGTCGGGGCAAAAGCCCAACGCCAAGGTCAAGGACTGGCTCGCGCAGATCGACGAATGGCGCAAGGTCGATTGTCTGGCCTACAAGTCCAGCGACGAAGTGATCAAGCCGCAATACGTGGTCGAGACCTTGTGGAAGGTCACCAAGGGCGACGCCTTCATCACCTCGGACGTCGGCCAGCACCAGATGTGGGCCGCGCAGTATTACAAGTTCGACAAGCCGCGCCGCTGGATCAACTCGGGCGGCCTGGGCACGATGGGGGTCGGCCTGCCGTATGCGATGGGCGTGCAGATGGCCAATCCGGGCGCGCAGGTCGCGTGCATCACGGGCGAAGGCAGCATCCAGATGAACATCCAGGAGCTGTCGACCTGCAAGCAATACCGGCTCACGCCCAAGGTCGTCCTGCTCAACAACCGCTACCTGGGCATGGTGCGGCAATGGCAGCAGCTCGATTACGGTTCGCGCTATTCCGAGTCCTACATGGATGCGCTGCCCGATTTCGTGAAACTCGTCGAAAGCTATGGCCATATCGGCCTGCGCATCGACAAGCCCGCCGATGTCGAACCCGCGCTGCGCGAAGCGTTTGGCAAGTACAAGGACCGTCTCGTGTTCATGGACTTCATCACCGATCAGACCGAGAACGTCTGGCCGATGGTCAAGGCCGGCAAGGGATTGACCGAAATGCTGCTCGGCGCCGAAGAAATCTGAACGGCCATTCCTCAGCGCGCTGCCGGGTTGCCGCCCGGCGGCGCCACCCAGGCGCCACGCCACGAACGCGGCGCACGATAACCAGATCGAGGACACCATGCGTCACATAGTTTCTGTCCTGCTCGAAAACGAGCCCGGCGCGCTTTCGCGCGTGGTCGGGTTGTTCTCGGCGCGGGGTTACAACATCGAATCGCTGACCGTTGCGCCGACCGAAGATGCGACGCTGTCGCGCATGACCATCGTCACCACCGGCAACGACGACGTGATCGAGCAGATCACCAAGCATCTGAACCGGCTGATCGAAGTGGTCAAGGTCGTCGACCTGACCGACGGGGCGCACATCGAGCGCGAACTCATGCTCATCAAGGTGCGCGCGGTCGGCAAGGAACGCGAAGAGATCAAGCGCACCTCGGACATCTTCCGCGGCCGCATCATCGACGTGACCGACAAGAGCTACACGATCGAACTGACCGGCGCGCAAGATAAGCTCGACGCCTTCTTGGATGCCATCGATCGCGCCGCGATTCTCGAGACCGTACGGACCGGCACTTCGGGCATCGGACGCGGCGAGCGCATTCTCAAGGTCTGAAACGCGGCAACTTATTTTCGCAAGCCGGCTTTTCGCTTGACCGGCGTTGTCAGCACCCTTCCGGGCACGCGTCCGGAGCAAGCGGAAACCGCAGCCCCCATTTTTGGATCGACCCCAAGCACGAGGACCACCATGAAGGTTTATTACGACAAGGACGCCGACCTCTCGCTCATCAAGGGCAAGAACGTCACCATCGTCGGCTACGGCTCACAAGGCCACGCGCATGCACTCAACCTCAACGACTCCGGCTGCAAGGTCACCGTCGGCCTGCGCCGCGGTGGTGCTTCCTGGGCCAAGGCCGAGAAGGCCGGCCTCAAGGTCGCCGAGATCGCCGACGCGGTGAAGAACGCCGATGTCGTCATGATCCTGTTGCCCGATGAGCAGATCGCCTCGGTCTACGCGAACGAAGTCGAGCCCAACATCAAGGCCGGCGCTTCGCTCGCCTTCGCCCACGGCTTCAATGTGCATTACGGCCAGGTCCAGCCGCGCGCCGACATCGACGTCTGGATGGTCGCGCCCAAGGCGCCCGGCCATACCGTGCGCAACACCTACACCCAGGGCGGCGGCGTGCCCCATCTGATCGCCGTCTATCAAGACAAGTCGGGCGCGGCACGCGACATCGCGCTGTCGTACGCGGCGGCCAACGGCGGCGGCAAGGCCGGCATCATCGAAACCACCTTCCGCGAAGAGACCGAGACCGATCTGTTCGGTGAACAAGCCGTGCTGTGCGGCGGCACGGTGGAACTCATCAAGGCGGGCTTCGAGACCCTGGTCGAAGCCGGTTACGCGCCCGAGATGGCGTATTTCGAATGCCTGCACGAGCTCAAGCTCATCGTCGATCTGATCTACGAAGGCGGCATCGCCAACATGAATTACTCAATCTCGAACAACGCCGAATACGGCGAGTACGTGACCGGCCCGAAGGTCGTGACCGAAGCGACCAAGGACGCGATGCGTCAGGCGCTCAAGGACATCCAGACCGGCGAATACGCCAAGAGCTTCATCCTGGAGAACAAGGCCGGCGCGCCCACGCTGCTGTCGCGCCGCCGCCTGACCTCCGAGCATCAGATCGAGGTGGTCGGCGAGAAGCTGCGCGCGATGATGCCCTGGATCAAGGCCAACAAGCTGGTCGACAAGTCCAAGAACTGATCGCCCGGCGCGTTGTTCGCGCATCCAGGCCGCCGGAGCTACACTCCGGCGGCCTTTTTTCGTTTTGGAACGGCGATGCTCAAACCCTTTTTCGTGTTCTGCAGCGTTTGCATCCTCGTCGCCTGCGGCAAGACCGAGGACAAACCGGCCGAGCGGTCCGCGGCGGGTCAGGCGATCATCGAGCACATCGAACAGCCCAAGCAGCGGGCGGCCGATGTGGAACGGCAACAATTGCAGGCCGCAGACGAGGCCCGCAAGAAGATCGACGAGGCGACCCAATGAACAAGAACTTCGTGGTGGGGTGTGTGTTGGCAGGGCTGGTGAGCGCGGCGGGCGCGCAGATTCCGGGCAATGTGCCCGGCAGACCGGAGGCATCGACTTTGCGTATCGACAGTACTTCACGCCCCGACGGCACGATCGTGCTGCTGCGTGCCGAGGCGGAAACCTTCGTCGACAATGACGAGGCGCGGGTATCGATCTTCGTCCAGGAACAGAACGCCAATCGCGCGACCGCGGCATCGGAGGTCAATCGCAAGATGCGCGATGCGATCGACCGGGTGAAGAAGAACGATCCGACCGCCGACGTACGTTCGACCGGCTATTACACCAACCCCGAGTACGGCCCGCGCAGCAATCAGATCACCGGCTGGCAGGTGCGGCAGGACGTCGTCATCGTCACGCGCAAGCTCGCCGAACTCGAAAAACTCGTGGCCAATGTGCAAGGAGCGGCAGGCGTTTCGGGCGTCGAGTTCGGCCTGTCGCGCGAGGCGCAACGCAAGGTCGACGCGCAATTGTTCGACATGGCCTTTGCCGACATGCGCGCGCGCATGAGCAGTGTCGCTCGCGCGCTCGGCAAGACCGACAAGGATGTCGAGATCGACGAAATCGACCTCACTTCGGTCGATCGTCCGATCGGCGTGCGACCGATGGCGACCGCCATGATGGCGCGTGGCGTGAACGCCGAAGTCGCCCAACCCAAGTTCGAACCTGGCGATTCGCGCCAGGCCGTGAGCTTCACCGCTCGAGTGCGCGTTCGCCGTTGACGCGCCACGCACACCGCGGGCGCGCAGCCGACTGATCCGGCGCGCGCGGCCCGCGACGGTGCGCAAGTACAATGTCTGCATGAACTATCCACATCCCATCATCGCGCGCGAAGGCTGGCCCTTCATCGCCATCGCCGTCGTGGCCGTCATTGCCACGCATCTTTCCTTCGGAATCTGGGGCGCCTTGCCGTTCTGGGTGATCCTGGTTTTCGTCGTCCAGTTCTTCCGCGATCCGCCGCGGCCGGTGCCGCAACAGGCCAACGCCGTGCTATCGCCGGCCGATGGGCGCATCGTCGTGGTCGGCAAGGCGCACGACCCCTACGCCGATCGCGAAGCGCTCAAGATCAGCGTGTTCATGAACGTGTTCAATGTGCACAGCAATCGCGCGCCGGTCGACGGGAGCGTGCAGCGCGTGCAGTACTTTCCGGGCAAGTTCGTCAATGCCGATCTCGACAAGGCGTCGACCGAGAACGAGCGCAATGCGCTCGTGATCCAGACCACCGACGGCAAGACCGTCAGTTGCGTGCAGGTCGCGGGGCTCATCGCCCGGCGCATCCTGTGCTACGTGGGCGAGGGTGCCAAGCTGACCCGCGGCCAGCGCTACGGTTTCATCCGTTTCGGCTCGCGCGTCGATGTCTATCTGCCGCTCGACGCCAAGCCGCGCGTGACGATCGGCGACAAGGTCAGTGCAACCACGACCATCCTCGCGGACCTCTGAGGCGAATCCGACCATGGCGCATCATCGTCGCAACAAGCTGCGCGGTTCCTCGGCCGCACGCGGGATGAACGTCGCGCAACGCGAGGTCGTCGAACCCGTCGCCGCGCGTATGCCGATCCGGCGTCGCGGCATCTATCTGCTGCCCAATCTGTTCACGACTGCCGCGTTGTTCTGCGGGTTTTACGCGATCGTGCAGGCGATGAATCAGCGCTTCGATTACGCCGGCATCGCAATCTTCGTGGCGACGGTGCTCGACTCGCTCGACGGCCGGGTGGCGCGCCTGACCAACACCCAGAGCGAATTCGGCGCCGAGTACGACTCGCTGTCCGACATGGTGAGCTTCGGCGCTGCACCCGCGCTCGTGGTGTACGAATGGGCGCTCAAGGGCATGGGCAAGCTCGGCTGGATCGCGGCCTTCATCTACGTTGCCGGTGCGGCGCTGCGTCTGGCGCGGTTCAACACCAACATCGCAATCGTCGACAAGCGCTTCTTCCAAGGCCTGCCGTCGCCGGCCGCTGCGGCCTTGGTGGCGGGCTTCGTCTGGGTCATGAGCGATTACGCGGTCGCGGGCGTGGACGTGCGCTGGTTCGCCTGGGCGATCGCGACCTACGCCGGATTGACGATGGTGTCGAACGTGCCGTTCTACAGCTTCAAGGACATCAATCTGCGCAAGTCGGTGCCGTTCATCTTCGTGTTCGCGATTGCGCTCGTGTTTACGCTGGTGTCTTACGATCCGCCGGCGGTGCTGTTCGGTCTGTTCTGCCTGTATGGCTTGTCGGGCTACGTGCTCTACGCGTGGCGGCTGTTCAAGGGCAAGCCGGTGTCCATCATCTCGACGCAGCCCGAGCCCGATTCCGGGCCTGGTGCCAAGCAACTCGACGACGACGCGAGCGGACGCTGAGGATCGACGGCCGATGCTGGCTTGCACGATCCAGGTTCATCGGCTAGATTGCGGCCCATGGCTTCGCGCTTTCAATCCGCATTGATCTCCCTTCCGCAGACCGGGCTACTCCTGCTCGGCCTCCTGCTTCTGCGCGTCACGCGCAGATAAAACCCCACCCACAATCCGGCAGTGACTTCGCCCCGCACGACGCGGCAGGGCAGGCCACCGCGTATTCATTCCCACGACGGAGAACACCATGGCAGACCGCCTGATCATCTTTGACACCACCTTGCGCGACGGCGAACAAAGCCCGGGCGCCTCCATGACCAAGGAGGAGAAGCTGCGCATCGCCAAGCAGCTCGAGCGGCTCAAGGTGGATGTGATCGAAGCCGGTTTTGCTGCCAGTTCCAACGGCGATTACGAAGCGATCCGCGCGATCGCGTCGACGATCAAGGACTCGACGGTGTGTTCGCTGGCGCGCGCCAACGACCGCGACATCAGCCGTGCCGCGGATGCGGTGGCACCGGCCGCGCGCAAACGCGTGCATCTGTTCCTCGCGACTTCGCCGCTGCACATGGAAAAGAAGCTGCGCATGACGCCCGACGAAGTCTATGAACAGGCCAAGCGCTCGGTGCGTTTTGCACGCAATCTGCTCGACGACATCGAGTTCTCGCCCGAAGACGGTTATCGCTCCGAACCCGATTTCTTGTGCCGGGTGATCGAGGCGGTGATCGCCGAGGGCGCGACCACCATCAACATTCCCGACACCGTCGGCTACGGCATTCCGGCGTTGTACGGCGAGTTCGTGCGCATGCTGCGCGAACGCGTGCCCAATGCCGACAAGGCGGTCTGGAGCGTGCATTGCCATAACGACCTGGGCATGGCAGTCGCCAACTCGCTCGCGGGTGTCAAGATCGGCGGTGCGCGCCAGATCGAGTGCACCATCAACGGCCTGGGCGAACGCGCGGGCAACACCTCGCTCGAAGAAGTCGTGATGGCGGTGCGTACGCGCCGCGACTACTTCGGCCTCGAAGTCGGCGTCGATGCGACCCAGATCGTGCCGGCATCCAAGTTGGTGTCGAGCATCACCGGCTTCGTCGTGCAGCCCAACAAGGCGGTCGTCGGCGCCAACGCCTTCGCGCACGCCTCGGGCATCCACCAAGACGGCGTGCTCAAGGCGCGCGACACCTACGAGATCATGCGCGCCGAAGACGTGGGCTGGTCGGCCAACAAGATCGTGCTGGGCAAGCTGTCGGGGCGCAACGCGTTCAAGCAGCGCGTGCAGGAGCTCGGCATTCCGGTGGAGAGCGAAGCCGAACTCAACGCCGCGTTCTCCAAGTTCAAGGATCTCGCCGATCGCAAGAGCGAGATCTACGACGAAGACATCCAGGCCTTGTTCTCCGATGAATCGGTGACCCAGGAAGTCGAGCACTACCGCTTCGTGTCGATGGCACAAAGCAGCGAGACCGGCGAGCGTCCGCATGCGCACGTGGTGTTCTCGGCCGGCGGCGCCGAATGGTCGAGCGATGCCGACGGCAACGGGCCGGTCGATGCATCGATCCGCGCGATCGAAGCGAAGGTGAATTCAGGCGCCGAGATGGTGCTGTATTCGGTCAATGCGATCTCGGGCGGTACCGAGGCGCAAGGTGAAGTGACGGTCCGTCTTACCAAGGCGGGTCGTATCGTGAACGGCGTCGGGACCGATCCGGACATCGTCGCCGCCTCGGCGAAAGCCTATCTCTCGGCGCTCAACAAGCTCCACGAGAAGCACGAAAAGGTCAATCCGCAGTTATGACCTCGGCGCGCCGTCCGTCCATACCCGGGCGGCGGCGCGCAACTCCATCACATGGGTGGCGATCTTCGGTCGTTGCTGATCGAGGGTCAGTTGCATCTGCGGTTGCCACAACCGTTCGGGCGATGCCGTCTTGCCCAGCCGTGCCAGCAGGCGCAACGCGACCGCGATGTCGTTGAGCTTGCCCAGTCGTTCCTGCAAGGCCACGAGCGCGCCGATGTAATCGTGCGCGGCCGCGGCATCGAACAAGGGCGCATACAGATCGAAGGCGTAACGCAGGCGTTTGACCTCGATGCGCAGGCGATGCATGCCGCGTTCATCTTCGGTGGCGAGCTTGTGGGCTCGCGCCACGGTCTTCGCGTGCTGGGCCTCCAGCACGGCGCGTGCGGCATGCGCGCAATCAGGCCCCGGATGTTCGCGCAGGCGCATCGCATAGGCTTCGAGCTTCAGCATGGCCGTGCCGAATTCACGCGCGATCACCGCGTGCCAGACGGCATCGTGTGCCGCCTCGCGCTGTGCATGCGCGAGCGGTCGAAGCATGGGCACGATCGCAGCGCGTACGGCGTCGCGCCCCGTGCCCGGCGCCGGTTGCGCCAGCAGCGCCAGGGTGCTGGTGCAGAACACATCCCAATCGCGCGCTTCGCCGAGCGTGATCGCCAAGGCGCGCAAGGCGCGATCGAGGGCATGGGTGCTTGCGCGGTGGTTCAGCAGCATCGCGTGCGTGTGCAGCAGCGAGCGCATCCGACGCAAGGCCACGCGGGCCTGATGCACGAATTCCGGATCGGCGTCGACATCGATCGCGCCCGGCAGATTGGCGATCACGCAGCGCAATCCCGCAGTCAGTACGTCGGCGAGCGCCACGCCCATCGGCATGTCGGCGGCCATCGGCACCGTGGCCATCTTGACCGGTGCGCGCGTCTTCGCGTCGGCCAGCGCATCGCCGCGCGCGGCTTTGCTGTCGAAGCATGGCACCAGCGCCACATCGCGGGCCAGGCGCTGAACGAAGTCCAGGAGGGTGCGCGGTTCGCCGCGTTCGAGTTCGATCTCGAGTTCGCAAATCGGGGCAGTGCGCGCGTGCGGACCATCGCCGCAACGGATTTCGCCGACGTCGATCGCGAATTCGGCGCGCGTGCCGTCGGCAAAGGCCAGCGTGCGCCGTTCGCGCGTGAAATCGGTCGAATAACGCGGCACCAACAGGCGCGCGAGCGTTGCCGCGTCGCCGATTTGCGCGAGCGGTGTCTGCGCCAGTCGCGCGAGTTCCAGTCGCGGCCCGGCCACCGGCATCTCCCATTCGTTGCGCGTGCTCATCGCGCCGGTCTCGCGGCCGGCGGTCTTGAGCGTCTGCAGCCATTGTTTGCCGATGCGGCGCAGGCGCAATGCCATGCCGCGCGTGGCGAGCAGACGATCGGGCGTGTCGTAATAGCGATTGCCGATGGGTTCGCGCACCGGCGGTTCGATGCTCGCGGCCTGCACCAGCGGATGCGCGCGCAAGGCGTCGAGGTCGGCGGGGGAGATCGCGAGCTTGAGCTCGACTTCGAGGTGATCGGTCATGGCGCGAGCTTAGTCGAGCTCGCGTCGGCCGTGGGGTGATTCGATGCCGACCGGAAGCGCGAGCGCATCCGGTCGGGTCAGCGGATTTACTGGATCGCGATCGCGCGCGGGGCGCTCGCATTGCGCTTGGGCAGGGTCAGCGTCAGCACGCCGTCTTCGAAGCGGGCCTGGGCGGCGGCATCGTCGATCTCGTTGGGCAGCACGAAGCTGCGCGCAAACCGGCGCGGCGCACGTTCGCTGAAGACCAGGCGTTCGCCGTCCTTGAGTTCGGCGCGCGGTGCAGGCTCGGCTTCGATGCTGATGCGATCGGCCTCGATCTGAACCTTGATGTCCTGCTTGCGTACGCCGGGCAGATCGGTCACGAGTTCGAACGCGGTGCCGCGATCGACCACGTCCACGCGCGGCTTGACGACGGCCGGCGCGTTACCGGCGGTACGCGGCGCCAGAAAGTCGCGCATCAGGTCGTCGAAGGCAGAAAACACGGGATCGCGCACGGCGGCGGTACGAACGATGGCTTGCATGGTGAGGACTCCTCAGACAGGTCTGACATGAAGGGCCGGCGGCCCCGATGCTTCCAACATGCGTGCGCCGCGCGCGGCTTCAAGATCTTGAAATTCGCGGCGTCGTCCACAACGGCGCCGCTAATCGCGTGCCCATTCGCCCGGATCGCGCAAAGGATCGAGCCCGACCACCAGTTCGCGCACGATGCCCTGGTCGTCGAACTGGACATGCATCAGGGCCGGAAAGACGTCGTCCATCTTCATGCGGTAGATCCAGACCTCGCGCGGCGTGAGGTCAAGGCGCGTGGTCTCGGCCGGCGGGCCGAAATGGGCGAGCACCGCTGCGCGGTCGTCGACGCCCACGCGCACCTGCGCGAATTCTTCGCGCGTGAGCACTTGTTGAACCGCCACCACCTTGCCGTGGCGTGCCGTGACCGCATAGGCCACCTGGCCCAGGGGCGCGGTCGCGTAGATCAACCGCGTGCTGCCGTCGGCCGCAGTGGTCTCGACCGATGGCGGGCCGCGGTGCGCGCGCACCGCATCGAGGTCGTCGCCGACCTGGGCCGGGGTCAACCCGGCGCAAGCGGTGCAGATCGACAGCACGCAAGGCATCAGCATCGACATGAACAAGCGCATGACGGTCTCCGGCAATGTCCTGCGGCGCATATCGGGCATGCGCCGCAGCGGCGAATGTACGCTTGGTTAGAATCCGCGACCGACTTTGGAATCCTCACCATGCGCCACCTGTTACGTTGCTTGCCGATTGTGCTGACCCTGATCGCGGGGGCTGTCGGCGCCCAGCCCGCCCCTCAGCCGATCCGCCTGGCGATGGTGGAAGGCTTCTCGGGCCCGTTTGCCAACGCCGGCGAATCGTGGCTGCGCAACCTGCGCTTTGCGGTCGATGCGGTCAATGCGCGCGGCGGTGTGCGCGTGGCCGATGCCGCCGGGCGCATCGTGCAACGTCCGCTGGTCATCGACACCTTCGACGGCAAAGGCCAGGTCGAGGACAGCCTGATGGCCTTGCGTACGGCGCAGGACCGGCAGATCGGCTTCGTGCTGCAAGGCGCGAGTTCCGCCGTGGCCGGCGCACTCATCGATGCCATCGAGCGCAACAATCAGCGCACGCCCGATCGGCGCATGGTGTTCCTCAATTACGCCGCGGTCGCGCCCGAACTCACCAACGAGAAGTGCAGCTTCTGGCATTTCCGTTTCGACATCCATGCCGGCATGCGCATGCAGGCACTGACCGAAGTCCTCAAGGCCGACACCCACGTCCGCCGGGTCTGGCTGATCAATCAGGACTACAGCTTCGGCCGCGATGTGGCGGCACTGGCGCGCGGACAGATCGCCGCCAAGCGTCCCGACGTGGTCATCGCGGGCGAAGACCTGCACCCGGTCGGCCGGGTCAAGGACTTCACGCCTTATGTGCAGAAGATGATCGCGGCCAAGGTCGACACCGTGGTCACCGGCAATTGGGGCACCGATCTCGCCTTGTTGGTCAAGGCCGCACGCGAGTCCGGCCTGGACGCCAAGTTCTACACCTTCTACGGCAACAGTCTGGGCGCGCCCGCCGCGATCGGCGATGCCGGCGTCGGCCGGGTACGCGCGGTGGCCGAATGGCATCCGAATGCGGGCAGCAAGGCCAGCGATGCCTTCGTCGACCAGTTTCGCGCCACATTGACCAACCCGCGCGACGACTACCAGCACCTGCGCTCGACCATCCTGATCGAGATGCTGGCGGCCGCGATGGAGCGCGCGCGCAGCGCCGATCCGCTCGCCGTCGCACGCGCGCTCGAAGGCGCGCAATGGCACAACGCGTTCCACGCCGCGACCATGCGCGCCGCGGACCACCAATTGCAGCAACAGGTCTATGTGACGGTCATGCGGCGCAAAGGCGAGGGCATCGTGTACGACAACGAAGCATCGGGCTACGGTTTCAAGACCGAGCGTCTGCTGAGCGCCGCCGAGGTCGAGCAGCCCAGCACCTGCCGCATGCAGCGGCCGTAGCGCGGCCCGAGTGCGTCGATCGAGCGGCGTCGGTCAGGCGCCGCGCGTGGGTCGCAAACGCGGCCACAGCACGGCGATGGCGATCCCCGCCAGCACCAGGCCGGCGGCCAACAGCTTCCACGGCGCCAGTGCCTCGCCCAAGGCCAGCGCGCTCGCGCCCATCCCGAACACCGGCACCAGCAAGGCCATGGGCGTGACCACGCCCGCGGCATGCCGGGCGAGCAGCCAGTTCCAGATGCCATAGCCGATGATGGTGTTGCCCACGGCCTGCCAGACCACCGCGGCCCAGACTGCCGCGTCGGCGCGTGCCAAGCCGGCGGCCATGGCGGCCGGCCCTTCGAGGACGAACGAAAGCGCATACAAGGGCAGGACCGCGAATGCGCTCGACCAGATCGTGAACGCGACCATGTCGACCGCGCCCGCACGCTTGGTCACCACATTGCCCAAGGCCCAACACAAGGCCGCGCACAACACGAGCGCAATGCCCAGCGGCGTGGTGCTCGCATCCACATTGAACCCGATCACCACGATGCCGCAGGCAGCAATGGCGAGCCCGGCGATCTGCCACGTGCGCACGCGCTCGCGCATGAGGACCGCGGCCATGCCGATGGTGAAGAACACCTGGGTCTGGATGACCAGCGACGCAAGGCCGGGCGAGATGTCGGCGCCCATGGCGATGAACAGCAAGCCGAACTGACCGACACCGATGAAGATGCCGGCCGCCGCGATCAGCCACCACGACGTCTTGGGGCGCGGCAGCCAGAACAGAAAGGGCAACGAGGCCAGCGTGAAGCGCAGCGCCGCGAACAACAACGGCGGCAGCGCATGCAGCGCGATCTTGATGACGACGAAGTTGGTGCCCCAGATGAAGACCGCAAGCAAGGCCAGCAACAAATGCCGCGGCGGCAGGGTGGCGCTCACGCGGCGGTGTACATGGGCTTGCCGTCGTTCAGGTTCAGGAAGCCCTTGACCAGACGGTAGATGTACCAGATGCCCAAGGCCAATCCCAGCGGCCACGCGAGGATGATGCCGAAGCCGAAGGTGACGATGATCAGGATCGTCAGCAGCGTGCACCAAAGCAGCGAGAACCAGAAGGTGCGCAACTGCCAGCGGAAATGGGAGTCGATCCAGGTGCCGCGCACATCTTCGAGCTTCACGTAATTCATGACGACCGCGACGATGCTGGTGAGCAGGCCGGTGAAGGGCCCCAAGGCCAGCAATCCGTAGATCACCATGGTCAGCGTGCGGTTGGAACGCTCGCGTTCGTCGATCACGACTTCGTTCATCGGGGTCTCCGCGTCAGGTGACGCGTACGCCGTGAAGCCGCGGCGCGCGTCGGTCAGGCGCTCAGCGCGTGCTGCACCAGCCGCACCGCGTCCATGCGGCGCAGTGTACCGGCATGCAGCATCGATAACACCTCACCGGCAGCCATGACGTCGGCATGGCTGCCGTCGTGACGGGCCAGGATGATCCGGGTGCGCAAGGGGCTGATCCAGTCCAGCCGCAGGCGGGTGATCTGGTTGCCGCCGGTCTGGTGCAGATACCACTCGCCGGCGCACGGCGCGTCGCTCTCGGGCAGACGCACGACGTCGAGCACGGTGCTCGACGACGGATCGGCCGGCCGCGTGTCGCCGTCGCGCAGTCCCGGGGGAGTCGCGCGGCGGCCGGCATTGCTGCGCGGCGGGGTGCGCGCCACGCGGGCGTGCGATTCCATCAGGAAGTGCATGAAGTCGTCGCGCTCGGGGCCGGTCCATTGAATGCGATCGAGTTCGCCGACGATCCATTGCACCAGCGCCGGCAGGGTGCGCAGCAATTCGCTGCGTTCGAGCGAGTTGGATTTGGGCAGCACACTCCAGATCAGCGCATCGGTGGTTTCGAGTGCGCGCTGCCAGGCCTGGGGTTCGAGGTCGCGCTGCAGGCAGCGGTCGATCAAGGCTTGGCGCCAGGGACCGCGCAGGAAGTTCGCAAGCGCTTCTTCGATATCGGCCAGTTCGAAGCGGCGCTGGATGCGTCGATCGACCTCGGCCTGCGCGAAGGTCTGGGCTTCGGCGCTGCGTTCCATGGCGATCAGTTTCGACAACCGGGTGTTGCGTTGGGCGGTGCGCGCGTCGATCCAGCGCGCGAAGCGCGACTGGGCACGCGCGAATTGCGCGTTGGAGTCTCCGGTCGGTGCCAGCAGCGAGCGCACCACCGCATCGACTTCGGCGCACAAGGCGTCATCGGGTGCGTGTTCCGACAAGCCGGCCGTGGCGTCGAGCACCGCATCGAGCAGCGCGCGCGCCGGATGCGTCGGGTCGAGGAAGAAGCTGCGGTCGAGCAAGGCCGCACGCAACACCGGCAATTGCAGCGGCGCGACGAGGACCTTGGTTTGCGGCGTGAGGTCGCGATCGCGGAACAAGCGCTCGAAGGCCCGTGCCAGCAGCGCGACGCAGCCGCGGTCGATTTCCTTGGCATCGCAGACCGGCGCACTGAGCGTCATGCCCACCAGCGTACTGAACGATGCACACGATTGCGTGCGCACGGCTTCGCTCTGGATCGCGTCGAGATGCGCGAGCAATGCCGCGTCGGCTTGTGTGTTGATGTCGGGCGCAGCGGCACCGGCCGGGGGCGTTTGTGCTTGCACCAACTGGATCTGACGCAGGAGGCGCCCCGGGTCGAGCTGCCAGCCGCGCCCGGTCGGGCGCAATGCGCTATGCCAGAGCGCGGAGTCGGCCTGCGGGTCGCGTGCCGGGTCGCCCGAACGATCGGATGCAACGCGCAGACGACGCATGTCGTCCGTGTCGCCGGCGGCGGCGAGCAAATCGCGTGTCAGTAGATCGTAGTCGGCCACGGTGTCGGGAGGGGGGAATGGGCGGGTTGGGTGTCGGCAGTGTGCGCGTTGTTCAGCTCAAGACCTGCAACAAACCGTCGAGCCCGCAAAAGTCGAAGGCCATGCTGGCCTGAGCGCGGACGACGGGTTTGGCGCGAAACGCGACCGATAACCCCGCGATGCCCATCATCTTGAGATCGTTGGCGCCATCGCCCATGACGATCGCGCGCGCGGTCGGGATGCCGAGTCGGGCGCAGGTCTCGGCGACGGTGCGGGCCTTGACGTTCGCATCGACGATCTCGCCGACCACGCTGCCGTCCAGGCGTCCATCGGTCATGCCCAGGGTGTTGGAGCGCGCAAAGCTCAAACCCAGGCGCGCGCGCAGACGATCGGTGAAGAACGTGAAGCCGCCCGAAACCAGCAAGGTCTTGAGCCCCGCCGCATGTGCTGCGGCCACCAGGGCTTCGGCGCCCGGCGAGAGTTTCATGCGCTCGACG
>CAYUYC010000020.1:21070-21819 GCA_964448945.1 uncultured Burkholderiaceae bacterium
ACGTAGACGCGCTCGAGCGCATCGGTATCGAGTCCGGCCAGCAGCGCGACGCGCCGGCGCAAGGATTCGCTGTAATCGGCGATCTCGCCGCGCATGGCGGCCTCGGTGATGGCGGCGACTTCGGCCTTGCGGCCGCAGAAATCGGCGACCTCGTCGATGGTTTCGATGGTCACGAGGGTCGAGTCCATGTCCATCACCAACAGGCTGAAGTCGTTCAGCGCCGGAACCTCGGCCGCGAACCAGGCCGCATCCAGGCGTTCGCGCCGGCACCATGCGTCGAATTGCGCGCGTCGGTCGGCGTCGACCGCGGCATCGAAAGCGAAGCGCCAGGCGCGTGGGGTCGCGCGGTCGAGACCATGCGGCGTCGGAGCGGACGCGCCGAGCAGATCCTGGGCGGCACGCAATTGCTGGGCGCCGATGCCGGCGCCGTGAAGAATGAGATTCATGCTGGGTTCAACCGGGCTTGCAAGGATGCGGGCTCGCGAAGGCGCGCAGGTTCATATCGGCGCAGGGGCACCACAAAACGATGCGAGCTTGGGCATCGCGTTCCCATTCTAGCTGCATCGAGGATTCGATCGTCGTTCATCGCGGCTCAGGACAGATCGCGCAACAAGCCGCGGATGATCTTGGCGCGCTCTTCGGCGGTGGCGGCTGATTGGCTCACGCGCAGTTTGTCCTGGCCCGCGAGCTTGACATGCCGGTTGCGCTGGATGAGCGCGATGACCTTGGCCGGATCGACCGGCGCGTTC
>CAYUYC010000021.1:0-21750 GCA_964448945.1 uncultured Burkholderiaceae bacterium
GCGTCGAGTACATCATGCGCGACGTGCCCTGGGGCTGGCTGATCCGCTACCTGCACTCGACCGGCGCCTCGGCGTTCTTCGTCGTGGTGTACCTGCACATGGCGCGCGGCCTGATGTACGGCTCGTACCGCAAACCGCGCGAACTGGTCTGGATCTTCGGTGTCGCGATCTTCCTGTGCCTGATGGGCGAAGCCTTCATGGGCTATCTGCTGCCCTGGGGTCAGATGTCGTACTGGGGCGCGCAGGTCATCATCAACCTGTTCTCGGCGATCCCCTTCATCGGCCAGGATCTGTCCTTGTGGATCCGCGGTGACTTCGTGATTTCGGACGCCACGCTGAACCGATTCTTCGCTTTCCACGTGATCGCATTGCCGCTGGTGCTGATCGGCCTGATCGTCGCGCACATCATCGCGCTGCACGAAGTAGGCTCGAACAACCCGGACGGCGTCGAAATCAAGGAAAAGAAGGATCCCAAGACCGGCATCCCGCTCGACGGCATCCCCTTCCATCCGTACTACACGGTGCACGACATCCTTGGTGTCGCGGGCTTCCTGATCGTGTTCTGCGCGATCGTGTTCTTCGCGCCCGAACTCGGCGGCTACTTCCTCGAGTACAACAACTTCTTCCCGGCCGATCCGATGAAGACCCCGCCGCACATCGCGCCGGTCTGGTACTTCACGCCGTACTACTCGATCCTGCGTGCCAACACGATCAACTTCTTCTGGATCGAAGCGAAGTTGTGGGGCGTGATCTTCATGGGCCTGGCGGTGGTGATCCTGTTCTTCCTGCCCTGGCTCGACAAGTCGCCGGTCAAGTCGATGCGCTATCGCCCCAAGCTGCACTGGGCGATCCTCGGCGTGTTCTTCGTGAACTTCTTCGTCCTGGGTTACCTCGGCATCCAGCCGCCGTCCCCGGTCGGCGAAAAGGTCTCGCAACTCGGCACGCTCATCTACTTCGGTTTCTTCCTGGCCATGCCCTGGTGGAGCCGTCTCGGCACGTTCAAACCCGTTCCCGAGCGCGTGACGTTCGCGGCGCACTGACACGGGATACGGGAGGAATCGACAACATGAAGAAGCTTCTTGCCATGCTCGCGGTCGCCTTCGGCGCCGCGACCATCCCCGCCATCTCCGGTGCCAACACCGGCGGTCCTGCGCTGGACAAGTTCCCGACCGAAAAGGCCCGTGACCTCGCGGCGCTGCAAAGCGGCGCCAAGACGTTCGTCAACTACTGCCTGAGCTGCCATTCCGCTTCGGCCGTGCGTTACAACCGTCTGAAGGAAATCGGCCTGTCCGAAGAACAGATCAAGTCGAACCTGATGTTCACGACGGACAAGATCGGCAACCAGATGACGGTGGCCCTGCCGCCGGCCAGCGCCAAGGTCTATTTCGGGGTAGTTCCGCCCGATCTGTCGCTGACCGCGCGCGCGCGCGCCTCGGCGGATGGTTCGGGTCAGGACTGGATCTACACCTACCTGCGCTCGTTCTACCGCGACAACAGCCGTCCGACCGGTTGGAACAACATCGTCTTCCCGAACGTCGGCATGCCGCACGTGCTGTGGAATCTGCAAGGCACGCGCACGCTGACGGTCGAAGAGGTCAAGTCGGTCTCGGTCCCGGGCGCCAAGCCCGAAGACAAGCCGACCGAAAAGTGGGTCAAGGAAGTCTCGACCTACGACCAATACGGCTTCAAGACCACCAAGGAAGAAGCACTGACCGAAGGGCACGGCCACGCCAGCGTGAAGTACACCTGGACCGATGCCGACCCGGAACGCGCCAAAGCCTATGACGATGAAGTCGGCAATCTGGTGGCCTTCCTGGGCTGGGTGGCCGATCCGACCAAGACGACGCGCCAACGTCTGGGCGTCATCGTCCTGCTGTTCCTGGCCGGATTCACCGTGCTTGCCTGGGGCCTGAACCGCTCCTATTGGAAAGACATCAAGTAGTCCGCCGACCCGCCCGGTGCGTCGCAACCCGCGACGCATTCGGCCATGGTTTCAAGGGTGACCGCACGGTCGCCCTTGTTCGTTTCTGGAGATCGCAACAATGATGGTCCTTTACTCCGGCACTACCTGCCCGTTCAGCCAACGCTCGCGCCTCGTCCTGTTCGAAAAGGGCATGGATTTCGAGATCCGCGACGTCGATCTCTTCAACAAGCCTGAAGACATCAATGTGATGAACCCGTACGGCCAGGTCCCCATCCTCGTGGAACGCGACCTGATCCTGTACGAATCCAACATCATCAACGAATACATCGACGAACGCTTCCCGCATCCGCAGCTCATGCCCGCGGATCCGGTGCAGCGTGCGCGCGCACGCCTGTTCCTGTTCAACCTCGAGAAGGAAATCTTCACCCACGTTTCCACGCTCGAAAGCCGCGCACCGAAGGGCCAGGAAAAGGCACAGGAAAAAGCCCGCCTCGCGATTCGCGATCGTCTGACCCAGCTCGCACCGCTGTTCATCAAGAACAAGTACTGGCTGGGCGAAGACTTCTCGATGCTCGACGTGGCCATCGCGCCGCTGTTGTGGCGCCTGGATCATTACGGCATCGATCTGTCCAAGACCGCCGCGCCGATCCAGAAGTACGGCGAACGCATCTTCAGCCGTCCCGCCTACATCGAAGCGCTCACGCCCTCCGAAAAGGTCATGCGCCGCTGATGCGACGCAGATCCCCGGATCGCACGCCACGTCCATGGCCGAAACCTCGACCAAGCCGTACCTGATTCGTGCGCTCTACGAATGGTGCAGCGACAACGGCTTTACGCCCTACATCGCTGTCGCCGTCGACGAGCGCACGATCGTCCCGCGTGAATTCGTGCGCAACGCCGAGATCGTGCTCAACATCTCGCCGCTCGCCACCAACCACTTGCAGATCGGCAACGACCTGGTGACCTTCCAGGCCCGTTTCGGCGGTGTCGCGCGCGAGTTGTCGATCCCGGTCGAGAACGTGATTTCGATCTACGCGCGCGAGACCGGCCACGGCATGGCCTTCGAGGTCACACGTGGCGCCACGACGCCCGCCGTCGCCGAAGACGACGAAGGCGTTCCCGCCCCCGTGGCGCTTCGGCCGGTGCTCGCCTCAGTCCCCGCACCGTCGGACGACGACGCCTCGACCGACGACGATCCGCCACCGCCGCCCGCCACCGGCGGCCGGCCGCAACTCAAGCGCGTGAAGTAAACGCCCGCCCCCAAGTGTCTGCAGCACCTGGCGGCTGGCTATACTTTCTCGCCCCAGCGCCGCTTTAGCTCAGTTGGTAGAGCAACCGCCTTGTAAGCGGTAGGTCGTCCGTTCGATTCGGACAAGCGGCACCAAATAAATAAAGCCTTGCGGCGTTAGCGATCGCTCACATGCAAGGCTTTTTCTTTGAGCTGGATACCAAATTGGATACCAACATCACGACTGGATCGTTGACGAAAGTTCCTCGTTAAATCTCTCACATAAATCTGGTACACGCGCCCGAGATTACAAAAATAGAATTGACCTAAAAGCAATGCTTCCCGAAAATTCGCGCAGGCATAGCCTACGAGGTCGCCCAAGAATTTCTTGGTGGCCGACAAAAGCCCGCTCACGCGGGCTTTTGCTTTTCTTGAGCCGCGTTTCTTGCCGCATCAACCAAATCGAAGCAACTGTATTTGATACCGAGTAGTCCGTTTCCCGCGCTGCATTTCGCATCGAGCAGCTTTCCTCTTTTCACCAGTTCCTGGTAGGTGCGGTGTTCTGGTTCGTAGCCACCCTTACATATCGGCCACAGCATCAAATCAGCGACTTGCATTAAATCCGAAGCCTTCGTTTTTACTCTGAATTCGTACAGTGTCCGCCGGAGAGCGTCCACGGACAGCGGTTGATATTTCGCTGATCGCCCTGCATCAAATGGCAGGCCATTGGATACCATTGCGTCGTAATACGATTTCAGCTGCGCTTCCGTGCATTTGTCGCTTCGCTCGATAAACACACGCAACCTTGAGTCGTGTGCATGCGCATATTTGGCGACCCGCTCCACCAGTATGTGAAAGGCTGTGCGGCACAGCTTCCATCTTCTGGTCCCATACGTCGACTCGTACCGATGGTTGTATCCAGGACGATCTACCACGCACGCAACTCCGAACACTGGCAGATCAACCATCATCCGCCCCAAATCCTCATAGAAACGATTCGATCGCTCCTCTGAAACCTCCGCAAGCCAGCGAAATTGCTTGGTCCTGTTGCGGATTTCGTAAGAATGAAGCGGACTAGCTCCCATCTCCGGCCAGCGCTTGCGAAACTGCTCTAAGCGTTGATCTGCGTCCGTCTTGTCTTCTGCTTGCAGCAAGACACCACCCAGAGCAAACCAGTTCGGATCGGTACTACCGATCTTTGGTCGCCGATCCGGATCTCTCGACCCGGATTCATCGACATATAAAAGGATTTCCTTTGGCATGGAAATGCATGCTATCTCACAGCCCGTCGTACCGATGTGCCTCGCCGCGACTAACCGCAAAACAACTGCCGGGAAGATTCCCCATCGCGCGGTATTGACAAGTTGCCCGCACGCATTGAGCGCAACTCTGAGACTGCCTATACGTTAGAGCTACCTTAACCTCACGCAGCTCGACTAGCCGCTGAGTCTCTTCAGCGGCAGAACATGCCTCCAGCGCATCGGCCGTGGCGCGGGCCTGGGGATCGATTGCACCCTGCAACTACGCTGCAACTTGCTCCCCGTCCTTCGCCATGGCGGGGGCGGGTTGAGACGCGTTCCTACCGTAATATTGCTCTCCATATGAGCTTCACTTTGGCCTAACACCCTTCGTTCCGTTTCCAATCGAATTGGTCTGACCTCGATGCTTTCTCGGCCCTGTCGATAGCCCGCCGTGAAACTTGCAGCGCCCATTTGGCGCGACCGGTAGCAGCTTGCACGGCGCACCCGTGCCTTTCGTCCGCGCCTCGCAACGCAGATCGCGCAGCGCGTCAGGGAATGGCAGTGTCGGCCGCGGATCAATGTCCGCCCCGCACATCCACTCATTGCGAATATGCCGACACTCGGCCGCCCAAGCGCGATACAGGGCGATCAGGTCCGCACGACTGACAGAAGTAGTCATTTGTTAGCCATCCATGGGGTTTCTCTATCGCACAAAGCTGCGCCACTTGATCGTGGTTCACTTAGTCGTCTAGGATGACGCTCCCGTCGTCGCTTCGAGCGTTGGAAAGGATCGCGTGCAATGCATGCTGAAATCCTTCGCGTCGGGGTCGCTGTCTCTCTGAACCACCCCTGGGAATTGAACCCTGGCCGTCGTAGAGAGTCTGCGGCGTTTCAAGGGCAGTACGGCAAGCCCCTTGTGGACCGGTATTCGCTGGGCAATTGGAGCCCAGTTCACCCACGCCGCTTGGGGCTTTGCTTTGTCCGCGCGGCCGCATGCGCCGAATCGCGCGGGTCGCACAGCAATTTCGCGCTCGCCGGCCTTGCCTTTACTCCGCAGCGCAGCGCTCAAGCCGTTGCCTCATGCACCGCCACGATGGCTGCAATCTCGGCACGAAACACACCGAGCCAAGCGACGCGGCTTTTGGCCGCCAAATCGGCGTAGTCATCGAGCAATGCCTGTCGACGCGCCGAATCACGGTCGCGCCGCAGATCGCACAAGCGATTCGCCGCCGATGCCCATGCCTCGAATGTCGGGCCACAGGACTCGCCCGAAATTTCTTTGCTACCCCCTCCCGGCCCACTGCCAGAACTGACATAACTTGGTTTTGGCAGTTTTGACAGTGCGGGAGCGGAAGGAGATGCAGAGTTTTTCTCTTCCGCAGCGTCGTGAAGCGCCGCCAGCCTAGTAAGCCACTTACCCATGGCGCGCCCCTTCTGTCGGGGTGTAGATCGTCGTCGGTCGGCCGCCGTCAGCACCCGCGGCGATGGTCGTTTCCGCCAGCCAGCCATGCGCGACCAGCAGGTCGAGCGCATCGGCCACGACCACGCGGTCGGCCAGTCCGGCCCACTGGTTGCGGTACACGTCGCGCGCCGTAAAAGGGTCGGGCAGGTCGCCGGCCCGCGCCTTGTCCAAGATCGCATGCGCGCCGCGCACAGCCACGCGCCGGCCGCTGGCATGCAGGCGCCGGGCATGCGACTCGAAGTAGTCGGCCAAAGCTAGCGCGCGCGTCGTCGGCGTCAGTGCCACCGGGCCGGTGCCGCCGTCAACGACATGCAGTGCCAGCGCCAGGGCCGGGACATGGTGCCGGAACTTGGACAGCGCGCTTTCCAGACTTCCCAAGTCAGCGCCGCGCAGCTTGGCTTCAAGGTCGGCACGCCACTCAGCGAAGGCTTCGCGCGCATCGTCGGTGAAGCGCAGGAACGGTAGCCCCTGAGGTTCGCCGGCAAAGTCGGTTTGCACTTCGGCGCGCAGTGCGTCGGGCGTGATGCCGTCGAGTCGCTCGAAGGCTTCCCACGCTTTGCGTTTGGCGTCGTTGTCCGGCAAGCGGTCCACGTCTTTCCACGTGCTAGGCGAGTCGGGCCAGGCGATCAGGAATCGCTCGATCATCCCGTCATCGGCCGCACCGCGCCGCGCTTGCAGCGTCAGGTCGGCCAGCGGTCCAGGTTGGATGCCGCCGATCATGGACAGCCGCGCGTCCTCCACCGTCACAGTGCCGCGCCCGATGCGATCGAAGTGGTAGCTCCCGCCGCTCCATGCTTGCAGGTAGAACGCCCGCGCCGTCGCCGATTCCTCGCGCGCCAGGTGCAGGAATAGCCCGCGCATCTCGTCGCGTACCGATAGCACACCGCCGGGGTTGCAGGCGAATATCTCGCCCAGCTTTTCATAGGTCGCATCGGCAACCACGTAGCGCCTGCGGATCGGTTCATCGTCGTCGGCCTCGCGTTTGAGCAGATCAGACACGTCGGCTTGAGCATTCTTCTTCAGCGCCGCACGCGCCGCCTTCTTGCTGGCCTCGGCGCGCAGATCGCGCAGCGGTTTCGCTTCCGTGAAGTCGCTGATGGCCCGCCGGTATTCGTCGGCCGCACGCGCTTCCAGCCGCTCCATGGGCGCCAAGGCCTGCGCCATCGCAGGCGATTTCATGATGCCGGGCCGGCCAACGATCAGTGCCCACAGATTGCCCGGTTCGGTCCAGTCAGTACGCGCTTGCGGACGAATGCGAACATGCCGCGCGACAAGCGATGCCGCCGCCACAATCAACGGCACGGCCACAAAGTCGGGCGGGCAGTTCATTCGCTGCGAAACATCAGTCACCCAAGGTCGAAAAGCCTCGGGCAGCGCCGCCAACGGGAAGGCCTCCACTGGCAACAGCTCGTCGGGCAAGGGCTTGGGCATCGCCGTTTCAGGTTGCGGTGCATCGGCCACACAAGGCAATGTGAGCACATCGGCGGCGGTTGCGTTCGGATGGTCGGCCAGCCATTCCACAGCATCCCCCTTGGGCGGCAGGCCGAGCACCGCCACGTTGAGCACGCGCACAGCGCAGCCGAGATCACGCAGGATCGCCGCGACATCGGCGGCGTAGCGTTGGCCGGCGGTGTCGTTGTCCGGCCAGATCAGTACGTCACGGCCAGCGAGCGCCGACCAGTCGGATTTCGCGGATGAATCCGCCCCGCCGCTCGTCGTCGCCAACAGTCCAAGCGCATGCAATTGATCGGCCTTGAATTCGCCTTCTGTCACGATCACGGGCTCATCTGGCCGAACGGTGAGTGTGTGCAACGCGTAGATCGGTTTGCGCTCCATGGGAGGCTCGCCGAGTGCGTAACCGTCCTCTGTGCGTCGCATCGGGCGAACCCATTTTTCGCCGCTTGTCGGGTGCTTGAGGCGAATACGCCAGAAGATGATCTGGTCGGCTGCGTCCGTGTAGGCGTGAAGTGCTTCAGGCTTGAATCCGTCGCGTAACGCTGGCTTGGCGAGACGGCGCGCAGCGGCCTTGGGTGTCTCGACGACCGCCGTCGGGGACTCGATCATGCTGACCTCCACGCGCCGAGCGACTGCGCAGCTTCAACGAATCTAAGGCCGTGGCGGGCCATGTGGAAATCCAGAACGCCGCCGCCGTGCTCGCCGCAAACCATGCACCGATAGGCGCCGGTATCGATGCGCACGCGCAGACTGGGCCGAGTGTCATCGTGGAAGGGACATACAGCGTCACGCCACAGACCGCGGCCACGTAGGGCAATGCCTGCGTGCTCAAAGTATTCGATCGGTCCGGGCAATTGGTCGCGTGCGAACAGACCGGCGGTCATAACCCACCCCGCGCCAATCTGAGCAACGCGAGCGCCACGCAGCAAGCCGCCTCGCGAATGTGTCTGCCTGCGTTTGCGTGCGCTTGGCGCACTTCTTCAAGGTCGTAGCCGGCGTACCAAACCGCCAGCTTGAAGTGCTCGATCGCGTTACACTTGGGCCACTTCGTTTTGCTTTGCGCCTCGCCCTCGTGCAGGGCGTCTTTGTTTTGCGCAAGTCCGTTCTTCGCCTTACAGCGATGCATGTTGACCACGGTGCCCTCCCTCAGAGAGCAACCGACTTGCGCGCAGCGTGCAACCGCTCCACAAGTTTGCGGATCGCGTCATCGCCATCGCCGCGAACGCGGGCCGCAATGACCGCCTCGCACTCATCGAGCAGCCAGCCAGATGCGCGGGCGCCGAGCTTGATCTGTCGCGGCCAAAGGCCGCTCTGAACATCGGCGTAGACCACCGATCGGCAGCGCTTGAATTGCGCGGTGATGTCTTTGAGTCTCAGAACTTGCATGATGCCGAACTCCTATGCGTTCGGCGGGGGATGGGCGACAGCTCGCCCATGAGAAAACCCGCCGGATTGCGTTGGCGCCACTCAGGGCGTCGCATCGCTGGCGGGTTCGAATCGCGGCATTCACTGTGTCGGGGATCGCTTCGGATTCGACACAGACACCAACCGCAAAGATCGCTGCTTAGTTATAGACTATCAAAGCGCGAAATCCAATGCAAGCCGTGCACGGCGGATAACGTCCACCTCATCCGGCCCGAAGCTGTGAAATCGGGATGATCTGCGCACCGCCGGAACGCAGCGCGTTCAGATGCGCGCCGGCTCGATCCCACGCCTCGGACATTTCACCGAAGTAGTCGTGACCGTCATAGACCCGGCGCATGGTCTCGGTTTCCTGATGGTTCATGCACATCTCGGCGATGTGCGGGGCCACGCCCAGGCGCGACAGCATCGTGCGGAAGGTGCGGCGCAAGTCGTGCGGCGCGAGCTTCTTGCCGCCATCGTCTGCCGTGCGCTCAGCCAACCGAGAAAGCGCGCGCGCAACCGCCATCTTCTCCATGGGCGTCGATACCGCGCCCTTACCCTTGGCGCCGGGGAACACATAATCGCCGGCCCCGCCCTTGGTCAATACCTTCGCCAGTGTCAGCATTTCGATCGCTGCCGACGACAGATGTACCCGGAAACTCCGGCCAGACTTTACCCGGTCAGCGGGAATGGTCCACGTCGCACGTTCCAAATTGAACTCGCCCCAGGTCGCCAGCCGCACTTCGCCTGGACGCGCACCGGTCAGCAGCGAAAACCGGATCGCGAGCTTCGTTGCAAGCCACAGCTGCGAATCATCCACCGCCGTCAGCAACGCCGCGAGTTCGGCATCGTTCGCCGCATTCACGGGCGCTGGCCGATAGGGCTTCGGATTCTCGATGCCGCGCATCGGATCAGCGCCGACGATATGCCCACGTGCAATCGCGAAATTGATTAACCCGCGCAGCGTGCGATAGACATGCGCTGCCGCCCCAGGTGCACCGCGCTTGCGAGGTGCATCGATGCAGGCCTGCAAGGCCTCGCGTGTCAGTTTGCCGATCTTGGCATCGCCGATGCGATCCCTGATGTCGGCATTGAAGTTCTCGGTCAGCACTGCGATCGTGCGTTCCCGAACCGGCGCCCCACCCTTGCGTGAGCTGCCCAGGCGCTTGTCTGCGATCCACTCCGCAAACGCTTCGGCCACCGTAACCTGTGCCTTTGCCACCTTGCGAGCGAAACGCGCGGCGATCACAGGATGGTCTGCCTCGCCCTTCTTCGCCGCCTCGTGGTTTTGTTCATGCTTGAGCAGTTCAGCGCGCGCCTGCGCATAGCCAACCGCCGGATAAGCGCCCAAAGAAAGCCAACGGCGCACACCGTTCACCTGCGCGCGGTACTGCCAGAGCTTTGCGGGTTCTCCGATCACGCGCTTTCGGATGTGCAGATACAGCCCCGGTTCGATCATTTGACGCTGTTCGTCTTTGGCAGCAGGCAACCTCAGCGTCTTGATCTTCTCGTCCGTCCACTTCGTTGCCCGCGCCAATTTTGCCCCCCGATTTGGATACCACTCCGGATACCACTTTCGAATCCGGATACCATTTCGGATACCACTTTATGCGGACATTAGCGGTAGGTCAAGAATGCCTTTGGACGATGTTCTCCTACGCATATCGAAGAATAGCGAACATCAACGGACCTTTTCGGATACCACCCGGGGCGCCTTGTAAGCGGTAGGTCGTCCGTTCGATTCGGACAAGCGGCACCATCCCCTCTCATCCTCGCTTGCGCGCATCGAGCCACACGCCCAGGCCTTGCGCGTTGAGCTCGATGTCGATCGCGAGGAAGCGCCGGATCTGCTCGGCCGACATCGCGCAGCCATGGGCCTGGACCTGCGCCACATAGGCCTGTGCCAAGGCCTCGCACATGCGCGCATGACGATCGGCGGTGCCATCGGCGGCTTCGGCGATTGCGATCATGACGTCGATCCAGCGATACAGATCGGCGCCCAGCCGCGGCACGTCTTCCACGCGGCTGTAATGGGTGAGGTACATCGCCTGTGGTTCATACGCCAGCAAACGCGCAATGGATGCGCGCATCGCCGCCGGATCGAACTGCACCGGCGTCGACGAGGCGATGATGAACGCGCCGCGCGCGGTGTCGAAATCGCGATACGAAAGCCCGAAGGTATCGCCGGTGAAGAACGCCCGGCTCTTCGCATCCCAGATGCAGATGTGATGACGCGCATGCCCGGGCGTATCCAAGCACAGCAAGGCCCGCCCGGCGAGGTCGACCACATGGCCTTCGCCCGCCTCGACCACACGCTCGGCCGGCACCGGCTGCACCACACCGTAAGTGCGCGCCACCGCATCAGCGCCATACACCCCCGACGCCCCCGCCACCAAGGCCGACGGGTCGATCATGTGGCGCGCGCCGCGCGGATGCACGACCAGTCGCGCGTTGGGCAAGGCCTGCATGAGCAGCCCGGCGCCGCCCGCATGATCGAGATGCACATGGGTCAGGATGACCCAATCCACCGCGTCCGCGGCCAGGCCTTGCGCTTCGAGTGCCGCCAGCAGGCGCGGCACCGAATCGTTGACCCCGGTATCGACGAATGCCGCGCGGCCGCGCTCGATGATGAGATGGCTGGCATCGAACAAGGGCCGCTCGAAGCCGGTATCGACGGTGTGGATGCCATGATGACTCTGCATGGACTGCGTCTCCCGATGGGTTCTTGTATGAAGTGAATTCAATCGCGCACGAATTCCAGATGCGCGTGTGCCGAGACGAAGCGAAAGCCGACGCGTTGATAGACCGCGTTCGAGGTGGGATTTTGCGCATCGGTGAACAAGAACACCCGCTGCGCGCCGCGATCGATCAAGTGCCGGCTGACGGCCGCCACCAACGCTTGCGCGTACCCGCGTCCGCGCTGCGCCGGCGGGGTATAGACCGGACCGATGCGCGCACCGGTCGGCGCGATCGCCACCGCGCCGGCATGGCTGACGATGGCGTCGCCGTCGCACCAGACGTAGGCCTGTGCGCGCGCCATGCGCTGGGCGACGGTCTCGCTGGGCTGCCCAGTATTGCGCAACAGCCGGGCCTCGATCTCGAAATCGCGCTGCCATTGCACCAACTGCGCGTATTCGTCGGTGCGCGCCAAACGCATCGCGCCCGCCGCGCCACCGCCATCGGGCGTTCCCGCCAGCACCTGCAGAATCAAACGCACATGCACGCCGAACGCTCGCCCCCAGGCCGCGGCGCACGCATGTGCCATCGCCTCGCGTCCGACGATGCCGTGGATCGATGGATCGTCGCGCATCGCCTGGGCGATGGCGCGCGCGTGCGCGTCCTCGTTGCCCGCGAGCAGCAGGCTGCCCAGACTGCGCACGCCGAGCGCAACGACGTCCCCGTGCTCGCGCGCGATCACCATGCGCAACGGATCGCCGCGCTGCGCCTCGCCGGCTTCGTGCGCGCGCCAGGCCATGCCGAGCGCGTTGAGTGCGATGGTGTTGTTGGCTTCGTCGCGGGCGAGGAAATCGAACGCTGCCTCGCGCATGTCGTGCAGGTCGTCGATGAGGGCGACTTGCAGCATCGGTTCAGTCGTCGGCGGGTGTGCCGATCGTCCCTTGCCAGCGCGGCGTGAGGTCGTGCGCCACATCGTACAGATCGAGCACCCGCCCGACGGTGGGGTCGATCATCTCGGCGATGGTGCGCGGACGCTGATACAGCCCCGGCAAAGGCGGAAAGATGATCCCGCCCATGAGGGTCACCGACTCCATGTTGCGGATGTGCGCGAGATTGAATGGGGTCTCGCGCACCATCAGCACCAGGCGCCGCCGTTCTTTGAGCGTCACATCGGCCGCGCGGGTGATGAGGTTGTCGCCGAAGCCGTGGGCCACGCTCGCCAGCGTCTTCATCGAGCATGGCGCGATCACCATACCCATGCTCTGGAACGAACCCGAGGCGATGCTCGCGCCCACATCGCGCACGTTGTGCACGACGTCGGCCAAGGCCTCGATCTCATGATGCGAACGATCGAGTTCCTGGCGGATGCTCAACGCGCCCGCGGCCGAAATCAAGAGATGGGTTTCGATGCGCGCTGCGGTGCCGAGGCCCAGCGCGCGCAGCACTTCGAGCAGGCGCACGCCATACACCGCGCCGGTGGCACCGGTGATGGCGACGATGAGTCGGCGCGGCGTGCCGGGCATGCGCGGCGCGGGCTCAGGCCTTGACGCCGGCGTTGCGAATGAGCGTTTGCAGTTCGCCCGACTCCGCCATCTCGGCCATGATGTCCGAGCCGCCGACGAACTCGCCGTTCACGTACAACTGCGGAATCGTCGGCCAGTTGGCGTATTCCTTGATGCCTTGGCGGATGCCGTCGTCGTCGAGCACATTGACGGTCACGACATTGCTTGCGCCCGCGTTCTTGAGCAGCGCAATCGCGCGCCCCGAAAAGCCGCACATCGGAAACTGCGCCGTCCCCTTCATGAACAGCACGATCGGGTTCTCGGTCACGGTCTTGTGGATGAATTCCTTGGTGTCCATGGTCTTTGCTCCTGGCGAAGCCGGCAGTCTAAAGCTTCGCGCCTACATTGAGACCGTGCGCCGCCCCGGGAATTCCTCCGGGCGGCGCGCGTTCAGGTTTCGTAATGCACGTGCTTGGGCGACTTGATTCCTTGCGGCATCAAGGAACCCGCGATCATTCCGACGAAGGCCATGATCAAGCCCGCGAGCTGGGGCGGAAAGACTTCGCCATACGGCGTGAAGGTGAACGCCAGCCAGCTCAGCGCACCGAGCATGATCGAGAACACCGCGCCTTGCGTCGTCGCGCGCTTCCAGTACAAGCCGCACACCAGCGGCACGAAGGCCGCGACCAGGGTCACCTGATAGGCGCCGCTGACCATTTCGTAGATCGGCGTGTCCTTCATCACCATCGCGTAGGCCAGCACGCTGATGGTGAACACCCCCAGCGTCACGCGCATCGCGATGAGTTCCTGCTTGTCGGTCAGCTTGGGATAAAGGTTCTTGTAGATGTTCTCGACGAAGCTCGTCGACGGCGCGAGCAAGGTCGCCGAGGCGGTGGACATGATGGCCGAGAGCAAGGCGCCGAAGAAGAAGACCTGCGCGACCTTGGGCATCTTGGTCATGATCAGCGTCGGCAGCACCTTCTGGGGATCGTCGGCCAGCAAGGCCTTGGTCTCCTCCGGCATGATCAGCACGGCACACGCCACGATGAACATCGGCACGAAGGCAAAGGCCAGGTAGCACAAGCCGCCGATGATCGGCCCGCGCACCGCCGTCTTGGCATCCTTGGCCGCCATCACGCGCTGGAAAACGTCTTGCTGCGGAATCGAGCCGAGCATCATCGTGATGCCGGCCGCGAAGAAGAACATCATGTCGTGCAGGTTCGGCTCGGGGAAGAACCGCAACCAGTCGTTGCTCTGCGCAAGCGCCACGACCTTGTCGGCGCCGCCCGCCATATTGCCGGCCATGACCGCGATCGCGGTCAGCCCGATCACCAGCACGACCATCTGCAGAAAGTCGGTCCACGCGACCGCGACCATGCCGCCGAAGATGACGTAGACCAGCACCGACACCGTGCCGATCACCATCCCGACCTCCATCGAGATCGCGCCGTCGCTGAGCATGTTGAACACCAGGCCCAGCGCGGTGATCTGCGCCGCCACCCAGCCCAGGTAACTCAGGATGATGGCGATCGAGGAGAAGATCTCGATGCCGCGGCCATAGCGCTTGCGGTAGTAGTCGCCGATGGTCAGCAGATTCATCTGGTAGAGCTTGTAGGCGAAGAACAAGCCCACGAGCACCAGACACATCGAAGCGCCGAACGGGTCTTCCACCACATTGCCCAGGCCGCCGTCCATGAACTTGGACGAGATGCCGAGCACGGTCTCGGAGCCGAACCAGGTGGCGAAGGTCGTGGTCACGACCATGACGAGGGGCAGACTGCGCCCGGCGACCGCGTAGTCCGCGGAGTTCTTGACGCGGGTTGCGGCATACAAGCCGATCGCGATGGTGCCGAGCAGGTACAGAGCGACGAATCCGATGAGCATGATGGTCTAAGCGCCGAAAGGCGATGAGAACAGGTTCGAGGGCCCGGCCCGCGCGGTTTGCCGCGCGACGGTCGCGCGATTATAGGCGGGCCGCTCGGCGGGTGATCCTCGACTCGCGGCCGAGATGCGGCGGCCTTGATCTCGGCCCGGGCTCAGCCCTGACGACGCCAAACCATCCAGCGTTCCTTGCCGCGAAACACCTCGACCGAATGCGCTGGCGACACCTCGCGATCGACCTCGCACACGAAATGCCCACCGAGCAGCGCGCCCAGTTCGTCGGCCCGCATCGCAAACGGCGGCCCGCGCCGGGCATCGAGGGGGACGGCGGCCTTGTCGGCATCGAAATAGAAATACCCCGCGAGCACCCCGCCGGCTTGCGTCAAGGCCGCCATCGCTTGCGCCCAGCGCGCCCATAACCGGGGCGGCAAGGCGCAGACGAATGCGCGCTCATAGATCCAGGCGTATTGCGCCGCGTGCCGCACATCGGTGTCGATCTCGAAACAATCGGCCAACTGCACGCGCGCGGCATACGGACCGACCTGGGTCCGCGCACGCTCGACGGCGGCCGACGAAATATCGATCGCGAGCGCGTCGTAACCGGCATCGGCCAGCAGGCGCAATTCATAGCCCGAACCGCAACCCGGCAACAGCACGCGCGCGGGCGCGGCGGGCAACACGCCGCGGCCGGTCGTCGCGGCGCGGACTTCGTGCGCAAGATCGGCCGGCACATCGTGCTGGTCCCAGGGCATGAACTCGCGCGCATAGCGCTCGGTCCAGAACGCGGCCTGGGCCGGGTCGCGGGTTTCGAACTTCGGCGCACTCATCCGGCCACGCGTCCGCCGGCGACGGTTGCCGCGCGCCGCGCGGCACGGGCCAGCGGTTGCCGCAGCCGCGCGTAATGCACGAACTCGGTGGCCGCCATCGGACGCGCGAAGAAATAGCCTTGCATCAGGCGCACGCCCAGCTTGCGCAGATAGGCCACCTGGTCGGGCCGTTCGACGCCTTCAGCGATGATCTCCAGGCCGGCGTCGCGCGCGAAGCCGACGATGGCCGGCACCAGCGAGAGCTTGATGTCGTCCGAGCCGATGGTGTCGACGAACATCTTGTCGAGCTTGATCACATCGAAGCCCAGCCGCTGCAGATACGAGAACCCGCCGTAGCCGGTACCGGCGTCGTCGAGTTCGAAGCGATAGCCGGCATCGCGCATGCGCCCGATCATCGTTCCGGTGCGATCGAGGTCGCGGATCGGCAGGCGCTCGGTCACTTCGAAGGCCAGCCATCCGGCGGGAAACGGCGCGCGCGCCTGCAGCTCGCGCAGATAGCGTTCGAGCTTGCCGGTCTCGAGGTGCTCGGGCACGACGTTGACGCTGGCGAAGAAATGTTCGTCGTCGGCCCAGACCGGCGCGAGATCCTTGAGCGAGTTTTCGATCAGGGTCTGGGTCGCGCCGATGATGTGGCCGCTGCTTTCCAGGGTTTCGATGAACTGGCTCGGCGGCACCAGCACGCCGTCGTCCTGCAACCAGCGGATCAGCACTTCGCAACCGGCGATGCGGCCGGATTCGATGTCGATGATGGCTTGGTAATGCGGCAGGAACTCGTCGCGCAGCACGGCTTCGGCCATGAGGCTGGTCAGGCTGCGGCGCTTGAGCGCGCGGTAGCGCAGACCGATCTCGACCAGCACCATGAGCAGTGCGCCGACCAGCACGCTCAGCCAGGCCCAGTCCTGCATGTGATGCCAGATCGCGCGCTTGTCTTCAGCCAGCACCAGCGTGAGCGACAAACCCGGCACCGGCGCGCGCCGCACGATCGCGTCGCCCTCGGCGAGATCGCGATTGCCGACCCGGAACAGCGGGTGCGCGCTCGACGCGAGTTCGAAATGCGCACGCCGGCAATTCACGCATTCGGGCGTGGCCAGAAACAGAAAATCAATCGGCTTGACCAGCACCGCGCGCACACCGTCGCCGCGCCGCTTGGAGAAGTACAGCAGATCCTCCCAAGTCTTGTAGCCGACCCAGGCGCCGACCGTGGTGCCGGCGTCGTCGGGATGCACGGCGACCATGGGCGCGGGCACGCTGACCGGACCTTCGTCGCTGCAATAGCGGTTGCCCTCGCCGGGCTGCTGAACGAACACGCCGGCCACACCCGGATGTTCGCGTGCGAGCCGTTCGAGCATGGCGACGAACAGCGCATCGCAGGAAGCCTCGCTGCCTGCCGGGATCTCGTCGAGCAAAGCCAGTTGCTGCTGGATGGCGCGCGAGGAGGCGCGCGCGATCGTCGCGGCGTCTTCTTCCACGCGCTGCTCGACGATGCGCTTGGAAATCGTCCACGCGGCCACGCTCACGCCGATCACGACGATCGACGCGAATGCGACGCGAACTAGCAGGGGACGATTCATGAAGACCACATGGCGGGAGCGACGGCGCAGGATAGCCCAGCGCGGCGACGCGACCTGTAACGAGTTCCCGGAGCCGCTTAAGCCTTACTCAAGAATGAGCAGGAACACGGCCACGCCAGCCAGCAGGCCGGCGCCCATCAAGAGCGCGGTGGCGATCAACCGATTGGTCCGGCGCTGTTCGACGATCAGGGTGCGCAGCAGCTCGTTGCGGGTCTGCCCGTCTTCGCGCTCGGCGATGCCGAGTTCGAGCCAGCGATGCACCAGACGCGGAATCTGCGGCAGGCGCTTGGCGAGCAAGGGCGCTTCGCTCTTGGCACGCTCGACCAGACCGCGCCAGCCGATCTGCTCGTCCATCCAGCGCTCGAGGATGGGTTTGGCGGTCTTCCACAAATCGAGTTCGGGATCGAGCTGGCGCCCGAGCCCTTCGATGTTGAGCAAGGTCTTCTGCAGCAGCACCAGTTGCGGCTGGATCTCGACATTGAAGCGGCGCGAGGTCTGGAACAGGCGCAACAGCACATGCCCGAATGAAATGTCCTTGAGCGGCTTGTCGAAGATCGGCTCGCAGGTCGCGCGGATCGCGCCCTCGAGTTCGTCGACCCGGGTTTCGCGCGGCACCCAGCCCGATTCGATGTGGGCCTCGGCCACGCGCTTGTAATCGCGGCGGAAGAAGGCGAGGAAGTTCTGCGCGAGGTAATCGCGATCGACGTCGGTCAAGGTGCCGACGATGCCGAAATCGAGCGCGATGTATTGCCCGAGCGAGCCCGGCGCCTCGCTCACCAGGATGTTGCCCGGGTGCATGTCGGCATGGAAGAAGCCGTCGCGGAACACCTGGGTGAAGAAGATCTCCACGCCCGCGCGCGACAACTGCTTGAGATCGACGCCGGCCGCGACGATGCGGTCGAGCTGGCTGATCGGAATGCCGTGCATGCGTTCCATCACGATCACGCTCTCGCGGCAATAATCCCAATGCATCTCGGGCACGCGCAGCAAGGACGATCCCGCAAAGTTGCGCCGCAATTGCGCGCCGTTGGCGGCTTCGCGCATCAGGTCGAGTTCGTCGTGCAAGTACTTGTCGAACTCGGCCACCACTTCGCGCGGCTTGAGGCGCTTGCCGTCGGCCCACAGGCGTTCGACCAGACTCGCCGCGGTGCGCATGAGCGAAAGATCCTTTTCGATCACCGTCTTCATGCCCGGGCGCAGCACCTTGACCGCCACCTCGCGGCCGTCCTTGAGCGTGGCCAGATGCACTTGCGCGATCGAGGCCGAGGCGATCGGGTCGCGCGAAAAGCTCGCGAACAATCGTTCCGGCGGCGCGCCCAGGGCGCGGGTGATCTCGCGCGCAGCCAGCGCGGAGTCGAACGGCGGCACGCGGTCTTGCAGGCGCGCGAGCTCGTCAGCGATGTCGGGCGGCAGCAAATCGCGCCGCGTCGACAGTACCTGGCCGAACTTCACGAAGATCGGACCGAGCCGTTCGAGCGCCAGACGCAAGCGCTCGCCGCGCGGTGCGTTCAGGCTGCGCCCGATCGTCAGCACGCGCACGAGCAGCTTGATCGAGCGATGCTTGAAGCTGGACAACACCAGCTCGTCGAGCCCGTAGCGCCCGATGACGAATAAGATCTTGGTGAGGCGCAGGAGTTTGAACATGATCAGCGCGGGATTCTAACCGCCGGCGCGGTCGCGACCCGGCAGGCGCCTTCACCCAACGCACGGCCGGCCACGGGGGCGCGTCGGTGCGTGTTGCCAGGACCGAACCTCCCCGACCCGGAGACCGAGATGCCGTTATCCGATGTGCGCGGACGTTTGCTCGATGCGCGCCCCGACCGCCTGGATCTGCGCGATCGCCCTTTCGTGCCGCGTGTCGCCTCCTTGCCCGAGATCTTCCCGCCCCCGCGCTGGGCGGCGCAGATCGCGGAGTACGTGCGCGCGGGCCATGTGCTCGACCAAGGGTCCGAAGGCGCATGCACGGGCTTCGGCCTCGCAGCGGTGGTCAATTACCTGTACTGGCGCGCGACCGGGCGCACCACCATCGTCTCACCGCGCATGCTGTACCACCTCGCGCAGTTCTACGACGAATGGCGCGGCGAGGATTACTCGGGGTCGAGTTGCCGCGGCGCGATCAAGGGCTGGCACAAACACGGCGTATGCCTGCGCAAATATTGGCCATACACCGTCGACGCCGAGGGCAACACACCGCGCTTCGAAGCCCCGCTCAAGGGCTGGGATGCCGATGCGCCGCGCCATCGCGTGGGGGTGTATTACCGCGTCGACAAACGCTCGATCGTCGACATGCAGGCCGCCATCGCCGAGATCGGCGCGATCTATGTCTCGGGCGAGGTCCACGACGGCTGGGACGCGATGATGACCACGCGCGCTGCGGCGCCGGCCAAGCTGCGCCGCTTCGATCTCGCGCGTGTGCCGGTGATTCCGGCGCCCAGGACCAAGGACTTCGGCGGTCATGCCTTTGCCTTCGTCGGCTATACGCCGGACGGCTTCGTGGTGCAGAACTCCTGGGGACCGCGCTGGGGCTATCACGGCTTTGCGGTGCTGCCCTATGCCGATTGGCTCGCCCACGGCACCGATGCCTGGGTCTGTGCCTTGGGCGTGCCGGCAGCGCAGGCGCAAGCGCCCGAACGCGCGGCCCATCATTTCGTGCGCAGCCAGACGCCGCGTCTCGATCTGGGCGCGCCCGCGGCCGCCAGTTGGCTTTCATCGGCACGGCCGGCTGCCGATGCGCTCGCCTATTACCACCGGCTCGATGCCGGTGCCGCCTATGAACGCACGCTGGTGCTGGGCAATGACGGTGCGATCGAACAGCGTCTGGTGGCTTTCGAAGACGCCGTCGCGGCCGCCGGGCAGGTGTGCTTCGCACGACCGCACCGGGTGCTCGGGCAGACAAAGGACGGCCCGCGCAGGATCGTGGTGTATGCGCACGGCGGCCTCAACGATGAAAGCGATGCGATCGAGCGCATCCGCGTGCTGGCGCCCTACTTCGAGGCCAACGCCTGCGTGCCTTTGTTCATCACCTGGCGCACCGGCCTGGTCGAGACCCTGGTCGATCTCATGCGCGAAAAGCTCGGCGATTTCCTCGGCGCGGAATTGCCGCAACAAGGCTTCTGGGACGACCTGCGCCGCGGCTTGAACACCGACAAACGCGCGCTCGACGAGCGCACCGACCGCGCGATCGAAGTCGGCCTGCGCAGCGCGGGCGGCAAAGCGCTGTGGACCGAGATGAAGGAGAACGCGGCCGGCGCTGCCCGGACCGGCCACGGGCTGGATGTGATGGCCGATGCGCTCGCGCGCCTGACGCTCGCGCATCCCGACACCGAAATCCATTTGGTCGGCCATTCCGCCGGTGCGATCGTGCATGGGCATTTGCTGCGCGCCCTGGCCGAGCGCGGCACGCGCGTGCAGTCCTGCCATTTGTATGCGCCGGCCTGCACGGTGGAATTCGCGCTCGCCCATTACGCCGCAGCCTGCGCGTCGGGACAGCTCGAGCGCCGCCATCTGCACCTTCATGTGTTGTCAGATGCGCGCGAATGCCGGGACGATGTCGGCAAGGTCTATCGCAAGTCCTTGCTCTACCTGGTGTCGCGCGCGTTCGAAGCCGCGCACAAGACACCGTTGCTGGGGATGCTCAAGGTCTTCGATCCGGCCTGCAACACGCCTGAGCATTGGAACGAGCAGGACCTGCGCGCCCGGCCCGACAGCGCGACCCTGCAGACCTTGCAGGCGTGGCAACGGTTCTTCTGGCAAGACGGCGTCATGCCGCGCGGTTTCGCGACGCACGGCAGCGGGTTTGCGTCCGATGGATCGGCAGCCAATCTGCATGTGACCGATGCCAGTGATGTGAGCTGCGGGCCGCGCAATGTGCACGCGGCGCATGGCGCGTTCGACAACGACATCGCCACCTTGCGTGCCACGATTGCTGCCATCACCGGGGCCGAGCCGGCGCCGGCGCGCGCGCATTGGAATTTGTCGTACTGAAATCACGGCGGCGCCCGGGCGGGGCGCGCGCCGGTCTACTTCAGGCGTGCGATGCGCTTGTCGAGACGATCGAGGTCTTCGGTCAATGCCCGCACTGCGCGCGCATGCGCATCGAGTTGAACGCGTGCAACCAAGGTCGGGCGTTCTTCGGTGAGGTATTCGACGACGTTGTCGACCGCGCGCACCCGGACCTGATCGACTTGCACGGCCACGGCCTTGGCGCCCGCCACCAGGCGATGTGCGGCGGCATCGCCGACCACACGGCTGAGGTCTTCTTCGACATCCCAACGCAAATGCTGGAACAAGGTCGACAACACATGGGCGAGTTCGGCGTCGCCGACGATGCGCACATGGCGCATCGCCGCGGCGTGCGCGTCGTCGCCGATCGCACCAGCGATGATCATGGGCAGGGCCGACATCGGCAGGCTCAAGGTGACATCCGCGGCGGTGGCATCAATCGCAGCGCCCAGCAAGCCGTCTTCCATGACGACGGTCGTCATCTCGATCGGCGCGAGATCGATGCGCACCGTCTTGCCCGCATGCTGGGCCAAGCGCGTGCGCGCCCAGGCCTCGGACCGCAAGGCATGGTTGACGG
>CAYUYC010000022.1:0-20825 GCA_964448945.1 uncultured Burkholderiaceae bacterium
CGCTTTGATTGCGCTGGAGCACTCTGAAGGTGCCGCTGCCGACGGTGCCGATGCCGAGCAGACCCACTTTGATCGGTTTCATAACGCTGTGCTTGGTGATGGAGTTAAGCGTGGCGACGGCGGTAGCCGTCGAGGAAACGTGCGACACGCGCGATGGCATCGCGCAAGTCGTCTTCATGCGGCAAGAACACGAGCCGGAAATGATCGGGCTTGGGCCAATTGAAGCCGGTGCCTTGCACGAGCAACACCCGCTCGGCGGCGAGCAATTCGCCGATGAAGGCCTGATCGTCTTCGATCGGGTACATCGCCGGATCGAGCTTCGGGAACATGTACAGCGTGGCCTTGGGCTTCACGCAGGTGACGCCCGGAATCGCGGTGATGAGTTCGTGCGCGAGATCGCGTTGGCGCCGCATGCGCCCGCCCGGTGCCACCAGATCGTCGATGCTCTGATAGCCGCCGAGTGCGGTCTGGATCGCGTACTGCCCGGGCACATTGGCGCACAGACGCATCGAGGCGAGCATGTTCAGGCCTTCGATGTAGTCCTGCGCCGGGCGCTTGTCGCCCGAGACGACCATCCAGCCCGCGCGATAGCCGCAGGAGCGGTAGTTCTTCGACAGACCATTGAAGGTGATCGTCAGCACGTCTTCGGACAATGCACCGATCGACGTATGCGTGGCGCCTTCGTACAGGACTTTGTCGTAGACCTCGTCGGCGTAGATGATGAGGCCGTGCTTGCGCGCGATCGCGACGATCTCGCGCAACACGCTGTCCGGATACAGCGCGCCGGTCGGATTGTTCGGGTTGATGACCACGATCGCACGCGTGTTCGGTGTGATCTTGCTGCGCAGGTCGTCGAGGTCGGGAAGCCACTCATTGGCTTCGTCGCACAGGTAATGCACGGGCGTGCCGCCCGATAGGCTCACGCCTGCGGTCCACAGCGGATAGTCGGGTGCCGGCACCAGCACTTCGTCGCCAGCGTCGAGCAAGGCGTTCATCGACATCACGATGAGTTCGGACACGCCGTTGCCGACGTAGATGTCTTCGAGCGTCACACCCTTGATCTGCTTTTGCTGGGTGTAATGCATGATCGCCTTGCGCGCGGCGAAGATGCCCTTGGAGTCCGAATACCCGGCCGCGTTGGGCAGGTTGCGGATCATGTCGAGCTGGATTTCTTCGGGCGCGTCGAAGCCGAACGCGGCCAGATTGCCGATGTTCAGCTTGATGATCTTCAGGCCTTCGTCTTCCATCTGCTTGGCCCGTTGCAGCACCGGGCCGCGGATGTCGTAGCAGACGTTGTCGAGCTTGGCCGACTTCTTGATCGGTTGCATGGTGTGTAAAGGTGTTCTCAGGCGGCCGAACCGGCCGCAGTGGTGACGAGGCCGTCTTTGCGGAACATCTCCTTGATGCCTCGCACGGCTTGTCGAATGCGTTGTTCGTTCTCGATGAGCGCAAAGCGCACATGGTCGTCGCCGTATTCGCCGAAGCCGATGCCGGGTGAGACCGCGACTTTGGCGTCCGCGAGCAGGCGCTTGGAGAATTCGAGCGAACCGAGCGCGCGATACGGCTCGGGAATCTGGGCCCAGATGTACATCGATGCTCGTGGCACCTCGACCATCCATCCGGCTTCGTGCAGCCCTTTGGCCAATGCGTCGCGTCGTTTGCGATAGTCATCGACGATCTCGCGCACGCAATCCTGCGGACCTTCGAGCGCGGCGATCGCGGCGACCTGGATCGGCGTGAACGTGCCGTAATCGTGATAGCTCTTCATGCGCGCCAGCGCATTCACCATGGCGCGATTGCCGACCATGAAGCCGACCCGCCAGCCGGCCATGTTGTAGCTCTTGCTCATGGTGAAGAACTCGACCGCGACATCACGCGCGCCGGGCACTTGCATGATCGATGGCGCGCGACCGTTTGGAAACGCATCCTTGTCGAACACGATGTCGGCATACGCGAGGTCGTGCACCACGAGGATGTCGTGCTGCCGTGCGAGCGCGATCACTTTTTCGAAGAATCCGAGATCCACGCTCTTGGCGGTCGGATTGCTCGGAAAGCCGAGAATCATCATCTTCGGCTTGGGATTGGTCTCGGCCACCGCGCGTTCGAGTTCTTCGTAGAAATCGACGCCGGGCGTCATGCGCACCGAGCGCACGTCGGCGCCCGCGATGGTGGCCCCCCAGATGTGGATCGGATAGCTGGGGTTGGGCACCAGCACCGTATCGCCGCGGTCGACGGTGGCCAGCATCAGATGCGCGATCCCTTCTTTCGAGCCGATCGTCGCGATGGCCTCGGATTCGGGATCGATGGTCACGTCGTAGCGGGTGCGATACCAGTTCGCGATCGCGGCACGCAAGCGCGGAACCCCTTTGCTGACCGAATAGCCATGGGTGTCGGGCCGGCGGCTCGCTTCGACCAGCTTGTCGACGATGTGCTGGGGCGTGGCGCCGTCGGGATTGCCCATGCTCATGTCGATGATGTCCTCACCGCGACGACGTGCGGCCATCTTCAACTCGGCAGTGATGTTGAAGACGTAAGGCGGCAGGCGCTGGATACGAGGAAATTCGATCATGATGTCGGCCACGGGCGGTTTCGGCGCACGGCGCGCGAAACGCTCGGCTTGAACGCAGACGGGGAATAGCCATGAAGTGTAGCGGAATCGTTCGCTTGCGGTGGCCGCCGGGCGAGCGTCGGGCACATGCAATAATCGTCGCCATCGAACTCTCTCGGCGCGGCCATCCGGCCGCGATCGCGCAAGCCCTGTGAAGCTGCACACACCATCGACCGGATCGCTCAACACCGTCACCGCCTATGGCGACGGTTTCGTGGAGATCAACAAACGCAATTTCGCCCATCCGGTGCTGTTCTATCCGGAGGGTGAGGTCGCGCGCTGGCCGGTCGAGACTTTCGACGCGGTGAATGCGGAGAGTTTCGATGCGGTGGTCGAGGCCGCGCCCGCCGTGCTGATCGTGGGCACCGGAGCACGTCAGCGGTTCTTGCATCCGCGCGTGCTTGCGCGTCTGCACGCCGCGCGCATTGGCGTCGAGACGATGGATACCGGCGCCGCCTGCCGCACCTACAACGTATTGATGTCCGAAGGACGCAAGGTGGCTGCCGCCTTGCTTCCGATCTGACACGCCCGCCCTACGGAGCCCCATCCATGAGTGAAACCCTTTCCCTGGTCGGCCGTACGGTGCCCGACTTCAGCGCGCCGTCGACCGGCGGCCTGACGTTTCGGCTGTCGGAGCAGCGCGGTCGGCACGTCGTGCTGTACTTCTATCCCAAGGACTCGACGCCGGGCTGCACTGCCGAAGGTCAGCAGTTCCGGGACCTGTATCCGCAATTCGAGCAGGCCGGCGCAATCGTCGTCGGCGTCAGCCGCGACAGCCTCAAATCCCACGAGAACTTCAAGGCGAAAATGGATTTCCCGTTCGCATTGTTGTCTGATGCCGATGAAGCTTTGTGCACGCTGTTCGGCGTCATCAAGATGAAGAACATGTATGGCAAACAAGTGCGTGGCATCGAGCGTTCGACGTTCGTCATCGATCGCAACGGTGTGGTGCAATGGGAGCAACGCGGTGTCAAAGTGCCCGCCCACGCCGACGAGGTTCTTGCAATCGTCAAGAAGCTCGGGTAAAGATGCATTGAAATTCATGGAATCTCGACAGCGCGTCCATCGGCGCGCCGAGCGAACCTAGACACGAGCGCATTGATCTCTGACCAGGCACGACGCCAACGCCACCAGCGCGATCCTGTACCGCGAGGTATCGAAGGATCGCAACGCGCACCGACGGTCCAGCCAAGGCCGCCAGCGGGATTCGCTCCCGTCGGCGGCCTTGTTGCTTCCATCGATCGCGCGGCCACGTTTTGTTTCACTCCCTGAGGCCAGCCCAGCATGCCCCTGCCCAAAGCGCCGACCAAGCCCGCCACTCTCTTGACCGACCTGGACTCGTCCACCCCATCTGCGACTCGCAAACCCAAACTCGAAGTCGTCGCGCCCCAGGTTCCGACACCGGTGCGCCAAGCCGCATTGCTCACGCAGCGCACCGCCTCTGAGCCGGCGCAACCGGCGCCATCGGCGCGCGCTGCGCAGACCGAGAGGGCCACACCGACACGCACCGCGCCTGCGGCACGCAAGACGCCCGCGCGCAGCCCGTTGAAAGCCAATCGGGTCGACGACGGCGTGCAAAAACTCTTCGTGCTCGACACCAACGTGCTGATGCACGACCCGAGTTCGTTGTTCCGCTTCGAGGAACACGACGTCTATCTGCCGATCATGACGCTCGAGGAACTCGACAACCACAAGAAAGGGATGAGCGAGGTTTCGCGCAATGCCCGTCAGGTGTCGCGCACCTTGGACGCCTTGATCGAAACTGCGGGCCATGGCCATGGGATCGAGGAAGGTCTCGAACTCGCCAGCCTCGGCAACAAGGACGCAACCGGCAAGCTGTATTTCCAGACCCAGGTCGTGGCAAACCTGTTGCCGTCGGGCCTGCCGACCGGCAAGGCAGACAACCAGATCCTCGGTGTCGTGCGCGCGATGCAGGATCAGCGCCCGGAACGCCTGGTCGTGCTGGTGTCGAAAGACATCAACATGCGCATCAAGGCGCACGCGCTCGGACTGATCGCCGAGGATTACTTCAACGACCATGTCCTCGAAGACACCGACTTGCTCTATTCGGGCTGGATGGCATTGCCCGAAAGTTTCTGGAGCAAACACGGCAAGGGCGTGGAGAGCTGGCAGCAACAAGGACTCACCTTCTACCGCATTTCGGGGCCGTTGGTGACGAGCTTCCTCGTCAATCAGTTCGTCTACTTCGAAGGGCGCGACGGCGAAGCGCCGCTGTATGCGCAGGTCAAGGAAGTCACCGGCAAGACGGCGGTGCTTCAAACGCTGCGCGACTACACCCATGGCAAGAACGCAATCTGGGGCATCACCGCACGCAACCGCGAGCAGAACTTCGCGCTCAATCTCTTGATGAACCACGAATGCGATTTCGTCAGCCTGCTCGGTCAGGCGGGCACCGGCAAGACCTTGCTCGCCCTTGCCGCCGGGCTTGCGCAGGTACTGGATACGCGCCGCTATAGTGAAATCATCGTGACCCGCGCGACGGTGCCGGTCGGAGAAGACATCGGCTTTCTGCCAGGCACCGAGGAAGAAAAGATGGCTCCCTGGATGGGCGCCTTCGACGACAACCTGGAGGTGCTGCTCGGCGGAGGCGGCAACGCTGCGTCCTATCTGGGTGGCGGATCGGGCAGCAGTTTCGGCGGTGAATGGGGCAAACAGGCCAGTGCCGACATGCTGCGCGCGAAGATCAAGATCAAGAGCATGAACTTCATGCGCGGTCGCACCTTCGTCAACAAGTACCTGATCATCGACGAGGCGCAGAACCTCACGCCCAAGCAGATGAAGACCCTCATCACACGCGCCGGCCCGGGGACCAAGGTGGTCTGCCTAGGCAATATCGCGCAGATCGATACGCCCTACCTGACCGAAGGTTCAAGCGGCCTCACGTATGTGGTCGATCGATTCAAGGGTTGGCCGCACGCCGGGCACATCACGTTGGCCCGTGGAGAACGTTCGCGATTGGCCGATTTCGCTTCGGACGCGCTTTGATCCGATTCGCTCGCGCAAATGAAAACGCGGCCTGATGGCCGCGTTTTCATTCTTGCTGGCCGCGTGAGCGGCCGACACCCGCTTAGAAGCGATAGCCGACGCCGACAGCAGCAATGACCGGAGACACCTTCAGTTCGGTCAGCTTCGTACCTGCCGACTTCACATCCACCTTGATGTCGATGTACTTGACATCGAGATTCACCGACCAGTTCTTGTCGATCTTGTAGTCGACGCCAACCTGCAGTGCCGGGCCGATGCTCTGCTTCTCAACGCTGAGGTCGAACGACGCCACCGCCGGATCAAAGTCCGCACCCCACACGCGGGTGTAGTTCAGACCTGCGCCGACGTACGGGTCGAATTGACCATCAGGCATGAAGTGGTATTGCGCGAGCAAGGTCGGGGGCAGTTGCTTGATCGAGCCGATCTTGTTTCCTCCGAGCGTGACATCGTGCTTTTGCGGATAGGTAAGAATCAGCTCTGCCGCGATGTTCTTCGTGAAGAAATAGCTGATGTCGACTTCCGGGAACACCTTGTCGTCCAGCTCAACCTTGCCTAGCGTGAGCGAGGGCGAGTTGCCGTTGTCGTTCTGCATCGACACGATACGACCACGAACCATCCAAGGGCTGTCTTCCGCCTGAGCCACACCTGCGGAAAGAAGACCCACCAACGCTGCGCCGAGTACTGCTGCTTTCATGAACACCTCCTCTGTGAAAACTGCAGGCAGTCTCCGCTCGGCAAATTCCCCGCGCTTGATAGGGGTCAAGACGATGGCAGATTTGTGTCAATTGGTACGCCAACGCAGTCCGTTAGCAGCGATGCGTCGCACATAGGCCACACCTGAGCGATGATCAGCAGGACGCCGCGGCTTCCGAACGCTTTGTGCTCCGTTCAAGCGAATTTCACTAAGGCGCACCCTGTATCAACACGTAGGAACCCTTGAGCGCACTACGTGAACTGTCCGAGTGCCCGACGAGATCAACGCGTCTACACTGGTCGACTTGGCAAAACCTCCATGCAATTGGCTCCATGGCCTATCGAGTTGAGATCCGTCCTCCCGATGCACCGGCATATTCGTTGGTGCGACTGTTCAAGGACTTCATCGAAGCGTGCGACGAAGGCACGTCGTATCGCTATGCGCCCTTGTATGCGCGCTTTGACGTCAAGCGCGTCGACGCCAAGCTTGCCGCGCATCACTTCGCACAAAGGGCCGCGTTCGAGTCCGCACACCCTTCGCCCATGGCGATCGCCAAACCGGTCGCCACGGACGTGATGGTGGCGAGCTACGTGCGCGACACTGCGCGCGCGCGCCGGTGAATCGGGCTCGTTGCGCACCGTCGTTGCGCCCACCATCGCGGCTGACGAGCACCGCACCGCTACGCGCCGGTGCCGCTGCACTCGTGTTGTTCTTGCTGGCCGTCGGCACTGCTCAAGCGCGAGTCGAACGCCTCGCGACCGCCTGCGAAGGTGGCATGTGCCTATGGGAGCGACCGGTCATCCAAGACACGCCGGGCTGGGTCCTGGATACCGAAAACAGCGCACGCGTACGGACCCTGATCTATCTGCGCGCCGATAAAGGCGGAGCACCTTCGCCGGTACGCGTCGTCGCGCAAGCGTTCCCGCGCAATGCGGGGGTCACGCTCGACCAGTTCGTGATCGCCGAGCGCGATCGGCTGGTCGGACCTTCATTGGATATTCAAGTGAGTACCGCAAAGCCTGTGCACGAAGCGAATGGGCGTCCATTGGCGACCCTGGAACTCGCGCCGCGCCCAGGCCGCGAGGGTTCGGTGCAGACAGTCGCGTTCGCGCAGGATGGCGACTACTTCGTGACCTTGACGTACACCGCCGACACGCGCCGATCCCACGGTGCACACCTCGAAGCGTTTGCGCAGTTGGTACGCGGCTATCGCCCCGAGGTGCAGGCCGTCAAGACAAAACGCTGATCACTGCGTCTTGGATACCAACTGGAATTTGCCGTCGGTGCGGTGAATGAAGGACTCGGCAAACACCACCGAGCCGCGTCCCACCAGCACTTTCTCGTTCGGCAAGGGCAATGGCGCCGCTTTCGCCACGGCGTCGAGCGCGGTTTGATCGAGCTTGGGCTTGCTCGACGAACGCACCACCCAGACCCGCTCGGTGCTGCCATCGGCGCGCACCTGCACGCCCACCACCGTCAATCCGGCGATCTTTGCATCGTCGGGACGTTTTGCATTCGCCTTCACGGCGTTGGCGTTGACCTTTGCAATGCGCTCCGCGGCTTCGATCTTGTAGGCATTCACGTCGGCCGGATCAGGTTCACGCGCCACCACCGGAGCGGCGACCGGCGCGGGTTTGGGCTGGGGCGCGGGTTGCACCACGGGCGCAGGCGCCGGTGCAGGCGCGGCGACCGGTGCGGGCGGCGGCGTCTTGGGTGCTTCCGCGCAAGCGGCCAGCAAAGAGGCAATGACTAGCGACAACGCGATGCGATTCATGGTCTGGTCTCCTGAGTAGGCGCTTGGATTCTAGCCACGGTCATCGACAACGCTAAGCACTTCTTGAGCCCCTTTGGCGCATTGCCTCATACAGGCATACGCCGCTCGCGACGGACACGTTCAGGCTTTCCACTGCCCCCAGCATCGGAATTCGGACGAGTTCATCGCAATGCTCGCGCGTGAGCCTGCGCATCCCCTCGCCTTCGGCACCCATCACGATCGCGAGCGGCCCGGTCAGATCGGCCTCGTAAATCGAGCGGGGCGCATCGTCGCTGGTGCCGATCAAACGCACGCCGGCGTCCTTCAACTCGCGCAACGCCCGCGCAAGATTGGTCACCACGACATACGGCACCGACTCCGCGGCGCCGCTCGCCGCCTTGGCGGCGATGGCATTGAGTCCTACGGCGCGATCCTTGGGCGCAACTACCGCATGCACGCCGGCGCCATCGGCCACGCGCAAACACGCGCCGAGATTGCGCGGATCGGTGATCGAATCGAGCACCAGCAACAATGGATTGGCGCCCGCGATGTCGAGCACCTCGGCGATCGACAGCGGCAGACTCAAATCCTCGACGATGGCCACCACGCCTTGGTGGCGATCGTTGCCGGCCAGTCCATCCAGACGCGCGGCATCCACCGGGATCGGATGCAAACCCGCTTCCTGCGCGCGCGCGATGAAGTCGAGCATGCGGCGGTCTTTGCGCCGGGCCTCGACATACAGTTGATCGACGGAGCGCGCATCGTGGCGCATGCGCGCCGTCACGGCGTGAAATCCGAACAGAGTCTTGCGTGGAGAATTCATGAACCGTCCCGACGATCAACGGCGACGGCGCCCGGCCTGGCGCGCCGCCTTGCGCGACGCAGCGCGCTTATCCTTGGCCAACGCACTTTTGCGCGCCGTCGTCACGCTTGCATGCCGCTTGCCGGCGCTGTCCGCGTCGGCGTTCTTGCGCGCAGGCGCCGCCTTCTTTTTGCTGACACCCGGCTTGCCCGCCCCAGCGCCGGGCGCCGCCGCCGGGCGCTGAAGATCGCGCACGATCTCGTCGTATCCCACCGCACGCACGAGGCGGAATTCGATCTTGCGCCCTTCGATGTCGACCCGGCTCACCTGCACATGGATCTGGTCTCCGAGCCGATAGCGCTGACCAGTGCGCTCGCCGCGCAGTTCGTGCAGCGGTTCGTTGTACTGAAAATACTCGGCGCCGAGCTCGCTCACATGCACCATGCCCTCGACGTACAAAGCATCGAGCGTGATGAAGACGCCGAACGGCGCCACGCCCGAGATCGTGCCCGAGTATTGCTCGCCCACGCGCTCGCGCATGTAGAAGCATTTGAGCCATGCCTCGACATCGCGGCTCGCATCGTCGGCGCGGCGTTCGTTGGCCGAACAGATCATGCCGAGCTGAACCCACCGTTCGTGCGCCTCGGCCTGGGCTTGCTTCTTGCGCGACGCACGCGTGCTCAGATCGGCTTGTCTGGCTGCATCGCGCGCGGGCACGGCCATACCGGCCGGTGCTTCGGGCAGATATTGCGTCTGCGCGAGCACCGCCTTGATCACCCGATGCGTCAACAAATCGGGATAGCGCCGGATCGGGCTGGTGAAGTGCGCATAGGCCGGATACGACAGGCCGAAGTGCCCCGCGTTGTCGGGCGAATAGATTGCTTGTTGCATCGAGCGCAACAGCACCGTCTGCAACAACACCGCGTCGGTGCGCGGCTTGATGCGCTCCATCAGCGCCGCGTAGTCGCTGGCCTGCGGATCGTCGCCACCGCCCAAAGGCAGCCCGATGGTTTTCAGGAAGGCGCGCAAATTTGCGAGCTTCTCGGGCGTCGGGCCTTCATGCACACGGAACAGGCCGAGATGCTTCGCACGCAGCATGAAATCGGCGGCGCAGACGTTGGCCGCCAACATGCACTCTTCGATCAACTTGTGCGCGTCGTTGCGCGTGCGCGGGACGATCTGCTCGATCTTGCCGACCGCGTTGCAGACGATCGACGTCTCGGTGGTCTCGAAATCGATCGCGCCGCGCGTGGCACGCGAAGCGGCCAACACCCGGAACAAGGCGTAGGCATCCTGCAAATGCGGCACCAGCGCAGCCCGCCGCGACGGCAATTGCGCGGCAAATTCCGGGTTGCTCAGGATGCTCCAGACCTCGGTATAGGTGAAGCGCGCCTGGCTGTGCATCACCGCCGGGTAGAACTGATAGGCCTCGACCACGCCTTCGTCATTGATGACCATGTCGGCCACCAGACACAGACGATCCACATCCGGGTTGAGCGAACAAAGCCCGTTGCTGAGTTTTTCCGGCAACATCGGAATCACGCGTCGCGGGAAGTACACCGAAGTGCAACGCTCGACGGCATCGCGATCGAGCGCCTCGCCAGGCGTCACGTAATGGCTGACGTCGGCAATCGCGACCAAGAGGCGAAAGGCCTCGCGACGATTCTTTCCGCGCCCGGTTGCCATGCGCTCGACGTACACGGCGTCGTCGAAGTCGCGCGCGTCCTCGCCGTCGATGGTCACCAAGGGAACATCGCGCAGATCGACACGCCCCTTGAGGTCGCGCGCCTTGACTTCATCGGGCAGTCGGGCGGCGAGTTCCTTGGCGGCGTCCGAAAACACGTGCGGCACATCGAACTTGCGCACCGCGATCTCGATCTCCATGCCCGGGTCATCGATCTCGCCGAGCACTTCGATTACCTTGCCGATCGGCTGCGAATAGCGCGAAGGCTGCTCGATGATCTCGACCACCACGACCTGCCCCGGCTGGGCGGCGTGGTGCTCGGACGGCGGCACCAGGATGTCATGCTTGATGCGTTGATCTTCCGGGACGACGACAAAGACACCGCGCTCGCTCAAGAACCGGCCGACCAGACGATTGGTCCGGCGCTCGGTGACCTCGACGATCGTGCCTTCAGGCTTGCCGTTGCGCCCGGCGCCGGTGATGCGCACGAGTACCCGGTCGCCGTGCAGCACCTTGAGCATTTCCTTGGGCGCCAGGAATACATCCGGGCTGCCGTCGTCGGGAATGCAAAAGCCGAATCCATCGCGATGACCGCTGACGCGCCCCGCGATGAAGTCGAGTTTGGTGGCCAGCAGCAACACGCCCTTGCGGTTGGGCAGCAATTGCCCGTCGCGTTCCATTGCGGCAACACGCCGCTGGAAGCCTTCCATTTCGTTGGGCTTAACGCCCAGTTGTTTGGCCAGTTGCCCTGGCGTCATCAATGCGCGCGATGCACGCAATGCGGACAGGATTTCCTCGCGCGCAGGCACGGGATAGTCGTAGGCGCCACGGTCGGCGCCATTGTCGATTTGAGATTCGTTTATCAATTCAATATAATTCGCGGCTCTTTGCGCCGCTGAGTGTTTTTGTTCATCGGTGCCCACCTGCCCAGGTGGCGAAATTGGTAGACGCACTAGGTTCAGGTCCTAGCGGTGGCAACACTGTGGAGGTTCGAGTCCTCTCCTGGGCACCAGCAGAATACAAGGCCTCGGTTGATCCGAGGCCTTTTTTCTTTGGTAGGTCAGTCCTGCTCCGGGGTGGGCTTGCTGGCGCCATCTTCACGCCGATGCGTCGCCCGCCGGATCAAAGTCTCGGGCCGCATGTTGTCGTACAGCTCGAACGGCTGATGTATCCACGGATTGGTCGGCAGCAATTGCACCGCGTAATCCGGCGTATAGACCGAATGCCCCTTGTGCCAAAGCACGGCCGTACGGATCTCCTCGATCTGCGGATACTTCTGCCGCAAATGCTCGAGCACCTTGATGATGGTCCTACCGGAATCGGCCATGTCGTCGACCAGCAGCATGCGCTTGGCCATCGTCGGCGTAGCCGAGGTGAAATGCTCGGCGATCATCAAGGTGCTTTGCGTCGTCCCCGCGTTCTCGCGATAGGAGCTTGTGGTGAGAATCGCGAGCGGCTTGTCGTAGATGCGCGAAAACACGTCGCCGATGCGCAGGCCGCCGCGGGCAAGACAGAGGATCTGATCGAATTCCCATCCCGAATCGTGCACTTTGACGGCCAGATCCTCGATCAGGTCGTGATACTGGTTCCAGGTGACGTAGAGATCCTTCATCTGCGCCTCACTTGAACGGATGCCGCAGCAAGATGGTCTGGTCGCGATCGGGGCCAGTCGAAATCATGTCCACCGGCGCGCCGCACACCTCGCCCAGACGCTCCAGGTACCGCCGTGCGTTGGCCGGCAGCGCCTCGTAACGCGTCACGCCCACGGTGGATTCGGTCCACCCCGCGAACTCTTCGTAGACCGGCTCGCAGCCCTCGACATTCTCGGCGCCGAACGGAAGGATATCGACCGCCTTGCCGTCGACCTTGTAGCCCACGCCCAGGCGAATCGACTCGAAGCCATCGAGCACGTCGAGTTTGGTGATGCACAACCCGGACACCCCGTTGAGCTGCACCGAACGGCGCAACGCAGCGGCGTCGAACCATCCGCAACGACGCGGACGCCCGGTGACGGAACCGAATTCCTTGCCGACCTCGGCAATGCGCTTGCCGACATCGTCGAACAATTCGGTCGGGAACGGACCGGAACCGACACGCGTGGTGTAGGCCTTGGTGATGCCCAGGACGTAATGCAGGCGTTGCGGCCCCACCCCGGCGCCGGCGCATGCCGCGCCCGCCACGCAGTTGGAACTGGTCACGTACGGATAGGTGCCGTGATCGATGTCGAGCAAGGAACCTTGCGCGCCTTCGAACAACAGGTTTTCGCCGCGCGCATTCGCTTCGAACAGCAGCCGTGACACGTCGGCCACCATCGGACGCACCCGTTCGGCCAGCTTGAGCGTGCTGTCGTAGGTCTCCTGGAACGAGACTTCGGGGGCACCCAGATACTTGGACAACACGAAGTTGTGATAGTCCAATACTTCGCGCAGGCGCTCGGCAAATCGCTCGGGCGCAAACAGGTCTTGCAGACGGATTGCGCGACGCGCGACCTTGTCTTCATAGGCCGGCCCGATGCCGCGACCCGTGGTCCCGATCTTGGCGTCACCGCGCTTGGCCTCGCGCGCACGGTCGATGGCGACGTGATACGGCAGGATGACCGGGCAAGCCTCGGAGATGCGCAGCCGCGACGACACCTCGACGCCGGCGCGTTCGAGCTCGTCGATTTCGGTCAGCAAGGCCTCGGGCGACAGCACGACGCCATTGCCGATGTAGCAAGTCACGCCGGCACGCATGATCCCCGAAGGAATCAACCGCAGAATCGTCTTGCGACCCTGGATGATGAGCGTATGGCCGGCGTTGTGACCACCCTGGAAACGCACCACGCCCTGGGCGTGATCGGTCAGCCAGTCGACGACCTTGCCCTTACCTTCGTCACCCCATTGGGTGCCAATCACAACGACATTCTTCATGAGTCATTCAATCCGAAAAACTTCCCATCCACGATCCGACAAACGCAGTTCGCGGTCGCATTCATACTCGTCGGGCGCATCTGCATGATCGGGCAATGCCTGTACGACGATTTCCCCGCGGGCACGCAATTCGGCGATGGCCGAACGCAATGCCGCATCGAGCCCCCACGGCGCACGGATGGCCGGCGCAATCGCCGGATCCGGACACACTGCGGCAAGTTCGCGCAGGTCCAACGAAAACCCGGTAGCCGGTCGTGCACGTCCGAACGCGCCACCCACTTGATCATATCGGCCGCCACGCACCAATGCGCCGGTCGCACGCTCGCCGTAGACGGCGAACATGATGCCGCTGTGATAGGCGTAACCGTGCAACTCGCCGAGATCGACACCGACCTGGGCGCTCGGCAACACATCCACCAGGCGCGCCAGCGCGTCGAGCGCTGCGTCGATTTCGGGCGATTTCGGCAATGCGCGACGCGCCTGATCGATCACCTCGGTGCCGCCATACAGGCCGCACAGCACCACCAACGCGTCGCGCACCCGCGCATCGATCGCGTCGAGTTCACGCAGCGAGGGTACGTCCTTGGCGCGCACCAGGGACGCCACCTCCTCGGCCTGACTGCCGGTCAGATGGGCCTGTGCCAGCAGGGCGCGCAAAACGCCCATGTGCGACAGATCGATGCGCACGCCGCGATTGCCGCCCGCCCCCGCTGACGCGAGTGCGAGTTCAGCCACCTCGATATCGGCCTCGATGCCCGGATGCCCATACAACTCGGCGCCGACCTGCAAGGGCTCGCGCGTCGCATGCATGTCGCGCGGCAAGGTGTGCAGCACGCTGCCGGAGTAGCACAGCCGCACGACACCCTTGCGGTTGAGCAAGTGCGCATCGATGCGCGCCACCTGGGGCGTGAAGTCGGCCCGCACCCCCATGGTCTTGCCCGACAGCTGGTCGACCAGTTTGAAAGTGCGCAAATCGAGATCGTGCCCGGTTCCGGTGAACAGGGAATCGAGATATTCGAGCAGCGGAGGAATGACCAGTTCGTACCCGTAGCTGCGATAACGATCGAGCAAGGTACGACGGAGGTCTTCGATCCTGCGCGCCTCGGCAGGTAGCACATCGGCGATGTGCTCGGGAAGAAGCCACTTGGGCATGCGCTACGGCCCGGACTTCTCGGGCGAAAAACACAAAGTGCGCATTGTAGTGCCTTACGTGACCACCACGAACACCAACGTGCCGAGTGCGATCGCCACCAGCCCGAAAAACCGGATTTGTCCGTCCGTCAGTTCGGTCAGGCGGCGAAAACCCTGGCGCCAGGCGCTGGGGGCGATGAAAGGCACGATGCCTTCGATCAGGAGCATCAAGCCAAAGGCGGCGAGGATCGTCGTGGTATCCAACTCAAACCGCCAAGCTCAACGCTTGCCGCCGCCGGGCTGCTTCAAGTACTTGAAGAAGTCGGACGAGGGATCGAGCACCATCACGTTGCTCTTGGTGTTGAACGTCTGGCGATAGGCCTCAAGGCTGCGATAGAAAGCCGCGAATTCCGGGTTCTGCCCAAACGCGCTCGCATAAATCGCCGAAGCCTTGGCATCGCCCTCGCCCTTGAGCTTCTGCGCATCGCGGAACGCCTCGGCCAGCACCACTTCGCGTTGGCGATCCGCATCGGCGCGGATCTTTTCGCTTTCGGCCGCGCCGATCGAACGCTGCTCGTTGGCCACGCGGACGCGCTCGGCTTCCATCCGGCGGAACACCGAATCGGAAATCTCGGGCACGAAGTCCACTCGCTTGAGGCGCACGTCGACGATGTCCACGCCGAGCGGCTTGACGCGCTCTGCGACCGCGGCGGCGATCTCTTGCATGATCTTGTCGCGTTCCTTGGAGGTCACGTCGTTGACCGTGCGCCGCGAAATGGCGTTTTGCATCGCCTCGCGAATGATGATCGACATGCGATCCTGAGCACCGCGCTCGCTGCCCTGGAAGCTGATGAAGAACAGGCGCGGATCGTTGATGCGCCATTTGACGTACGAATCGACGAGCAGATTCTTCTTTTCAGAGGTCTGCACGCGCTCGGCATCGGGCGTGTCGATGGTCAGGATGCGATTGTCGAAATACACCACCTTCTGAATCGCGGGGATCTTGAAGTACAGACCCGGCTCGCGAATCTCGCGTTTGAGTTCCCCCAGCGAGAACACCACCGCGTATTGGCGCTGATCGACCACGAAGACCGTGCCGGCCAATACCAGAATGGAGAACAGCAACACCACCACAGCGACAAAAATTCGGTTCATGGACGATGTCTCCGGGTCAGCGAGCGTCGCGATCGCGCGAGCGCGAGGTGTCTCGGCCGCGGCTGTCGCTCGGCATTGCGGTCACCGGCTCCGTCGGCGCTGCGGGTGCGGCGCTCGATGTCGCCGCAGGAGGCGTCGAGCGCGCTGCCGCCGCATCCGCTGCCGATTGCTTGATCAGTTGATCGAGCGGCATGTAGAGCATCGGATTCGCGTTCTTCGTATCGACCATCACCTTGGTGGTGTTCTGGAAGATCTCGCGCATGGTGTCGATGTACATCCGATCGCGCGTCACGCCGGGCGCCTTGTTGTATTCGGCCAGCACGGCGCGAAAGCGCGAGGCATCCCCCGTGGCGGAGTCGATCACACGCTGGCGATACCCCTCGGCTTCCTGAATCAGACGCGATGCGGCACCACGCGCCTTCGGAATCACATCGTTCGCGTAGGCCTGCCCTTCATTGATCTGGCGCTCGCGATCCTGCCCGGCCTTGACCGCATCGTTGAACGCGGCCTGCACCTGCTCGGGCGGCTGCGCGTTCTGGATCGCGACCGAGGTGACCAGCACGCCGGTGCGATAGCGATCGAGGATGGTCTGCATCAGCTTTTGCACGTCGATCGCCACGTCGGCACGGCTCTCGTAAATGATCGAGTCCATGGTCTTCTTGCCCACGACCTCGCGCATCGCGGTCTCGGCCGCTTGCTTGACCGCCTCTTCGGGCTGCTGGTTCTTGAACACGAAATCTTCGGCGCCGTCCTCGCGAATGCGGTACTGCACCGCGAATTGGATATCGATGATGTTCTCGTCGTCGGTGAGCATCAAAGACTCTTGAAGCATTTTCGAGCGCGCATTGCCGCGATAACCGATTTCCACCGTTCGCACGGTCGAGATGTTGACGAGTTCATGGTTCTGGATCGGATAGGGCAAGCGCCATTGGAAGCCCGAGCGGGTCGACGTGCCCACGCCCTTGCCGAATGTAAGGATCACCGCCTGCTGCCCTTCCGGCACGATGTAAAAGCCGCTGGCCAGCCAGATCAATGCCGCCACGATGACCACCAGCCCCACACCGATGCCCGCGCCCTTGGCGCCCGGTTGCATGCCGTTGCCCCCGCCGGTGGGCGGCCGCCCACCGTCACGGCCGCCACGACCGAACATGTTGGAGATCTTGCGATTGAGATCGCGCCAAAGTTGATCGAGATCGGGCGGACCATCCGAAGGCCGTTGCGATCCATCGGGACGCGAGCCCGAATCGTTGTTGTTCTGATCGCCGTCGCCGCGGCCCCACCGCGGATCGTTCAACGACAGCACTACGCCAATGGCACCGATCATGGAGTTCCTGCCTGCTGAGTACGGAGGCTTAGGTCGCCGAGGACGACGAAAATTGCTCGGGGATTTCCCGATCGTCCGAATGACTGCCTCGGACGGTCGCCGCGTGCGCGGCGCGTTGGGCGATGGCGTCGCGCAACAGCGCAAGGCCGTCACCGGTGCGCGCGCTCAAGACGACGCGATCGATGCTACCACAGGCATCGAGCCCGATTTCGGGTCGCAAACCGGCCGTGTCGGCCTTGTTGTACACGAGGATCTGCGGGATGCCATCGGCACCGATTTCACGCAGCGTGGCATTGACCGCATCGATCTGCGCCAGGCGCGCCGGACTCGACGCATCGATCACATGCAGCAGCAGATCGGCGCGGATGGTCTCTTCCAGCGTGGCCTTGAAGGCCTCGACCAATTGGTGCGGCAGTTCGCGGATGAAACCCACCGTATCCGACAACACCACCTGCCCCGCCCCTTCGATCCAGATCCGACGCGTCGTGGTGTCCAAGGTCGCGAAGAGCTGGTCGGCCGCATACGCCTTGGCCTTGGTCATCGCATTGAACAAGGTGGATTTGCCGGCGTTGGTGTACCCGATCAGCGAGACCGAGAACGCGTGACTGCGCTCGCGTGCTCGGCGTTGCGTGCCCCGCTGGTGCTGCAGCTTTTCGAGCCGCATCCGCAATTGGCGCACCCGTTCGCCCAGCAAGCGGCGGTCGGTCTCCAATTGCGTTTCGCCCGGGCCGCGCAGACCGATACCGCCCTTTTGCCGCTCAAGGTGAGTCCAGCCGCGCACCAGGCGCGTAGCCAAGTGCCGCAATTGCGCGAGTTCGACCTGGATCTTGCCCTCGTGGCTTTGCGCTCGCTGCGCGAAGATGTCGAGGATCAGGCTGGTGCGATCGACCACGCGCACACCGAGCACACGCTCGAGATTGCGCTGTTGCGCCGGTGCGAGCGCATGGTTGAACAGCACGATCTCGGCCTCGTTGTCGCGCACCGCGGCCGCGATTTCATCGGCCTTGCCCGAGCCGACATACAAAGCGGCATCGGGCGCATGGCGTTTGCCCGTGACGCGCGCGACCACCTGCGCACCCGCGGTGTCCGCGAGCAACGCAAGTTCATCGAAAGAATCCGCGAAATCCGTCGAGCCGAAATCGACTGCGACGATCACCGCGCGGGCGCGCCCTGCGAGGGCTTGTTGGGTGGCACGCTCGCGCGTGCCCGACGAAGCGAAAGACACCGAGTCAGATCACTCGCTCGGCTGGTCGACCTGGAAGGTGACCGGGCGTGCCGGCACGACGGTCGAGATCGCATGCTTGTAGACCATCTGCGTCACGGTATTGCGCAACAGGACCACATATTGGTCGAACGACTCGATCTGGCCTTGCAGCTTGATGCCGTTCACCAGATAGATCGCGACCGGCACATGCTCTTTGCGGAGCGCATTCAGGAAAGGATCTTGTAGCAACTGCCCTTTATTACTCATGGTGAGCTCCAACTCGTGAAACGTTCTTGTGGGACTGCGCGGCGGAACATTACCCCAAACGGGAATCACGCAGCAACCGAGGACCAGTCCCGAGTGATCCGCTAGTTCGCGGGTTTGGCGTACGGATTGGCCGTGGTGCGGTATTCGATGCGCAACGGCGTGCCCGCCAGATCGAAGGCGGCGCGAAAGCGTCCTTCGAGAAAGCGCGTGTAATGCGGCGGCACGTGTTGCAGACCGCTGCCGTGAATGATGACGATCGGCGGATTCATCCCGCCTTGGTGGGCATAGCGCGGTTTGGGGCGCGAGATCCCATGTCGCGGCGGCGCTTGGTGCGAAACGGCGTCGGCCAGCACACGCGTGAGCTTGGGCGTCGGCAACTTGCGGAACGCCGCTTCGTGCGCCGCGCGCACCGAACGCATCAAGGCACCGATGCCGCGATGTTGAAGCGCCGAAATGAAATGCAGCTTGGCGAAACCCATGAAGACCAGCTTGCGCGCAAGGTCTCGCTTGATCTCGTCGCGGCGATCTTCGTCCAGGCCATCCCATTTGTTGACCGCCAGCACGACGGCGCGCCCCTGCTCGACCACGAAGCCGGCAATGTGTGCATCCTGGTCGGAAATGTCCTGTCGCGCATCGAGCATCAGGATCACGACGTTCGCGTCGGAAATCGCTTGCAAGGTCTTCACGACCGAAAACTTCTCGACCGCCTCGAAAACCTTGCCGCGCCGGCGTAGCCCCGCAGTGTCGATGAGGGTGAATTTCTGGTCGCCCGCGTCGAAGTCGATTTCGATCGCATCTCGCGTCGTGCCCGGCATATCGAAGGCGATGACGCGCTCTTCGCCCACCAGCGAATTGATGAACGTGGATTTCCCGACGTTCGGGCGTCCGACCACGGCCAGGCGGATGCGGCGCGGGCCTGCAGGCTCGGCTTCGGCCTCGACCGGCGGAAACCGCTCCAGGACGGTATCGATCAACTCGCGCACACCATCGCCATGCGCCGACGAGATGGTGTAAGGCTCGCCCAAGCCCAGCGCGTAGAACTCGGCCGCGATCGCGGTGTCGCGCATGCCCTCGGCCTTGTTGACCGCGACATAGACCTTTGCGGCGGCTCGGCGCAGTCGATCGGCGATGTTCTGGTCTTGGGGCGTCATGCCGGAACGACCATCGACCACGAAGATCACCGCATCGGCCTCGGCGATCGCCTGCATGGTCTGGCGTGCCATCTCGTGCAGGATGCCGTCCTTGGCCACCGGCTCGAAACCACCGGTATCGATGACCAGATAGGGCCGATCGCCCATGCGGCCTTCACCGTAATGACGATCGCGCGTCAGACCGGGCAGATCGGCCACGAGCGCATCGCGACTGCGCGTGAGCCGGTTGAACAGCGTCGACTTGCCGACATTGGGTCGACCGACGATGGCGATGACGGGCTTCATGCGCGATCACCGCCGTCGATGGCGTGGCATTGCGCGTTCGTCATTGACCCGCCACGGCATACAGGCCGCCCGCGCTGGTCTGCACGACCAGGAACGACGATCCGGCGCGTTCGACGACGCGCGGTGCAACCCGGATTGCGGAACCATCGGTCGCGATGCGTGCCAGGAACGTGCCCTCCTCGCGTGCGAGAAAATGCACATAGCCTTGGTAATCGCCCACGACCACGGCGCGCTCCCACGACACCGGCGCGCCGAGCACGCGATCCTTGAGCTTGTCGTTGGTCCACATCGACACGCCCGTGCCGCGCACGAAGGCTTGCAGCACCGAGCGCTCGTCGACACCGAAGACGAATCGCGTGTCGGCGGCAACGCTGACGGCGGAGGAATAATCGCGCCCCCAGACCGCCGCGCCGTTTTGCGCATTCACGCAGGCAATGCGCCCTTGATAGGCCGCAACGCATGCGTCGTTGCCTTCGAGCGCAGGCGTGCCGACCACGTCGGCGATGCGTTCGAGTTCGGTCGTGCCCCTGGGTGTTGCCACGGCCGCATCGAAACGCACCGTACCGGTCTTCAACGCGACCGCCAACAATCGCCCGCCCGGGAAGCTCGCCAGCAAGGTATCACCACGCGCCGCCATGCCTGCGTCGGCGCGCAATACCAGCGGCGGCAAAGGACGTTGCAGCGTCCACAACCGCGTGCCGTTCGCAGTATCGAGTGCGAACAGACGCGCATCCGAAGACCGCAAGACCACGATGCCGCTGGCGATCACCGGCGCACCGTACAGCTCGCCAGGCACCTTGACCCGCCAACGCTGCTTGCCGTCGGCGACGGCGTCGTCGCGCGCTTCGATAC
>CAYUYC010000023.1:0-10638 GCA_964448945.1 uncultured Burkholderiaceae bacterium
GCAAAACGGGCAGCGGCGCGTGCATTTGTCGCCCATGATCATGAAGGTCGCGGTGCCGTGGCCGAAGCATTCGCCGATGTTGGGGCACGAGGCTTCTTCGCAGACCGTCACCAGCTTGTTCGAGCGCAGGATGTCCTTGATTTCGTAGAAGCGCGTGCTCGGTGAGCCGGTCTTCACGCGGATCCATTCGGGCTTGCGCAGGATCTCGTGCGGTTCGATCTTGATCGGGATGCGCGCGGTCTTGGCCTGCGCTTTTTGCTTCGCGCTCGCGTCGTAGTTGTCTTTGTCTTGCGCGGTGCGCACGACATGGTCGGTGGGGCGTTGGGTCATGGTGTAGCTCGGGCGGTGCGCTGGCGTGGTGCCAGGTGCTGCACCAGTTGCTGCGCGAGTTCGTCGCCGACGCGCGCGAGGAATTGCGGGCTGCGCGCCAGAGGGGCGGGCAGGCATGATGCCATATCGGTCACGGCCATCCCCGCATATCCGCAGGGGTTGATGAGCGCGAAAGGTGCGAGGTCCATCGCCACGTTGAGCGAGATGCCGTGATAGGTGCAGCCGTTGCGCACCTTGAGGCCGAGCGCGCTGATCTTGGCGCCTTGCGGTGCGCCCGGCGTGGCGCGCGCATCGGGGCCGGCAGGCATGGTCTGCGCGAGGTAGACGCCCGGCGCGCCGGCCTGCCGTTCGGCGGCGATGCCGTGGGCCGCGAGGGTATCGATGGCGGCTTGCTCGATGCGCTGTACCGCCTCGCGCACGAAGTAACCGCGCCGGCGCAGATCGATGAGCACATAGACCACCACCTGGCCGGGGCCGTGATAGGTGATCTGTCCGCCGCGATCGGTCTGCACCAGCGGGATGTCGGTCGCGGCGATCAGATGCTCGGGCTTGCCGGCCTGGCCGAGGGTGAAGACCGGCGGGTGTTCGAGCACCCAGAGTTCGTCGGGCGAGGCCTCGGTGCGCGCGTTGGTCAGCGCCTGCATGGCCTGCACCGTGGGCGCGTACTCGACGCGCCCGAGGCGGCGCACGATCGGGTCCGCGCCCATGCCGCTTACAGCACCACCGAGACCAGCGGATGGCCGGACAGATCGGTGTACAGCGCGTCGAGCTGCTGGCGGCTGGTGGCGCGCACGGTCACGGTCACGCTCAGATAGGTGCCCTCGCGTGAAGGCCGCATCTCCAGCGTGGTTTCGTCGAAATCAGGCGCATGGCGCTTGACCACCGCGACGACGGTCTGGACAAAGCCGTCGACGCGGCGGCCCATGACCTTGATCGGAAAATCGACCGGGTATTCGATGAGGGAATCGAGTTGGCTCATCCGGCTATTGTGGGGGCGCACCCCCGGTTTCCCAAGCCTCGAGGTTCAGCCCGGCAGCACGCCCGGCGCTTCGAGCAGCACCGAATGCGCGGGGTCGGACTTGGCGCGCTGATAGGCCGCATACAGGCGCTGGAAGATCGGTCCCGGCTTGCCTTCGCGCACCGGCCAGCCGTCGATGCGGGTGATGGCCAGCACTTCGCGTCCGGCCGAGGTCAGGATCACTTCGTCGGCGTCGAGCAAGGCGTCGCGCGTGACGGTGCCGCGCACGCAGCGGATGCCTTCGGCGTGGGCGAGTTCGGCGATGAGCGCGAGGCGCACGCCTTCGAGCATGGTCGGCGCCGCGGGCGGGGTGCGCAGTTCGCCGTTGCGCGCGATCCAGACATTGGCGGCCGAGCCTTCGGTCACCCGGTCGCCGCGCAGCAAGATGGTCTCGGAAGCGCCATGCTCGACCGCATGCTGGCGCGCGAGCACATTGCCCAGGAGCGAGATGGTCTTGATGTCGCAACGCTGCCAGCGCGGGTCGTCCATCGTCACCGCGGCAATGCCGTCGGTGATCTGCGCGGTGCGCGGCGGCGCCCAGGCGCCGGTCATCGCAAACACCGTCGGCCGCGTATCGGCCGGAAAGGCGTGGTCGCGTTTGGCCACGCCGCGCGTGACCTGCAGATAGATGAGCTGATCGGCGCCGAGCGCGGCATTGCGATGGAACAGATCGGCGATCAGCACCGCCCAGCCCGCGTCGTCGAGCGGATTGTCGATCGACACTTCGCGCATCGAGCGCGCAAAGCGCTGCAGGTGATGCGCCAGACGAAAGGCGCGCCCGCCATAGACCGGCACGACTTCATAGACGCCGTCGCCGAAGATGAAACCGCGGTCGAGCACCGGCACGCGCGCTTCGGTCAGCGGCGTCCAGTTGCCTGCCTCGCCATAGGCGCTCAAGAAGCAGATCGCGCGCGGATCGATGCCTGGGATCATTTGAACCATAGCCGGATGGTATCCAAGGCGCGGCCGAACACGCCAGCTTCGCGTACATCGGTCAGGGCGATCAGCGGCACTTCCCGGTAGGGCTTGCCGTCGAGGGCGATCTTGATCGTGCCCACCGTCTGCCCGGCGCGGATCGGCGCGACCAGTCTTTCGTTGCGCTCGATGCTGACCTTGAGCTTGCCGGCCTGTCCGCGCGGCACGCTCACGAACAGATCGCGCGCGACGCCCGCGCCCAGATCGTTGGCGTTGCCCTTGAAGACCGGGATGCTCTGCACCGCGGCGCGGGCTTCGAACACCCGCACATCGTCGAATTGCTGAAAGCCGTAGTTGAGGAGCTTTTGCGCTTCCTGCGCGCGCGCGGTGTCGCTGCTGGCGCCCAGCACCACGGCCAGCACCCGCCGCGGCACGGCGATGGGCGCGGGCAGTGCGCGCCTGGCGGTGGCGATCAGGTCATAGCCGGTCGCATCGCTTTGGCCGGTCTGCAGGCCGTCGACCGTCGGGTCCAGCCACAACAGCCGGTTGCGATTGGCCTGGCGGATCTTGTTGTAGGTGTGTTCGCGCAGCGCGTACAGCGGCACGAACTCCGGGAAGTCGGCGAGCAGACGCTGGGCCAAGGTCGCGAGATCGCGCGCGCTTGCGTAATGGTTGGGGTCGGGCAGGCCGCTCGCGTTGCGGAACTGGGTGTTCTTCATGCCGAACTCGGCAGCCTTGCGGTTCATGAGTTCGACGAACTTCGGTTCGCTGCCGCCGATGCGCTCGGCCAGCGCAATGGCTGCGTCGTTGGCCGATTGCACGATCATGCCGCGCAGCAGATTGTCGATCGACACCGGGGTCTTGGGGTCCACGAACATGCGCGCGCCGTCGGCATGCCAGGCGCGTTCCGACACCGTCAGCGTATCGCTGCCTTTCAGTTCCCCGTTCTTGAGCGCGGCAAAACTCAGATACGCGGTCATGAGCTGGGTCAGCGCGTTCGGCGCGATGCGTGCATCGGGTTCTTGCGCGGCGAGCAACTGCCCGCTCGACACATCGACGACCAGCCAGGACTTGGCGGCGATCGGCGGCGGCGCGACCTGCGCCTGGGCGGCCGATGCGGCCATGATCCACGCGGCCAGGATCGCGGCGGCGCGCCGCCAGGAGGACTTACCGGGAAGCAGCATGGTCGAAAGCGCCTTGCACAAGCCGCTTGATGATCGGCAACTTGCCATGAAAGAAATGGTCCGCGCCCGGGATCACGACCACCGGCAATTCTTGCGGGCGGGCCCAATCGAGCACCGACGCGAGCGGCACGGTGTCGTCCTGCTCGCCGTGGATGACCAAGGTGTCGGCCGGCACCGGCGCCACGTCCCAGCGGCTGGTCGCGGTGCCCACCAGCACCATGCGTTCGATCGCCACGCCGTTTTCGCGCAACTGCCGCGCGACATGGGTCTGCACGAAGCTGCCGAACGAGAAGCCCGCGAGCACCAGATGCTTGGTGGCGAGGCGCGTGCGGAATGCCTCCACCACCGCGAGCAGATCGTCGCGCTCGCCGCGGCCTTCGTCGTGGCTGCCTTCGGTCTTGCCGACGCCGCGGAAGTTGGCGCGCACGCTCACATAGCCCAGCGCCACGAATGCGCGCGCCAGCGTCGCCACCACCTTGTTGTCCATGGTGCCGCCGAACAAGGGGTGCGGATGCGCGATCACCGCGAGGCCGCGCGGCGCGGTGTCGGCGTCCGGCCGATCGATCGCGACTTCGATCGCGCCGATCGGGCCGGCGATGAGTTCGCGCTGGGTGGCCGGATTCACGGCGCTCAGATGCGCAGTCGATCGACGGGCTTGCCGCCGATCAGATGGCTGTCGATGATCTCGTCGATGTCCGATTGATCGACGAAGGTGTACCAGACCGCTTCGGGATAGACGACCGCGACCGGCCCGAGTTCGCAACGATCGAGGCAACCCGCCTTCTGCACGCGGATCTTGCCTTCGCCGGCCAGGCCCTCGGCCTTCAGGCGCTTCTTGGCGTGATCGATCATCGCTTGCGGGTTCGCGCTCGCGCAGCACGGCTGGCCGTCTTCGCGCTGGTTGGTGCACACGAACATGTGGTGCTGGTAATAGCTCATCGCTGGCTCCAAAAGAGGCGCGGATTATAGGCTGCGCCCCGCCGGGCGCCGCGCCACCAGGTAGGCGATCGCGAGGTAGGGCCAGCCCATCGCGATCAAGCGCAACAGGCCGTTGAAATTGATCCATTGCCCTTGATGCCAGCCCGCGAGCGTCGCCACGAAATACGGGTTCTCGGGCAGCAGGTTCACCACCGCGACCGCCGCGGTGAGCAGGCCGATGGCGAAGGTGCGCTGCACGCCCGGCGGCGCATACGAACACGCGAGCGCGAGCACCGTGCCGCCGGCCAGACCCAGCCGCGCGCCCGGCGTGGCCCAGGCAAACGCATCGTCGGTGCCGAAGGCGACGATCGACGCAAAGCTGCGCGTGCCCACGGCGAGCACCACGAACAAGGCGATCAAGGCGCCGCGCGGCGCATGGGCGCGGCCCAATTGCAGCAACAGCAAGAGCGCGCCGGCCAGGGCGCTGGCCGCGCAGACCGCCTCGGCCACCACGATGTCTTCGGGGCCCAGATGCGGCAACAGCTCCCACGACACCGGCTCGCCCGCGATCGCGTCGACGAACTCGCGCAGCGCCGAGATGACCTCGCCGGTGCCGAACAACAAGGCTTGCGGAAACAACTGCGCGACGAACCACGCGAGCACGATCAGCAGACCCCAGCTCGCATGCGGCTCGAACAAGCGCTCGCGCAGGTCGCGCAAGGGGCCGCGATCGAGCAAGGGCGAGGCCAGCGGCGCGGCCAGGACCGCGCCCACGAAGGCCCCGCCGATGTTGAGTGCGAAATCGAGATTGGACGCGACCCGGAACGGCACATAGGTCTGCAAGGCTTCCATCGCAAACGACAAGCACCCGCCGAGCAGGCCCGCCACCACGATGGCGGCGATGCCGCGCAAGCGCGGATGCAGCGCGAGCACCCCCAGCATGCCCAGCGGCACATAGGCGAGCACATTGGTCGCGATGTCGAAATCGGTCAGATAGCGCGGCCAGGGCGAACCGAGAAAATCGAGCGGTCCGATGCCGGTGTCGCGCCAGCCTTCGAACGGATACAGGCTCGCGTAGGCGATCACGAAGGCCATGCAGCCGTAGGCCAGCCGCGCCAAGGGCGAAGCGTGCGGCGGACGGCTGGGTTGGGACGGTGTCGGCATGGGGCGCTGGAAGGGGCTGCGTGTGGCGCGCGGGCGCTCGGGCCGGCTCGGCTACCATAGGCGCCCCACGCCGGAGGCATTTTAGTCCCCGACCTTTCGCATTCGAGACGAAGACGCCGATGGCCTACGCGCAACCGCTTGCCGCATGTTCCCCCGCCGCCTTGCGCGCCGAGGTCGTGCGGGCCTTGCCCGACGATGCGCGCTGGCATGCACCCGAGGCGGTGACCGCGGTCGACGAGACCGGTTCCACCAATGCCGATCTGGTCGCGCTGGCGCAGCGTGCGCGGGCCGAGCGCCGGCCGGTGCCGGCGCGGGCGCTGCGCGTGGCGCAACGCCAGACCGCGGGGCGCGGCCGTCTGGCGCGCGCCTGGAGCACCCCGGCCGATGCCGGGCTTGCGATGTCGATCGGTCTGCATACGCTTCTCGCGCCCGCAGCCTTGTCGGGGTTCGCATTGGTCTGCGGCCTGGCCGTGCATGCGGCGCTGGCCGATTTCGGCGTCGACGCGCGGCTCAAATGGCCCAATGACATCGTCGCGCCCGATGCCCGCGCCAAGCTCGGCGGCATCCTGGTCGAGATCGTGCAGATCGACGCCGGGCAGACCTGGGTCGTGGTGGGCATCGGCATCAATCTGCGCGCCGGGGCGGTCCTGTCGGCGCAACTGGGGCGCGCGATCACCGATCTCGACGCCCTCGGTGCGCGCGGCGTCGAGACGCCTTTGCTCGCGGCCCGCATCGTGGCCCAGCTCGAGACGCGGTTCGGCGCCTTCGAGCGTGCCGGTTTCGCGCCCTTCGTCGATGCTTTCGATCGCTGCCATGCGTTTCACGACGCCGAGGTGGCGATCGCGCGCGATGCCGTCGCGCTGCTGCGCGGGCGCTGCATCGGCGTCGATGCGCGCGGCGAGGTGATGATCCGGTGCGCCGATGGACACATCGAGCGCGTGCTGAGCGGTGAAGTTTCCTTGAGCGCGGCGGAGGCCTGATGCTGCTCGCAGTCGATATCGGCAATTCGCGCGCCAAATGGGGCTGGCATGGACCGCTTGGCTGGGATGCGCGCCATGTGGCCGACCACGAAGCCTTCCTCGGCGAGTTGATCGCGAGCGCGCCGCCGGGCCGTGCGCCCGAGCGCGTGATCCTGTGCAACGTGGCCTCGCCCGCGTTCGGCGAGCGCATCGAACACGCCATCCGCGACGCCTGGCCGCAGGCGCATGTCGCCTTGTTCAAGTCGTCGGCCGCGGTGGCCGGGTTGCGCAACCGCTACGTCCAGCCACACACCCTGGGCGCCGACCGGCTCGCCGCGGCGGTCGGTGCGCGCGGTCTCGTCGCGTCGGGCGCGCTGGTGGTGGTGTCCTTCGGCACTGCGACCACCATCGACACCATTTCGCCCGAACACGATTTTCTCGGCGGCGTGATCCTGCCCGGTCTGGCGCTCATGCTGCGTTCGCTCGCCCACAACACCGCGCGCCTGCCGCATGGCGAGACCCAGCCGGTGATCCACGAGATTCCGACCTCCACCCAGGACGCGATCGCCGAAGGCGTGATGCGCGCACAGATCGGCGCGGTGCGCGACACCCACGAGCGCGCCTGCGCACGCTACGGCAGCGCGCGGCTGGTGGTCACCGGCGGCGCGGCCCATGTGGTGGCCTGGCGTCTGCCGGGTGAGCCGCTTCTCGTCGATAATCTGGTCTTCGACGGCTTGCTGCGCATCGACGGGATGCAGTCATGAAAGTCTTGCTGCTGTTGTTGCTCCTCGCAAATCTGCTGTTCTTCGGCGCCTTCAACGGCTGGCTCGGCGAATCGGTGCGCGTGGCGGTGGTGCCCGAGCAGCGCGAGCCCACGCGCATGGCACAGCAAGTCGGCGCTTCGCGCGTCGAATTGCTCGTGCCCAGGCTCGGCGCGGCACCCGCTGCTGCGCCCACCGCCGCACCGGACGCTGCTTCGATCGATTCGGGGAATGCATCGGGCGCCGAGGCGCAGCCCGCCACGTCGGCGCCCGCGCCCCCCGCATCGACGACTGCACCAACCCCCTCCGCACCCGCGCCGGCAGTGCCCGCATCCGCCGCAGCGCCGGGGGCCGCCCTGCCTGCAGCCGCGACGGTGGCGGTCGGCCCGGCCGCTTGCCTGGAGCTGTCCGGTCTGATCGAAGACGACGCCAAGCGCATCGCCGAGCGGGTGCGTGCCGACAAGCTCGCCAGCGTGGTCGCGGTGCGGCCCGCGGCCGAGACGCCGACCTGGATGGTGTATCTGCCCGCCTATGCCACGCGTGCCGAAGCCGATCGCGCTGCGAGCGAATTGCGCAAGAAGGGCTTCGAGGATTTCTTCGTGATTCAAGACAACTCGAACATGCGCAACGCGATTTCGCTGGGCGTGTTCAGTTCGGAAGACGGCGCCAATGGGCGGGTCGCCACGTTGACCTCACGCGGCTTCAAGGGTGCCAAGGTGATGGCACGCACCAGCGGCGTTCAGCGCTCGCGCGTCGAGGCGCGCCAGGTGCGCGCCGATGCACGCACGGCGCTCGCGCAATACGCCAAGGAATTTCCGGGCGGCGAATGGCGCGAATGCGCGGTGACGCCGGCCCGCAAGGGCTGATCGATCGCGGCGCGGCCTAGCGCCGGTCGACGATCAAGGCCTCGCCGTCGAGCAGGTCGGCCAGACGATCGCGCACCACGGCCGCATTGCCCGGATCGTCGAACGGTCCGACCAGCACCCGATACACCGATCCGCGCAGCACCACCTCGCTGCGTCCGGCGAGGTCGGCGGCTTCGCGGTCGACGCGGGCGCGCAAGGCTTCGGCATTCATGCGCAACGAGAACGCGCCGACCTGCACATACAAGCCATCGGCAAGGTCGGGCCCGTCGGTGCGGACCGTGTTCGGCGTGGGCGCGGTCGCGCCCGGGATGGGCATCGCGCGCACCGGCGGCTCGACATCGCTGGCGGCCACCGGCGTGGCGCCCGAACGCATCGAGCGCTGCAATTGGGCGATTTCGTCGGGCAGGAGCAGTTCGACCTCGACCTCGACGGTGCCGGCCTGGAGTTTGTCGAGCCGCACCGCGGCGGCATACGACAGATCGATGATGCGACCGTCGTGGAAAGGCCCGCGGTCGTTGATGCGCACGATGGCGCTGCGGCCGTTGCGCAGATTGGTGACCCGCGCATACGACGGGATCGGCAGCGTCTTGTGCGCGGCCGTCATCTTGTACATGTCGTAGGTCTCGCCCGAGGCGGTCGCGCCGCCATGGAACTTGCGGCCGTACCAGCTCGCCAGACCGCGCTCCTTGTAGGGCGCGAGCTGGGTCATCGGCGTGTAGTCGCGCCCGAGCACGGTATAGGGCCGGGCATTGGCCGGGCGCAAGGATTCGACGCGCGGAATGGGGTCGGGCGTGCTTTGCAGATCGGACGGCGGATTGGGCAGCGGGCCGTCGTCCTGGTAATAGCCGCCGCGCTTGGGCGCGCTGCCGCAAGCGGCCACCAGCAAGACAACCAGGACGGCATAGACGATGCGTGACATGGGCGGCAGTGTCGCCCAGGACGACGCGAGGCTCAAGCCGATTCGGGCACCAGCAGCAACTTGATCATCTCGACCAGCATTTGCGGCGAGAACGGCTTGGCGACGAAGGCATCGGCGCCGACGTCGGTCGCGCGCTGCGAATCGGCGAATTGCGTGCGCGCCGTGACCATCATGACCTTCACGGTGCAGGTGGCCGGGTTGGATTTGATGATCTCGCATGCCTGGAAGCCATCGGTGGCGCCGGGCATCATGACGTCCATCAGCACGATGTCGGGTTGGAGCACTTCGACCATCCGCACACCGTAATCGCCGCAATCGGCTTCGTGGACTTCGAAGCCTTCCAGCTCGAGGGTCATGCGCTCCAGTGCGCGCAGATCTTGATCGTCCTCGACGATGAGGATACGGGGGGGTTGTTGCGACATCTCAGGACTCCTGTAGGGCTGGGTTGGATCGCGCCGGCGGCCGTACGGGCGCGACCTGCGGTAGGTGGATGTAGGCGTTGGTACCGACGCCGTACTTGCTGTCGATGTGCACGCTGCCGCCGTGCAATTCGACGATGATCTTGGTGAGCGACAGTCCGAGTCCGCTGCCTTGGATGCGCCCGGATTTGTCGGCGCGATAAAAGCGCTGGAAGAGGTACTTCTGCTGTTCGGGCGCAATGCCGATGCCGAGGTCGCGCACTTCGATCATGGCGTGCTGTTTCGCTTCGTCGCTGTCGATGCGGATCGCTACCGGCGCGGGTGCCTCGGAGAACTTGAAGGCATTGCTCAGCAGATTGCGCACCGCCTGGGCGAGCTTGGAACGGTCGGCCTTGACGATCACCGGGCCGGCCGGGAAGTCGCGCACCAGCTTGCGCGCGCTGAGATAGCCGAATTCATCGGCCACCGCTGCGACCAGATCGCGCAGGTCGACATGCTCGTAGCGGAAGTCGAGATCGCTGCGCGCTTCGATGCGGGCGAGATCGAGCAGATCGTTGAGCAGCTCCACCATGCGGTTGGATTGGCGCAGGATGATCGCAAACATTTCCGCGCGCTTGTGCTCCGGCGCCTTGCCGCCCGTGAGCAGCTCGGCAAAACCCTTGATGCTGGCCATCGGCGTGCGCAGCTCGTGGGCCGCGGTCGCGATGAACTCCGACTTCATGCGATCGATCTCGGTCTCGTGCGTGATGTCGCGCGCGATCAGGATGAAGCCCGGGCTGCCCGAGGACAGTCGGCGCGCGCGCAATTCGACTACTTGTTGCGGCGGCTGGCGGCGCGAGATGACGATGCGCTGGATGTCCTCGCGGTGCCCGGTGGTGACGGTGAGCGCACTGAACATCTCGTCGACATGCAGTGCAGTGTCGAAACTTCGCTCGGTGGTCCAGCGATCGAGCACCGATTGCAATGGGCGGCCGACGATCTCTTCGGAGGCGAGGCCCGACATCGTCGTGAAGGCGTCGTTGCAGCCCGATACGCCCATGCGCCCGTCGACGATGATGAATCCATCGGGTGCCGCTTCGATCACGGTGGTGAGCTGTTCGGCCAGACGGCGCGCCTGATCGCGCGCGAGGCTCTTGGCGTCGGCTTCGCGAAACACCTTGCGGAAGCCGGCCGAACCGACCGCGC